>CAZIXQ010000008.1:0-37444 GCA_964543155.1 uncultured Enterobacteriaceae bacterium
CCTGCAGCAGGATCTCGATCGCCTCCTGCCCGTAGTCGCGCTCGTTCTCCGGCCGGTACAGGTAGTAGGCCTCGTCGATGAACAGCACCCCGCCCATCGCCTTCTTGAGCACCTCCTTCGTCTTCGGCGCCGTGTGCCCGATGTACTGTCCCACGAGATCGTCGCGCGTCACGGCGACGAGGTGGCCTTTGCGCACGTACCCCAGGCGGTGGAGGATCTCCGCCATGCGCACGGCGACGGTCGTCTTGCCGGTGCCGGGATTTCCGGTGAAGGACATGTGCAGCGACGGGGCGCCGGTCGAGAGGCCGAGCCCGCTGCGCGCCCGCTCCACCACGAGAAGCGCGGCGATCTCGCGGATTCGCGTCTTCACCGGCGCGAGCCCCACCAGCTCGCGGTCGAGCTGCGCGAGCACCTCCGCGACGTGCGAGTCGCGGTAGATCGCCGCGAGGTCGATCGCGGGCTCGGTGGCTTCGGCGAGGGCGGGGGCGGACACGGCGCCTGCGCTAGTGGACGACGGGATCGAGCTCGCCGCGCGCGTAGCGCTCGGCCATCGCGTCGAGCGCGACCGGCCGGATCTGCGGCGCGCGGCCTGCGCATCCGAACTCCTCGAAACGCTGCCGGCAGATCGACTTCGCGGCGAGCATCGCCTCCTTCAGCGGCTTGCGCGGGTCGAAGTCGTCGGGATGCCGCGCAAGGTAGCGCCGCATGGCGCCGGTCATCGCAAGGCGTATGTCGGTGTCGATATTGACCTTGCGCACGCCGTTGCGGATGCCCGCCTGGATCTCCTCGACCGGCACGCCGTAGGTCTCCTTGATCTTCCCGCCGTGCTCGCGGATCACCTCGAGCCACTCCTGCGGCACCGACGAGGAGCCGTGCATCACCAGATGGGTATTGGGGATGCGCTCGTGGATCGCCCGGATGCGGTCGATCGCCAGGATGTCGCCGGTCGGCTTGCGCGAGAACTTGTAGGCGCCGTGCGACGTGCCGATCGCGATCGCCAGCGCATCGACGCGGGTCCGCCGCACGAAGTCCGCCGCCTGCTCCGGGTCGGTCAGGAGCTGCTCGCGCGTGAGCCGTCCTTCCGCGCCCGAGCCGTCCTCCTCGCCGGCCATGCCGGATTCGAGCGAACCGAGGCACCCGAGCTCGCCTTCCACCGAGACGCCGACCGCGTGCGCGATCTCGGCCACCCTCGCGGTGACCGCGACATTGTAGTCGTAGGGCGCGGGCGTCTTCATGTCCTCCTTGAGCGAGCCGTCCATCATGACGCTGGTGAATCCGGAGCGGATGGACCGCTGGCAGACCGTCGGGCTCGCGCCGTGGTCCTGGTGGATCGCCACCGGGATGTGCGGATACTGCTCCGCGGCAGCGAGCACCATGTGGCGGAGGAAGGCCTCCCCGGCGTACTTGCGCGCCCCCGCCGAGCCCTGCATGATCACCGGGCTCGCCGTCTCGTCGGCCGCCTGCATGATCGCCTGGATCTGCTCGAGGTTGTTCACGTTGAACGCCGGAATGCCGTAGCCATGCTCCGCCGCGTGGTCGAGGAGCTGGCGCATCGAGACCAGAGCCATCGCCGGCGCCTACTCGTAGCGGCGGCCCTCGGGCCGCTGCATGGCGTAGCTGCGGATCGTGTAGCGGACGCTGCGGCCGCTCGCCTCTTCGCGCTCGACGCGGAAGCCGGGCTCTTCGGGCGGCCGGTTGACGATGAACGACAGGCGCATCGACTCCCAGCCGCGCGTGGAGTCGAACGCGTTGACCTTGATGTAGTGGTTCGGGAATGCGGCGCGGCAGGCGCGCAGCTCGGCGAGCACGCCCGCCGCGTCGCGCAGGTCGAACATCGGGTTGCCCCACATCTCCCAGTAGGTGTTGCGCGGGTGCGGCTCGTCGGTGTACTCGATCGAGCACGCCCAGCCCTGGGCGAGCGCGTACTCCATCTGGGCCCGGACCTCGTCTTCGGTCAGGTCGGGCAGGAACGAGAAGGTGCCTTGGGTGATTCGCATGGTCGGCTCCGGGTCAGGCGGCCAGCGGCGTGGCCACGTAGTCGGCCGTGTCGGTCGACTGGTAGTCGAAGGTGACGTCCTTCCACGTGTCGAGCGCCGCGCGCAGCGGCTTGCACCACTTCGCCGCGTCGGCCAGGATCTGCGGGCCCTCGTTCCAGATGTCGCGCCCCTCGTTGCGGGCCTTGACCATCGCCTCCAGCGCGACGCGGTTCGCCGTCGCCCCGGCCTGGATGCCCATCGGGTGGCCGATGGTGCCGCCGCCGAACTGGAGCACGGTGTCCTCGCCGAGGTAGGTGAGCAGCTGGTGCATCTGGCCGGCGTGGATCCCGCCGGAGGCGACCGGCATCACCTTGCGCAGCCCCGCCCACGGCTGTTCGAAGAACAGGCCGTGCTCGAGGTTCTGCGCGGTGACCTCGTCGCGCAGCGTCGCGTAGATCCCGCGAATCACGTTCGGATCGCCTTCGAGCTTGCCGACGACGGTCCCGGCGTGGATGTGGTCGACCCCCGCCATGCGCATCCACTTGGCGATCACGCGGAAGGACACGCCGTGGGTCTTCTGGCGGGTGTAGGTGGAGTGCCCGGCGCGGTGCAGATGCAGGATCATGTCGTTGCGACGCGCCCACTTCGCCATCGACTGGATCGCGGTGTAGCCGATCACCAGGTCGATCATGACGATGCAGGAGCCGAGCTCCTTGGCGAACTCCGCGCGCTCGTACATGTCCTCCATCGTCGCCGCGGTCACGTTGAGGTAGTGGCCCTTCACCTCGCCGGTGGCCGCGGATGCGCGGTTGACCGCCTCCATCACGTAGAGGAACCTGTCGCGCCAGTGCATGAAGGGCTGCGAGTTGATGTTCTCGTCGTCCTTGACGAAGTCGAGCCCGCCCTTGAGCGCTTCGTAGACGACCCGCCCGTAGTTCTTGCCCGAGAGCCCGAGCTTCGGCTTGGTGGTGGCCCCGAGCAGGGGGCGCCCGAACTTGTCGAGGCGCTCGCGCTCGACGACGATGCCGGTCGGCGGACCCTGGAAGGTCTTCAGGTAAGCGATCGGGATGCGCATGTCCTCGAGCCGCAGCGCCTTGAGCGGCTTGAAGCCGAACACGTTGCCGATGATCGACGCGGTGAGGTTCGCGATCGACCCTTCCTCGAAGAGGGCGAGGTCGTAGGCGATGTACGCGAAGTACTGTCCGACGCCGCCCGGCACCGGATCGACGCGGTAGGCCTTGGCGCGGTACAGGTCGCAGGCGGTGAGGCGATCGGTCCACACGACGGTCCAGGTCGCGGTCGACGACTCGCCGGCGACCGCCGCCGCCGCCTCGACCGGGTCGACGCCGTCCTGCGGCGTGATGCGGAAGAGCGCGATCACGTCGGTGTCCTTGGGCACGTAGTCGGGATCCCAGTAGCCCATCTTCGCGTAGGGCATGACGCCCGACTTGTACCGATCAGCCATGTTGCCCATCTCCGCTCTCCTCGCTGGTGGTTGGCGCGCCGCAGGCAAACGGTAGGCGCGCGCAACCATAAGGGAAAGTCACGATTTCTTATGCATTTGATAAGCTCTTTTCTTCCATCGCGGAGGGGTTCGCCATGCCGATGCGCCATGTCACGCTGCGCCAGCTGCGCGTCTTCGAGGCGGTCGCCCGCCACCTCTCGTTCTCGCGCGCGGCCGCGGAGCTCCACCTCACCCAGCCCGCGGTGTCGATGCAGGTGAAGAGCCTCGAGCAGGAGGCAGGGCTCCCGCTCGTCGAGCAGATCGGCAAGAAGATCCATCTGACCGGGGCGGGCCGGGAACTGCAGGCGCGCGCCCACGCGATCGACCGCGAGCTGCGCGCCGCGGAGGAGGCGCTCGGCGCGATGCGCGGGCTCACGCGCGGACGGCTCACCATCGGGCTCGTGTCGACGGCCAAGTACTTCGTGCCCGAGCTGCTCGGGCGGTTCCTCAAGGCGCACCCGGGGGTGACGGTGAAGCTCGAGGTCGACAACCGCGAGGCGATCATCGGTCTGCTCGCGGCGAACGCGATCGACCTCGCGATCATGGGCCGGCCGCCGCAGAACGTGGACACGGTCGCCGAGGGCTTCGCGCCGCACCCGCACGTGATCATCGCCGCGCCCGATCATCCCCTCGCCGGAAGGCGCCGCATCCCGCTCGCGCGGCTCGCCGAGGAGACGTTCGTGATCCGCGAGCCCGGCTCGGGCACGCGCGGGCTGCTCGAGCGACTCTTCGCCGAGCACAGGCTCGCGCTCCGTGTGAGCATGGAGATGGCCTCGAACGAGACCATCAAGCAGGCCGTGATCGCGGGCATGGGCGTTTCCCTCCTGTCGCTCCACACGGTGGGCCTCGAACTCGCGACGCGACGGCTCGCGATCCTCGACGTCGCCGGGCTCCCGCTCGTGCGCAACTGGCACGTCGTGCACCTCGCGCAGAAGCGGCTGTCGCCGATCGCCGAGGCGCTGAAGGGCTTTCTCCTCGCCGAGGGCGGCCGCCACCTTGCCGCGCTCGAGGCGCCCGCGCACGGCGGGAAAGCGCGCGCGCGGGGCACTGCAAAGCGCGCTCTATAATCGGCCGGCGTTCGATACGAGGAGCCGCCGCATGGCGAAAGTTGCGTTCATCGGTCTGGGAGTCATGGGCGCGCCGATGGCCCGCCATCTGACAAAGGCGGGCCACGATGTGACGGTGTACAACCGCACGCCCGCGAAGGCGGAGGCGTGGGTGGCGCAGCACGGCGGCCGGCGCGCCGAGACGCCGGCCGCGGCGGCGCACGGCGCCGAGTTCGTGTTCTCGTGCGTCGGCGACGATCCGGACCTGCGCGAGGTCACGGTCGGGCCGAACGGCGCGTTCGGCGCGATGGCGAAGGACGCGGTCCACGTCGACCACACGACCGCCTCCGCCCAGGTCGCCCGCGAGCTCGCCGCCGAGGCGTCGCGGCGCGGGTTCCACTTCCTCGACGCCCCGGTGTCCGGCGGCCAGTCGGGCGCCGAGAACGGCGTCCTCACCGTGATGGTCGGCGGCGAGCCGCGGGCGTTCGAGCGCGCCCAGCCGGTGATCGCCAGCTTCGCGCGCGCGGTCACGCTGATCGGCCCATCGGGCGCGGGCCAGCTCGCCAAGATGATGAACCAGATCTGCGTGGTCGGCGTGGTGCAGGGTCTCGCCGAGGCGATCGACTTCGGCCTGCGCGCCGGGCTCGACGTGCAGCGCGTGCTGGACACGATCTCGAAGGGCGCGGCGCAGTCCTGGCAGATGGAGAACCGCGGCGCCACGATGCTCGCCGACAAGTACGATTTCGGCTTCGCGGTCGACTGGATGCGCAAGGACCTGCGCATCTGCCTCGAGGAGGCCGCGCGCAACGGCGCTGCGCTCGCCGGCACGCGCCAGATCGACGGCTTCTTCGCCGAGATCCAGGCGATGGGCGGCGGGCGGTGGGACACCTCGTCGCTGCTGCGGCGGCTGCGCAAGCGCGCGTGAGCGAGATGCCCTTCACCGCGCCGGCCGAGTACGTCGGCGCGGTGCAGCCGCCCACGGCCCCGATCTCCTCGGCGCTGTGGTTCGTCTTCCGCGAGAGCGACCTGCTCGTCGCGGCCGGCGGCGCGCCGCAGCTGCCGGTCATCCTCCACCCCGAGGCCCTGGGCTTCGAGGTCGCGCACGTGCAGTACCTCGGCCGGCTCGGCCCCGAGCACTGCTTCGCGTGCGACGTCGGCGCGAGCGTGCCCGCAGCCCCCGGGTGGGAGTGGCGCGGGCTGCGCTCGCTCTTCACGCGCCTGCCCGACGCGCAGTTCGCGCTCGCCGGGCGCGCGCTGCAGCTCGTCGACTGGGACCGCACGCACGGCTACTGCGGCCGCTGCGGGACGCCCACCGCCGCGCGCACGACCGAGCGCGCGCGCGAGTGCCCGGCCTGCGGGCTCGTCGTCTATCCGCGCATCGCCCCGGCGATCATGGCGCTCGTCCGGCGCGCGCCCGACCAGATCCTGCTCGCGCGCTCGCCGCGCTTTCCGCCCGGCATGCACAGCGCGCTCGCCGGCTTCGTCGAGCCGGGGGAGACGCTCGAGCAGTGCCTGCAGCGCGAGGTGCTCGAGGAGGTGGGCGTGACGGTCGAGAACGTGCGCTATTTCGCGAGCCAGCCGTGGCCGTTTCCGCACTCGCTCATGATCGCGTTCACCGCGGACTGGAAAAGTGGCGAAATCCGCGTCGATCCGCTTGAAATCGAGTCCGCGCAGTGGTTTAACGTCCGCAGCCTCCCGCCGCTGCCGCAGCCGATCAGCATCTCGCGGCGGCTGATCGACGCGGTGGTGGGGGCGATGATCGCGAAGCTCGGCTAGAGGACCCGCAGTGGACGGACTTCACATCCTCGCCAACCTGTACCGCTGCCGCGGGGAGGCCCGCTATCTGACCGACGCGCGCGCGCTGCGCGACCGCTGCGTGGCGGCGATCGAGCGCGCCGGCCTCACGGCGCTCGGCGACCTCTTCAGCCAGTTCCCCGGCGCGGACGGGGCGCCGGACCCGGCCGCCGGGGTGACCGGCTGCGTGGTGCTCGCCGAGTCGCACGTCGCGATCCATACCTGGCCCGAGATCGCGTGCGTCACCCTCGACGCGTACGTGTGCAACTATTCGCGCGACAACACCGAGCGGGCGCGCGCGCTCGTCGACGAATTGTCCGCGCTGTTCCAGCCCGAAGACTGCGTGCGCGACGAGGTGCGGCGCGGGCAGCCGGCGCCGCGCGCGCAGCGCGCCGCCTGACCTCTCAGCCCGGGCCGGGACTCGCCGCGAGCACCGCGCGCGCGCGCGCCGGGATCCCCATGAAGCGGAACTCGGGCTCGGGCACCCGCCCGCTCACCATGTCCGAGATCGCCTTGCCGGAGCCGCACGCGAGCGTCCAGCCGAGGGTGCCGTGCCCGGTGTTGAGGAAGAGGTTCGGATAGCGCGTGCGCCCGACGCAGGGCAGGTTGGACGGCGTGGCCGGGCGCAGGCCGGTCCAGAACTCGGCGCGCTCGGGATGCCCTGCCCCAGGGAAGAGCTCGAACGCGCGCCGCACGATCGCCTGGCAGCGCACGTCGTTCACCTCGGTATCGTAGCCACCCATCTCCGCGGTGCCGGCCACGCGCAGCCGCGCGCCGAGCCGCGAGAAGACGAGCTTGTGTTCGACGTCGGTCAGGCTCACCGTTGGCGCCTCGTCGGCGGCCTCGAGCGGCAGCGTGATCGAGTAGCCCTTGAGCGGATAGATCGGGATCGACACCCCGAGCGGCGCGAGGTGGAGCGGACTGTAGCTCCCGAGCGCCACGACGTAGGCATCGGCCGCCACCGGGTCGTCGCGACCGGCAGCGTCCGCGAGCACGACGCGGCACACGCGGCCGCCGGCGGCCTCGATGCGCTTGATCGTCCGCCCGTATTCGAAGCGCACGCCCTCGCCCGCGGCGAGCCGCGCGAGCGCCTGCGTGAACTTGAGCGCGTCTCCGGACTCGTCCTCGGGCGTGTAGATCCCGCCGACGATGCGTGCGGCCGCGTGCCGCAGCGCGGGCTCGATCGCGATGCACGCTTCGGCCGTCTTGACCTCGCACACGCAGCCGTGGCGCCGCATCAGCTCGGCGTGCGCGGCGGCGCGCCGGAACTCGTCCTCGTCGGAATGGAAGGCGAGGATGCCGCGCGCGAGCTGGTCGTACTCGATGCCGGTCTCGTGGCGCAGGCGCTGCAGCGCGGTACGGCTGTAGAGCGCGAGCGCGAGCAGCTCGCGCGTGTTGGCGCGGTTGCGCGACGGCAGGCACTCGAGGAGGAAGCGCGCGCCCCACGCCCACTGCCGCCACTCGGCGCGCGGCCGGAAGAGGAGCGGCGCGTCCTCGCGGCCGAGCCACTGCAGGAGCTTCGCGGGCACGCCGGGGTTCGCCCAGGGCTCGGCGTGGCTGGCGGACACCTGGCCGCCGTTCGCGCAGCTCGTCTCGAGCCCCGCCGCGCCCTGGCGCTCGATCACCGTGACCGCGTGGCCGGCACGCGCGAGATACCAGGCGCTCGCCGTCCCGACGACGCCCGCGCCGAGCACCATCACCTGCATGGCGCGCCCCTTGCCATTGTCATAAAGCGTAGCGTACACGCAGTCGCGCGCCGCCGCCCGCCGCAAACGAAACGGCCGCCCTAAGGGGGCGGCCGTCCGCTGGAGCCCGGCGTTTGCCGGGATGACCCATTGTGCGGGGGCGCGGCGACAGCCGCGCCGCAAGGGTCACTTGCCCGCGTAGGCGACCACCCGCTGGCGCTGCTCGCCGAGCCCCTGGATGCCGAGGGTCACGACGTCGCCCGGCTTCAGCCAGACCGGCTCGGGCTTCCTGCCCATGCCCACGCCCGGGGGGGTGCCGGTGGTGATGATGTCGCCCGGCATCAACGTCATGTACTGCGACACGTGCGACACGATCTTCGCGACCGAGAAGATCATCGTGCGCGTGTTCCCGGTCTGCATGCGCTCGGTGTTCACGTCGAGCCACATCTCGAGGACCTGCGGATTGGGGATCTCGTCGGTGGTCACGAGCCACGGCCCGATCGGCCCGAAGGTGTCGCAGCCCTTGCCCTTGTCCCACTGGCTGGTCGCCATCTGGAAGGAGCGCTCGGACACGTCGTTCACGATGCAGTATCCGGCCACGTGCTCGAGCGCCTTGTCCTCGGACACGTACTGCGCCTTGGTGCCGATCACCACGCCGAGCTCCACTTCCCAGTCGAGCTTGGTCGAGCCGCGCGGCTGGACGATGTCGTCGTTGGGACCGCTGATCGAGGTCGTGGCCTTCATGAACACCACCGGCTCCGAGGGCACCGGCAGCCCGGCCTCGGCCGCGTGGTCGCTGTAGTTCAGGCCGATCGCGACGAACTTGGTGATGCCGGTGTAGGGCACGCCGAAGCGCGGCTCGGTCTTGATGAGCGGCAGCGACTCCGGCCTGATCTTGCGCAGGCGCGCGAGCCCCTTGGGCGAGATCGTGTCCTGGTCGATGTTCGCAGCCACCCCGGACAGGTCGCGCAGCATCCCCTGCGAGTCGATCATCCCCGGCTTTTCATAGCCGTTCTTGCCCCAACGACACAGCTTCATCTTTTCGTTCTCCAGATCTAGCGATTGGGTGAGGGCCGCGCCACCCGGCCCTAGATGGTCATCCCGCCATCCACCGGGAAGGCCACGCCGGTCGCGAACGCGGACTCGTCGGAGGCGAGGTACACGAGCAGCGGCGTGATGTCGTCGACGGTCGCGAGCCGCCCCATCGGCTGGCGCGCGACGAAGTCCTTGCGCGCCTGCACCGGGTCGGCGAACGCGTTGATCCGTCCCTGCAGGCTCGGCGTGTCGACCGTGCCCGGACACACCGCGTTGCAGCGCACCCCGCGCTTCACGTAATCGGCCGCGATCGCCTTCGTGAATCCGATCACCGCCGCCTTGGTCGTGCCGTAGGCGAGCCGGTTCGGCAGGCCGCGCACGCTGGAGGCGACGGAGGCCATGTTGATGATCGAGCCCTTGCCGCGCTCGAGCATCCCGGGCAGGAAGGCGCGCGTCACGCGGTACATCGACTTGATGTTGACCTCGAAGCTGCGGTCCCAGTCCTGCTCGCTGCACTCGAGAATCGAACCGTGATGGACGATCCCGGCGCAGTTGAAGAGGACGTCGATCGCGCCTGCCTCGCGCGCGACCCGCTCGACCGCGGCGCCGTCGGTGACGTCGAGCACGCGCGTGGTGACGCGCGGGGTGCCTTCGAGCGAGCGCAGCGCATCGGCGTTGAGGTCGGTGGCCCAGACGCTCGCGCCTTCGGCGCTGAATGCGATCGCCGCGGCGCGTCCCATGCCCTGCCCGGCCGCCGTGATGAAGGCGCGTTTGCCCTTCAACCGGTCGCCCACGTGTGAGCCCTCCTTCGTGCGTGTTGTTGTTGCGAGAACGGGTGATTATAGCAGCGCGATTCGGCGGCGCGACCCCTTTGCGCACTCCGGAACGCCGAAAAACCTTTATGCAACATGACGTTGCGGGTGTTTCGAGCTGCCGCGGCGGGGGCGGCGGCAGGTTTGACACTGCCGGTCGATACGCGTACCGTCGCTCGCCTGAGTCCCGCCGCCGGGGCTCGTCCAACAAGCCGGCGCGAGCCGGCGCCATGTCGATACAGGAGGAGAAATGCTGCGTTCCGTTTGCCGCGTGGCGGGTGTCGTCGCGACCTCGCTCTTCGCTCTCGCGTCGTCCGGCGCCCTCGCGCAGGAGCGCATCAACGTCTGGTTCACCCGCGCGTTCTACCCCGCCGAGGACCAGGCGCTGCAGGACGTCATCAAGAAGTACGAGGCGAAGAGCGGCGTCAAGGTCGATCTCTCGCTCTACTCGCCCGAGGACATCGTCACCAAGTCGGTTGCGGCAGTCGAGGCGGGCAATCCGCCCGACGTCGGCTTCGGCCTCACCTACGACTTCCGCGTGACCGGCAAGTGGGCCTTCGAGGGCAAGCTGGAGAACCTCGACGACATCATCAAGCCGATCGCCTCGCAGTGGCTGCCCGGCCCGCTCTCGACCACGTGGCTCCTAAACGGCAAGACCGGCCAGAAGGCCTACTACGCCGCGCCGGTCGAGATGCAGCTGATGCACATCAACTACTGGATCGACATGCTCCAGGACGCGGGCCTCAAGGAGTCCGACATCCCGAACGACTGGAAGGGCTTCTGGAGCTTCTGGTGCGACAAGTACCAGCCCGCGGCGCGCGCCAAGGGCAGCCGCGTGTTCGCGATCGGCCATCCGGCGAGCGTGCAGGCGTCCGACACGTTCTACAGCTTCCACATGTTCATGAACGCCTACGACGTGGAGATCGTCGACGAGAACGGCAAGCTCCTCCTCGACCAGCCGAAGAACAGGGCGGGCCTCGTGAAGGCGCTCGCCGACTACGCCGCGATCGTGAAGAAGGGCTGCTCGCCCGCCTCGTCGGTGAACTGGGGCGACGTCGACAACAACCTGAACTTCGCCAACAAGACGACCGCGATGACGCACAACGCGACCATCTCGATCCCGGCGGCGCAGTTCGACACGATGAACCGCGCGACCTCGACGGCGGAGCAGAAGGAGACCGCGCGCGTCAACTACTACCAGAAGATCCGCACGCGCGGCTTCCCGGAAAAGGCCACCGGGGGCAAGCTCCCGCAGCTCGCCGCGGTCAAGACCGCGGTGGTGTTCGCCGACGCCAAGAACAAGCGGCGCGGCAAGGAGTTCCTCGCCTTCTTCCTGGAGGAGGAGAATCTCCAGCCCTACGTCGAGGGCTCGCTCGGCCGCTGGGTGCCGGTGACCAAGCGCGCCTCGGTCGCGCCGTTCTGGACCGACGGCAAGGACCCGCACCGCAAGGCCGTGCAGCAGCAGGTGTCCGAGGGGATCGTGTTCTTCCCCTTCACGCGCAACTGGAAGTTCACCATCGTCAACGCCGAGAACGTCTGGGGCCGCGCGACCGCGCGCATCGCGAAGGACGGCGTCGCGCCGGAGAAGGCGGCCGACGAGCTGATCGCCCGAGTGAAGCAGATCCTGGCGCAGTAGCGCGGATTCCCCGGGGGCGGCGTGCCGCCGCCCCCGTCCATGAACGATGAGCAGCGTAGCGCTCCCGGCGCCCGCGCAGGCACCGCCCGGGAAGGGGATCTCCGAGGAGACCTTCTGGGGAGTCGTCCTGCTCGTCCCCTACTTCGCCGTCTTCGCGCTGTTCGTGGTCTTCCCGGTTCTCTACGGCATCTGGCTCGGCTCGAGCCCGGCTGCATACCGCAAGCTCTTCCAGGACCCGGTCTTCCTCTCGACGCTGGCGAATACCGTCATCTTTCTCGTCGTGGCCGTGAACGTGAAGATGATGATCGCGCTCGGCCTGTCGGCGTTCTTCCTGCAGGAGCGGGCCTGGATCCGCTGGCTCTCGGTGCTGTTCCTGATCGCGTGGGCGATGCCGTCGATCCCGACCATCCTGTCGTTCCGCTGGATGCTCAACCCGGAATGGGGGATGGTGAATGCGCTGCTCTTCAAGTGGTTCCAGATCGACGGGCCGGGCTGGCTCACCGAGCGCCATTACGGCCTGGGCTGGGCGATCGTCGTGCACATCTGGAAGTCGCTGCCGTTCTGGACCCTGATCCTGCTCGCCGGCCGCATGGCGATCCCGAAGGACCTGTACGAGTCCGCCGCGGTCGACGGGGCGACGCGCTGGCAGACCTTCCGCTACGTGAGCTGGCCGAGCCTGCGCGGCCTCTATCTCACCTGCGTGCTCCTGTCGACGATCTGGAGCCTGGGCGACTTCAACTCGGTGTACCTCCTGACCGGCGGCGGCCCGATCGACTCCACCCACGTCCTCGCCACGCTCGGCATCCGGTACCTGCGCATGGACCAGATCGACGTGGCGCTCGCCTCGATCATCGTCGCGATGCCCGCGATCCTGCCGATCGTCTGGTACATGATGAAGCGGCTGTCCGCCGAGCACACGCAGGACTAGGGTTCGCGGTGAAGATCGCGCGCGACTGGCCGCTCTACCTCGTCGGGATCGTCGTCTTCCTCTGGACGATCATCCCGATCTACCACCTGATGATCATCGCGCTCTCGCCGCAGCAGGAGGCGGTGGCGAGCGGGCTCTTCCCGAAGAACCCGACGCTGCACAACTTCGAGCTGGTGCTGGGCGCGAAGCACAACATGGTGCAGTACTTCTGGTCGCAGCTCGGCACGAGCGTGTTCGTCGCGGTGATGGTGGCGCTGATCACGCTCGTGATCGGCGCCTGCGCCAACTTCGCGATCACCCGCATCCGGGTCCGCGGCGGGCGCACGATCACCAACGTGGCGCTGCTCACCTATCTCATCCCGGCCGCGTTCCTCGCGATCCCGATGTACAAGATCATGGGCGAGTACCGGCTGGTGGACAGCCCGTGGTCGCTCATCTTCGCGATGGTGGCGCTCGCCTCGCCGTACGCGATCTGGGTGATGAACCAGGCCTCGACCAAGATCCCGCGCGAGCTCGACGAGGCGGCGAAGATCGACGGCGCCTCGACCATGCAGATCTTCCGCTTCGTCTACCTGCCGCTGATGGTCCCGACGATGGTCGCGATCGGCACCTACGCCCTGCTGCTCGCCTGGAACGAGTACCTCTACGCGTTCCTGATGCTCGCCACCGAGAGCCGGCTCACGCTGTCGGTCGCGCTCGGGAACTTCCTCGCGTTCGACGACGCCCCGTGGGCGCTGCTCATGGCGACCGGGGTGATCTACGCGCTGCCGCCCACCGCGATCTACTACGCGTTCCGCCGCTACATGGTCTCGGGGCTGACCGCGGGCGCGGTCAAGACCTGAGGAGCACGATGGACGCTCTGACCCGGCGGCTTGCCGGCTGCTACAGCGGCGCGATCCACGACGTGCTGCGCGCGATGGGGCACGAGCGCGTGGTGCTGCCGCCGGAAATCCGTCCGCTCGACCCTGCGACGAAGCTCGCCGGGCCCGTGTGGACCGCATCGGGCCACATCGACCGGACGAAAAGCGCGCACGACACGCTGCTCGGCTGGACGGGGTTGCTCTCCAAGGCGCCGCCCGGCCGCGTGATCGTCTGCCAGCCGCACAACCACGAGGTCGCGCTGATGGGCGAGCTTTCGGCCGAGACGCTCAAGAACAGGGGCGTGCTCGGCTACGTCGTCGACGGCGGCTGCCGCGACACCGAGTTCATCCTGAAGCTCGGCTTCCCGGTGTTCTTCAGCTTCTACACCCCGAGCGACATCGTCGGGCGCTGGATCCCGGACCGGTTCGCCGAGCCGATCACGATCGGCGACGTGACGGTGTGCGACGGGGATTACCTGCTCGGCGACCGCGACGGGGTGGTCGTGATCCCGCAGGCGGTCGCGGCCGAGGCGGTCGCGAGGACCGAGCAGGTGATGCAGACCGAGAACAAGGTGCGCGCCGCGATCCTCGGCGGGATGGACCCGGTCGAGGCGTACCTGAAGTATGGCAAGTTCTGACCCGCGCCTGGTCCTGCTCGCGCCGGAGGACAACTGCGTCGTCGTGGCGCAGGCGCTCGCGCGCGGAGACCGGGTGACGATCGACGGCGCGCCCGTGGCGGTCGGGAAGGCGGTCGGCGTCGGCCACAAGCTCGCGCGGCGCCCGATCGCGCGCGGCGAGAAGGTGCTCAAGTACGGCGCGATCATCGGCACGGCGAGCGCCCCGATTGCGCGCGGCGAGCACATCCACACCCACAACCTCGATAGCGACTACCTGCCGACCTACACGCACGAGGCAGGGCGCGCGTTCGTGGCGCGGCAGGAATGAGCGCGCTCCGCGGCTACCTGCGCGCCGACGGGCGCAAGGGGATTCGCAACGTGGTCGCGGTCGCGTACCTCGTCGAGTGCGCGCATCACGTCGCGCGCGCGATCGCCGCCCGCTTCGCGGACCGGCCGGTGCACCTGATCGGCTTCCCCGGCTGCTATCCCAACGCCTACGCCGATCGCATGATGCGGCGCCTGTGCACGCACCCGAACGTGGGCGCGGTCCTGCTGGTGTCGCTCGGCTGCGAGAGCTTCGACCGCCGCGCGCTCGAGGCGCACATTCGCGAGTCGGGACGCCCGGCGGCGACGCTGGTGATCCAGGACTCGGGCGGGACGCGCCGGACGATCGCCCGCGGCCTCGAGTGGGTGGAGGAGTGGCTCGGCGAGCTCGACGGCCAGATCGCCGTTCCCATGCCACTCGGCGAGCTCGTGGTCGGGACGGTGTGCGGCGGCTCGGACGGGACGAGCGGGATCACCGCGAACCCTGCGATGGGGCGGGCGTTCGACCTACTGGTGGAGGGCGGCGCGGCGTGCATCTTCGAGGAGACCGGCGAGCTCGTCGGCTGCGAGCACCACATGGCGAGCCGAGCGGCAACCCCGGCGCTCGGAGAAGAGATCGTGCGCTGCGTCGCGAAGGCCGCGCGCTACTACGCGACGCTCGGACACGGGAGTTTCGCGGTGGGCAATGCCGATGGGGGGCTGACGACGCAGGAAGAGAAGTCGCTCGGGGCGTACGCCAAGAGCGGGGCCTCGCGCATCGTGGGTCTGCTCAAGCCCGGCGACCAGCCGCCCGCGGGCGGGCTCTACCTGCTCGACGTGGTGCCCGACGGCGAGGTGCGGTTCGGCTTTCCGAACATCAACGACAACGCCGAGATCGCCGAGCTCGTCGCATGCGGCGCGCACCTGGTGCTCTTCTCCACCGGGCGCGGCTCGGTCGTCGGTTCCGCCCTCGCGCCGGTGATCAAGGTCTGCGCCAACCCGGAGACCTACCGCAAGCTCGAGGACGACATGGACGTCGACGCCGGTCGCATCCTGGAAGGTCGCGCCACGCTGGACGAGGTCGGCCGCGAGGTCTACGAGCTCGCGCTGCGCGTCGGTCGCGGCGAGCCGACCAAGTCCGAGGCGCTCGGGCACCGGGAGTTCGTCCTCACCTACAAGAGCTTCGAGCCGGCCGGGCCCGCGTGCCTGCCGGCCGCCGCCTGATCCGCAAGCGAAAGGCCCCTCCGCATGGCATCGGTCACCCTGTCCCGCGTGCGCAAGTCGTATGGCAGCGTGGAGGTCGTCCACGGCGTGGACATCGCGATCGAGGACGGCGAGTTCTGCGTCCTGGTCGGGCCGTCGGGCTGCGGCAAGTCGACGCTGCTGCGCATGATCGCCGGCCTGGAAGCGATCACCGGCGGCGAGATCGCGATCGGCACGCGCGTCGTCAACGACGTGGCGCCGAAGCAACGCGACATCGCGATGGTGTTCCAGAACTACGCGCTCTACCCGCACATGACGGTGTTCGACAACATGGCCTTCAGCCTCAGGCTCGCCGGCCGCCCGAAGGCGGAGATGGACGAGCGTGTGGCGGCGGCGGCGAGGATCCTGGGCCTCACCGACTACCTCGAGCGCTATCCGCGCCAGCTCTCGGGCGGCCAGCGCCAGCGCGTCGCCATGGGCCGCGCGATCGTGCGCCAGCCGCAGGTGTTCCTGTTCGACGAGCCGCTCTCCAACCTCGACGCGAAGCTGCGCGTGCAGATGCGCACCGAGATCAAGGAGCTGCACCAGCGGCTCAGGACGACCGCGGTCTACGTGACGCACGACCAGATCGAGGCGATGACGATGGCCGACAAGATCGTCGTCATGAACGCGGGCAAGGTCGAGCAGATCGGCGCGCCGCTCGACCTCTACGACGAGCCTGCGAATCTCTTCGTGGCCGGCTTCATCGGCTCGCCGGCGATGAACTTCCTGCGCGGGCGGCTCGCGCGCAACGGCGCCGGGCTCGACGTCGTGCTCGGCGAGGGCGTACGCATCCCGGCACCCGCGTCGGTGGGCGCCGACAACGACGGGCGCGAGGTCACCCTCGGGGTGCGGCCGGAGCACCTCGCCGTCCGCGACCCGGGCGTGCCGGCAGAGGTCGTCGTGGTCGAGCCCACCGGGGCGGACACGCAGATCTTCTGCAAGCTCGCCGGCCGCGAGGTGACCGCGGTCGTGCGCGAGCGCCACAGCTTCCACCCGGGCGAGAGCATCCGGCTCGCGCCGGACCTCACGTACCTCTTCGATCCGGCGACCGGCGCCCGGGTCCGGTAAGCGGACCGGGCTGCGCGTGCAGGGAGCCCGCCGGCGGCGCTTCGCGCACGCCCTTCTCTTCGTCGCGCCCGCGCTCTGGTCGGCGAACCTGCTCGTCGCACGCTGGTCGGCGGAGTGGTTCCCGCCGCACGCGCTCGCGTTCTGGCGCTGGCTGATCGCCCTCGCGCCGATGCTGCTGCTGTACGGCGGCGTGCTCTGGCGCGAGCGGGCGCAGGTGCGGCGCGAGTGGATGGACCTCCTCGTCCTGGGCGCCCTGGGGATGTGGATCTGCGGCGCCTTCGTCTACATCGGCGGGCGGACGACCACCGCCACCAACATCGGCCTCATCTACGCCGGCGTGCCGGTGCTGATCATGCTGATGGCCGCAGTCGTCTTCCGCGAGCGCCTGACGGGCGCGCAGGCCACGGGCGCGGCGATCGCCCTCGCGGGCGTCCTGACCATCGTCCTCAAGGGCGATCCCGGCACGCTCGCGCGCCTGGATTTCGTGGTCGGCGACCTCTGGGTGGCGACCGCGGCGTGCTGCTGGGCGGTCTACTCGATCTGGCTGCGGCGGCGCCCGTCGCAGCTCGACCCGCTCACGCGTCTCGCCGCGGTTACGGCCGCCGGGGTCCTCGTCCTCGCGCCGTTGACCGCGATCGAGAGCTTCGCGGTCGGCGTTCCCGCGCTCGAATGGCGCACCGTGGCGGCGGCGCTGATCGTCGGCCTGCTGCCCGGCTTCGGCGCGTACCAGGCCTGGTCGTGGCTCATCCGCGAGATCGGGCCGAGCCGCACGAGCCTCATCCTCTACCTGACGCCGGTGTACACCGCGTTTCTCGCGTGGCTGCTCCTCGGCGAAACGCCGCACTGGTATCACGCGGTCGGCGCCGCGCTCGCCTTCTCCGGCCTCTACCTCGCCAACCGCGCCGCGCCGCGCCCCTGAATCGGGTCGTGCTGCGGCGCGCCTTGCGCCGCCTGCCGAATTAACGTATACGTTGGCGCGTACGCACATCGGCCCACGACCGCTGCAGTGACCACCGTCCCGCCCCGGATGTCGCTCGAGGACCTCGCCTTCGTCGGCGCGGGCCTCAAGCGCCCCGAGTGCGTCCTCGCCACCGCGCGCGGAGACCTCTATGCGGCTGACTGGCGCGGCGGGGTCGCGCAGGTCCGCCCCGACGGATCGCACGTGCTCTACGCGTCGCAGCTGCCCGGCGGCCGCCCGCTGCGCCCGAACGGCGTCGCGCTGCGGCGCGACGGCTCGTTCCTGCTCGCCGACCTCGGCGAGACGCTCGGCGGCGTCTTCGCGCTCGCGCGTGACGGCACCGTCCGGCCATTCCTCGAGGAAGTGAACGGCGTCGCCCTGCCGCCGACCAACTTCGTCGGGATCGACGAGCGCGAGCGCGTCTGGATCACCGTCAGCACGACCAAGGCCCCCCGCGCGCTCGACTACCGGCCCGACTGCGCAAGCGGGTTCATCGTGCTCGCCGACGCGCGCGGCGCGCGCATCGTCGCCGACGGGCTCGGCTACACCAACGAGGCGGTGGCCAGCCCGGACGGCCGGTGGCTGTGGGTAAACGAGACCTTCGGGCGCCGCACTTCCCGCTTCCCGATCCGCGCCGACGGCACGCTCGGCGCGAAAGAGGTGGTGACCACCTACGGCGAGGGCAATTTCCCCGATGGCCTCACCTTCGACGCCGAGGGCCACGCGTGGATCACGAGCGTCGTCTCGAACCGCGTGATCCGCGTCGCCCCCGACGGTGCGCAGCACGTCGTCCTCGAGGAGGCCGACGCCGCCTTCATCGACGAGTGCGAAGCGGCCTGGCGCTCCGGCACGATGGGCCGGCGGCATCTCGACAACGTGCCGAGCCGCGTCCTGAGGAACATCTCGAGCCTCGCCTTCGGCGGCCCGGACCTGCGCACCGCATACCTCGGGTGCCTGCTCGGCGACTCGATTGCGTACTTCCGCTCCCCGGTAGCGGGTCACCCGCCCGCGCACTGGCACTGGTGATGCCGGCCGCGGGTGCCACGCCGATCGCCCTGCGCCGCGCGCGCCGCCGCGCCGCTCCGCGCAGCTCGCTCGTCGACGCCGCCTACCGGGTATTGCGCCAGCGCATCCTGGACAACGTGTATCCGCCGGGCCACCAGGCGCTCGAGCAGGCGCTCGCCGAGGAGCTTGGCATCAGCCGCACCCCGCTGCGCGAGGCGCTGATCCGCCTGCAGAAGGAGGGTCTGGTCGAGGTCGTGCCGCGCCACGGCGTGCGCGTGCTGCCCGTTTCGCCCGAGGACATGAAACAGATCTACGAGATTCTCGCGGCGCTCGAATCGCTGGCCGCCGAGCTCGCCGCGAAGCGCAGGCCTTCGGCGGCGGAGCTCGCGCCGCTCGAGCAGGCCTCGCGCGACATGGCGCGCGCGCTCAAGGCCGACGATCTCGAGTCGTGGGCGGAGGCCGACGAGCGCTTTCACCGCCACCTGCTCGCGCTCTCCGGCAACCGGCTGCTCGCCGAGACCGTGCTCAACTTCTGGGACCGCGCGCATCGCGTGCGCCGCTTCACGCTGCGGCTGCGCCCGAAGCCCGTCCACTCGACGAAGGAGCACACGGCGCTCCTCGAGCGGATTCGCGCCGGCGACGCAGCCGGCGCGAACGACGTGAACCGCGCGCACCGGGAGCGCGCAAGCAAGGAGCTGCTCGGGATCCTCGAGCGCTACCGGTTCCAGCAACTCTGACCCCCGCGAGCCGACCAGGACGCCTCATGAACGAATTCCGCATCGTGGTCCTTCCCGGCGACGGCATCGGCGTCGAGATCATGGACGCCTGCCTCGCCCTGCTCGACCGCGTCGTGCCGCAGGCGGGCGGCTTCCGCCTCGCCTGCGAGCGCCACGCCGCCGGCGCGGCGCACTACCGCGATACCGGCGTCGCGTTTCCCGACGCGGCCGCGAAAGCCTGCGAGCAGTGCGACGCGATCCTCTTCGGCTCGATGGGGCTGCCGGACGTGCGCTATCCCGACGGCACCGAGATCGCGCCCCAGCTCGACCTGCGCCGGAATCTCGACCTGTATGCCGGCGTGCGGCCGATCCGCGCGATCCCCGGCATTCCGCTGCCGCTCGCCGATCCGCGCGCGCGCGAGATCGACTTCGTCCTGGTGCGCGAGCAGAGCGAGGGCTGGTTCTACGGCCGCTACCACCCGACCGCGGGCCCGGTCTCGAGCGACGAGATCGCCTACGACATCGGACGCATCACCCGCAGGGGTTCCGAGCGGCTCTTCGAGTTCGCGTTCCGGCTCGCCGCGCGGCGCAAGCTCCGCAATCCGCGCAAGGGCCGCGTCACCTGCGTCGACAAGGCAAACGTCCACCGCGGCTTCGCGCTCATGCGCAAGGTGTTCTGGGAGGTCGCGAAGCGCCATCCCGGGATCGCCGCCGCCGACGCCTACGTTGACGCAATGGCGCTCGACCTGGTCCGCCGGCCCTGGGACTTCGACGTGCTGCCGACCGAGAACCAGTTCGGCGACATCCTTTCCGACCTCGGCGCGGCGCTCGTCGGGGGCATGGGGCTCGCGCCGTCCGCCGATGTCGGCGATCGCCACGGCCTCTTCCAGCCGGCCGGCGGCACCGCGCCCGACATCGCGGGCAAGGGCATCGCGAATCCGACCGCGATGTTCCTCTCCGCGGCGATGATGCTCGAGTGGCTCGGCGAGCGGCACGGCGTCCCGCAGGCGGTCGAGTGCGCCGGGCGCATCGAGCGCGCGGTGGATCACGTGTTCGGCAGCCGCAAGGTGCTGTCCGCGGAGTTCGGCGGGAAAGACGGCACCGCCGCGATCACCCGCGCGGTCGGCGAGGCGTTCTGAGGCGGCGATGGCGAAGCTGCGCGTCGCGGCGGCAGGGGCGGGCTACTTCAGCCAGTTCCAGTATCTCGGCTGGCGCAACATCCCCGAGGTCGAGTTGGTCGCGCTCTCGAACCGCGACCGCGGCAAGGGCGAGGCGATGGCCACGCGGTTCGGCGTGCCGCGGGTGTTCGGCGAGTTCGAGGAGATGCTCGATGCGACACGGCCGGATCTCGTCGACATCATCACGCCGCCGCCGACGCACCGCGCGTTCGTCGCCGCGGCGGTGGCGCGGCGCATCCCGGTGATCTGCCAGAAGCCATTCGGCGAGAGCTATGCCGACGCGGTCGCGATGACCGAGCTGGCCGAGCGCACCGGCGTGCCGCTCATCGTGCACGAGAATTTCCGCTGGGAGCCGTGGTACCGCGAGTCGAAGCGGCTGATCGAGGCCGGTCAGCTGGGCACGCTGCACAGCGTCGCGTTCCGCCTGCGGCCGGGAGACGGCCAGGGGCCACGTGCCTATCTCGACCGCCAGCCGTACTTCCAGACGATGCCGCGGCTGCTCGTCGTCGAGACCGCGATCCACTGGATCGACACCTTCCGCTTCCTCGTGGGCGAGGTCGATGCCGTGTACGCGCGCCTGCGCAAGGTGAACCCGGTGATCGCCGGAGAGGACGCCGGCTACATCGTCTTCGAGTTCGCCGGTGGCGCAACCGGGCTCTTCGACGGCAATCGCCTCAACGACCACGTCGCCGCCAACCCGCGCCGCACGATGGGGGAGATGTGGCTCGAGGGATCCGCCGGCGTGCTGCGCCTCGACGGCGAGGCGCGCCTGTGGTGGAAGCCGCACCAGCGCGACGAGATCGAGCATCGCTATGACAGCGGCCCGACCGACACCTTCGGCGGCGGCGCGTGCGAGTGGCTCCAGCGCCACGTCGTGCGCCACTTCCTGGAAGGCGCGCCGCTCGAGAACCCCGCGCGCGAGTACCTCGTCAACCTGCGCGCGCAGGAGGCGGTCTATCGCTCGCACGCCGAAGGCAGACGAATCGAACTGGCCGGGTTCCGGCCTTGACCGCCCCGCGTCATACGACGCCCTGCGCGCGCAGCCGCGCGATCTCGTCGGGCGAATAACCGAGGTCGGCGAGCACGCGGTCGGTGTGCTCGCCGACGGCGGGGACGGCGCCGACCGGCGCCTCCTCGTCGGTCCACGAGCCCGGCAGCCGCAGCGTCGGCAGCGGGCCCGCGGGCGAGGCCATCTCGCGCCAGCGGTCGCGCGCGGCGAGCTGCGGGTGCGCCCAGAGCTCGCGCATCTCGTTCACCGTCGCGTTGCCGATCCCGGCGGCGTCGAGCCGCGCCACGACCGCGGCCGCCGGCAGTTTCGCGAACGCCTGGTCGATGAGCGGCTGCAGGGCCGCGCGATTGGTCGCCCGCAGCACCGGGCTCCGGAAGCGCGGATCGGCCTTCAGCTCCGGCCGCTCGAGCACCTTGTCGCAGAAGGCAGCCCACTCGGGCTCGTTCTGCAGCCCCAGCATGATCGTGCGCCCGTCGCCGCACTTGAACGGCCCGTACGGATAGATGGTCGCGTGCGAAGCGCCGCTGCGGGGCGGGGGCGGCTGGTCGTCGATCGTGTAGTAGAGGGGGAAACCCATCCACTCGGCGAGCGCCTCGAGCATCGAGATCTCGATGCGCCGCCCGCGCCCGGTGCGCGCGCGATCGTAGAGCGCGGCGAGGATCGAGCTGTACGCATACATGCCCGCGGCAATGTCGGCGATCGAGATTCCGGCCTTCACGACTTCGTCCGGCGTTCCGGTCACCGACAGCAGCCCCGCCTCCGACTGCACGAGGAGGTCGTAGGCCTTCTTCTCCGAGTAGGGCCCGGCCTCGCCGTAGCCGGAGATCTCGCACAGGATGACCGTCGGGTTCTTCGCCGCGAGCGCCTCGTAGCTCGCGCCCAGCCGCGCGGCCGCGCCGGGGGCGAGGTTCTGGATGACCACGTCGGCGCGGCGCACCAGCCGGTCGAGGATCTCGAGACCCTCGGGCGCCTTCAGGTCGAGCGCGATGCTCTGCTTGCCGCGGTTGGTCCAGACGAAGTGCGACGCGAGGCCGCGCACCCGCTTGTCGTAGCCGCGCGCGAAGTCGCCGCCGCCGGGGCGCTCGATCTTGATCACGCGCGCGCCGAGGTCGGCGAGGTGGCGCGTGGCGAACGGCGCCGCGATGACGTGCTCGAGCGCGACGACGGTGACGCCGGAGAGGATGCCGCCCATGCGCCTCAGTGCTGGATGCAGACCTTGCCGAAGTGCGCGCCGCTCTTGAGATAGGCCATCGCCTCCTTCAGCGCCTCGAAGGCGAACGTGCGGTCGATCACCGGCTTCACCCGGTGCTGCTCGAAGGCGCGCAGCATCGCCTCGAACCCGTCGCGATGGCCGACGGTGATTCCCTGGAGCCGCACGTGGCGCGTGACCACCAGGCCGAGCGGCACGGTGGCGGTCCCGCCCGAGACCACGCCGATCATCGACAGCGTCCCGCCCGGGCGGATGCACCGCAGGCTCTGCGGCAGCGTCTGCTCGCCGCCGAGCTCGACGATGTGGTCGAAGCCCCGCCCGCCGGTGATCTCGCGCGAGGCCTTCGCCCATTCGGGCGTCGTGCGGTAGTTGATCGCGGCGTCGGCGCCGAGCGCTCTTGCCCGCGCGATCTTCTCGTCGCTCGAGGAGATGACGGTCGCGTGCGCGCCGAGGAGCTTCGCGATCTGCAGCGCGAAGATCGCGACCCCGCCGGTTCCCTGCACGAGGACGCGCGCGCCGGGGCGCAGTTGCCCCTCGGTCACCAGCGCGCTCCACGCGGTGAGCGCCGCGCAGGGCAGCGTCGCCGCCTCGAGATCGCTCAGGTACGACGGCGCCTTCACGACGCCGGACTCCGGCAGGCACATGAGGTCCGCCATCGTGCCGTCGACCGGGCCGCCCACCGTCCTCGTGATGCGCTGGAGGTCCGGCTCGCCGGCGATCCAGCCCTGCTGGAAGCACGGGCAGGCGCGGTCGCCGACCTGGACGCGCGTGACGCCGCTGCCGACCTCGACCACCTCGCCGACGCCGTCCGAAACCGGGATGAGCGGCAGATTGCCGGTGAACGAGCCGTACCCGCGGTTCGGCACGAGCAGGTCGCGGTAGTTGAGCGCGGCGGCTTTCATCCGCAACAGGACCTGGCCGGGCCCGGGCCTCGGCTCGGGGCGCGTGGCGAGCTGGAGGTGATCCATGCCCCAGTCGTCCTGGATCTGGAAGACTCTCATGCGGGTCTCGTGCGGGGGTTGCCGGAGCGCGCGATTGTCGCAGATCGGCGCGGGCTCCCGCAGAATGGCGACCGGAGGAGGACGTCCATGATCCGCTCGACGATGCAGCGCGTGCCGCTGTCGGTCAACCAGATCCTGGAGCGCGCCGGGAAGCTCTACCCCGAGTCGGAGATCGTCAGCCGGCTGCCCGACAAGTCGCTCGCGCGGCACCGGTTCGCCGACCTTTACCGCCGCGCCCGGGCGCTCGCATCGGCCCTGCTCGGCGCGGGCCTGAACAAGGGCGACCGCGTCGCGACGCTCTGCTGGAACCACTACGCCCACCTCGAGTGCTACTTCGGCATCCCCGCGGCCGGGGGCGTGATGCACACCCTGAACCTGCGGCTCTCGCCCGACGAGATCGGCTGGATCGCGAACCACGCGCAGGACCGGTTCCTGATCGTCGACGACGTGCTGCTGCCGCTCTACGAGCAGTTCCGCGCGAACGCACCGTTCGAGAAGGTTATCGTGGTGCCGCTCACGCGCAAGCCGGTCGCGGCGCCGCTCATCGATTACGAGGCGTTCCTCGACAGCGCGCGCGCTGGCTTCGAGTACCCGCCGCACGCCGAGGACGACCCGATCGCGATGTGCTACACGTCGGGCACGACCGGCCGGCCGAAGGGCGTCGTGTACTCGCACCGCTCGACGGTGATCCACACGCTCGTCGCGAACCAGCCGGACCACTGGGGCCTCGGCGCGCGCGATTCGGTGCTGCCCGCGACGCCGATGTTTCACGCAAACTGCTGGGGCGTCCCGTACGCGTGCGCGATGATGGGCATCAAGCTCGTGTTCCCCGGCCCGCACCTCGCGCCGGAGGACCTGCTCGACCTGATCATGCGCGAGCGGCCGACCTACGCGCTCGGCGTGCCGACGATCTGGCTCGGCATGCTCCAGCTCCTCGACGCGGAGCCGGAGCGTTTCAAGCTGCCGCCCGGGATGCGCATGCTGGTCGGCGGCGCGCCGGTGCCCGAGTCGCTCGTGCGCGCCTACGCCCGCCACGGCGCGGCGATCAGTCCCGGCTGGGGGATGACCGAGATGAGCCCGCTCGGCACGCTCTCGTTCATCAAGCCGGAGCTGCAGGAGGCCTCCGCGGACGAGCGCTTCGCGCGGCTCGGCATGGCGGGCGTGCCGATGCCGGTCATGGATCTGCGCATCGTCGGCGCCGACGGCGTGGCGCAGCCCTGGGACGGGACGAGCGTCGGCGAGATCCAGGTGCGCGGGCCGTTCATCACCGGGGGCTACCACGATACGCCGCACGATCCCGAGAAGTTCACCGACGACGGCTACCTGCGCACCGGCGACGTCGCAACGATCGACACGCACGGCTACGTCCGCATCGTCGACCGCAGCAAGGACCTCATCAAGTCGGGCGGCGAGTGGATCAGCTCGGTCGACATGGAGAACCTGCTGATGGCGCACCCGGCCGTGCAGGAGGCCGCGGTGATCGCCATCGCCGATGCGAAGTGGGGCGAGCGGCCGCTCGCTTGCGTGGTCCTCAAGGCCGGAAGAAGCGCGTCGCCCGAGGAGCTGCGCGCGCACCTCGCGAGCCGGTTCGCGAAGTGGCAGCTGCCCGACCGCTTCGAGTTCGTCGACGCGATCCCGCGCACCTCGACCGGGAAATTCTGGAAGGTGAAGCTGCGCGAGCGATATCGCTGACGGAATACCTTGATTTATGTTGACATGGGATCTATTCCAGAGGGACAATGCCGCCGTGCCCCGTCCCGCTCCCGCCCGCCCTCGCGGCCGACCCCGCACGAACCCGTTGCCGCGCAACGAACAGCTGCGTCTCGCCAAGCGCGCGCAACGCGCCCGCGAGCGCGCGACCGGCCTGACGCTCTGCCAGGTGAAGCTGCGCAAGCCGACCTCCGAGCGGCTGCGGCACGCCCTGCTGCTCCCCGGCTTCGAGGTCGAGCTGGCGCGGTTCCTGGAGGAAGCGGTGATCGACGTGCGCGAGTATCCCGAGCTCGCGCTGCTGTGCTGGAACCGGTCGGACCGATTCGTGCCGGCGCGGGAGGCGTTTGCACTCTACGAGCGCAACTGGCGGTTCGTGGACCAGGCGCGGCTCACGGCGCGCGAACGGGCGCTGATCGATCGCCTCGCGCAGCGGTTCGGGAACGGCGTACTGAATGCCTGAGCCGCGCTTTGCGCGGCCGCGTCACGCGACCGTGGCCGCCGCGCTGGCCGCCCTGGACGGCAGGTTCCTGGAAGAGTGCCGCTGCTGGTTCGGCGGCGGCACCCGGATCGTGCTCGAGCTGGGCGAGTATCGCGAGTCGGAGGATCTCGACTTCCTGTGCTCGAGCGCGGCGGGCTACCGTGCGCTCCGGTCGACGATCGCCGAGCGTTCGCTCGGGAAGATCGCTGCGCGGCCGCTCGCCCTCGCGCGCGAAGTGCGTGCCGACCGCTACGGCATCCGTACGGTGCTCGAGGTCGCCGCCGCCAAGCTCAAGTTCGAGATCGTCCTGGAGGGACGCATCGCGCTCGCCGGCGCAAGCCGCATCGGCTTCGACGTGCCCTGCCTGAGCCGTGTCGACTGCTTCGCGGAGAAGCTGCTCGCCAATGCCGATCGCTGGCGGGAAGACGCGGTCCTGAGCCGCGACATCATCGATCTCGCCTTCATGGTGGAGGGGTGGAGCCGCGCGGATGCGCTTGCAGGGGCGGCGCTCGCGCGCGACGCCTACGGGACCACCGTCGACCGCGCGCTCGGCGATGCCGCGCAGCGGCTGCTCGACGCCCAGGATCATCGCAAGCGGTGCATCGCGGCGCTGCGCGTCAACAACGTCACGACGCTCATGGCCGGCCTGCGCAAGCTCGGGCGCCGGGGAGCGCTCCTGGCGGCGAAGCGCGTCCGGCGCTAGAGGAAAGGATCGATACGGCGCGCCACTGCGAGTCCTCTATACTTCGTCGCCTACCAGGCGACAGTTTCCGGGAGCAGCGATGAACCAGCTCGATTTCGAGGGCCGCACGGCCATCGTCACCGGCGGCGCGCAGGGCATCGGCCTCGCGATCGTGAAGCGCCTGCTCGACTCCGGCGCCACCGTGCGCATCTGGGATCGCGACCAGGCGCTCCTCGGCCGGACGGTCGCGGCGCTTTCGGGCCCAGCGAGCGGCGCGGCGGTCGACGTCACCGAGGCGAGCGCGGTTACCAAGGCGACCGACGATGCGCTGCGCGACCTCGGCAAGATCGACGTCCTCGTGAACAACGCCGGCATCGCGGGCATGACCGTCCCGACCGTCGACTACCCGGTCGAGGAGTGGGAGCAGGTGCTGCGCGTCAACCTCACCGGCCCGTTCCTGACCTGCCGCGCGGTCGCGCCGCACATGGCGCGCCGCAAGTACGGGCGCATCGTCAACGTCGCCTCGATCGCCGGCAAGGAGGGCAATCCGAACGCCTCGGCCTACTCGGCGTCGAAAGCCGGCGTGATCGCGCTCACAAAGAGCCTCGGGAAGGAGCTCGCGCAGTCGGGCGTGCTCGTCAACTGCGTGACCCCCGCGGCGGCGAAGACCGCGATCTTCGATCAGATCAGCCAGCAACACATCGACTACATGCTGTCGAAGATCCCGATGGGGCGCTTCGTCAAGGTCGAGGAGATCGCCGCGCTCGTCTGCTGGCTCGCCTCCGAGGACTGCGCGTTCTCCACCGGCGGGGTGTTCGACATCTCCGGCGGGCGCGCGACGTACTGAGCGCGGGGCGGGCGCGGCGGCGATGCAGCTCGCGGGCGTCCGCGTCGTCGACCTCACCCGCATCCTCTCCGGGCCGTTCTGCACCCAGCTCCTCGCCGACCTCGGCGCGGACGTGATCAAGATCGAGCCGCCGGAAGGCGACCCGATCCGCGCCCAGGGTGCGATCGTCGAGGGACTCTCGTGGTACTTCGCCGCGTTCAACCGCAACAAGCGCTCGGTGGTGCTCGATCTGCGTTCCGATGTGGGCATGCGAGCGCTGGAACGGCTCATCGCCACCGCCGACGTCGTGGCCGACAACTTCCGCCCCGGGGTGATGGCCGCGATGGGCCTCACGCGCGAGCGCCTCGAGGCGCTCCGGCCCGGCATCGTTCACACCAGCGTCACCGGCTTCGGCGAGACCGGCCCTTACGTGGACCGCCCCGCCTTCGACTTCATCGCCCAGGCAATGAGCGGCTGGATGAGCATGAACGGCACGCCCGAGTCCGGGCCGCTGCGCAGCGGCCCGCCGGTGAGCGATCTCGTCGCCGGACTGTACGCTGCGCTCGGCACGGTCGCAGCGCTGGTGCGCCGCGAGCGCACCGGCCGGGGCGAGCGGGTCGGCGCGGCGCTCGTCGACGGGCTGCTGAGCCTCGGCGCTTTCATGTCGGCCGAGTGCCTCGCGACCGGCCGGCTGCCCGAGCGCACCGGAAACGACCACGCGCTCGTCGCGCCTTACGGGCTCTTTCCCGCCGCCGACGGCGAGGTGGCGATCGCACCGTCGCACGACGGCGTCTATTTCAAGCTCCTCGCCGCGCTCGGCCTCGAGCCCCTGCGCGACGATCCGCGCTTCCGCACGAATGCGCTCCGGGTCGCGAACCGTGCCGCGATCAACGCGGAGATCGGCGCCCGGACCCGCGCGCACCCGCGGGCGCACTGGATCGAGCGGCTCAACGCCGCGGGCGTGCCCTGCGGCCTCGTCCTGAATCTCGCCGAGGCCTATGCCGACCCGCAGATCGCGTCGCAGGAGATGGTGCTCGCGGTCGAGCATCCCGGGCGCGGCACGGTGCGCATGACCGGGTTCCCGATAAAATTCGCCGACGCGCCGTGCCGCGTGCGCCATCCGGCGCCGGCGCTCGGCGCGCACACTGCGGAGGTGCTGCGCGCGGCGGGATTCGACGACGCGGAGATCGCGCGCCTGCGCCGGGAGGTCTCATGACACGGCTCTACGTCCACGAAGTCGTCACCCGCGACGGGTTTCAGATCGAGCCGCGCTTCATTCCGACCGAGGAGAAGATCGCGCTGATCGATCGGCTCTCGCAGACCGGGCTGCACAAGATCGAAGTCACTTCCTTCGTTTCGCCGAAGGCGGTGCCGGCGCTCGCCGACGCGGAGGCGGTAATGACCGGCATCAAGCGCAATCCGGCAGTGAAGTATGTCGCGCTGGTCGCGAACCCGAAGGGCGCCGAGCGCGCGCTGGCGGCGAAGGTGGACGAGATCGTGCTCGTGATCTCGGTGTCGGAGAGCCACAACCGCTCGAACGTGCGCCGCTCCACCGAAGAGTCCTTCGCCGGCTTCGCCGAGATCATGCACACGCTCGCGGGCACCGGCACGAAGGTCGCGTGCGGCATGGCAACCACGTTCGGCTGCCCGTTCGAGGGCTTCCAGCCGCTCGACCGCATCCTGAAGTTCGTCGATCGACTGGTCGGCCTCGGCGTCGACTCGATCGCGCTCGCCGACACGATCGGGATGGGCGATCCGCGGCAGGTGCTCGACGTGTGCAACGAGGTGCGCGCGCGCTTCCCCGAGTACGCGTTCGCGCTCCACCTCCACAACACGCGCGGCATGGGGCTCGCGAATGTGCTGTCGGGACTCGAGGCCGGCATCACGCACTACGAGTCGTCGCTCGGCGGACTCGGCGGCTGCCCGTTCGCGCCCGGCGCGACCGGCAACATCTGCACCGAGGACCTGGTGCACATGCTGCACCAGATGGGCCACGACACCGGCGTGGACCTCGACCGGCTGATCGCCGCGTCGCGCGGGCTGCCCGCGCTCGTCGGCCACGAGGTGCCCGGCCAGGTGATGAAGGCCGGGAAGAGCACCGATCTCCATCCGCTGCCGGCCGGGCTGCGTTGATCGACGGCTGCGCTTGGCGGGGTCGCGCTACGGCGGCGCGGCGAGGTGGACCTGCTTGCCGCACGCGTGGCGACGCGGCCCATGCCGCCGCCCACTGCGGCCGCGCCCGGCGCCTTGCCGGCAAGGGCGTGCTCAGAGGGGGAAGCGCGCGACCGGCACCCCGGCGACTGCCGACCGCAGGACCACCAGCGCGCCGGCGTTCGCATGGGGCGTGCGAACCAGCGAGGTCACGTACACGGTGCGCATGTCCGCGCCGCAAAAGCATGGCATCGTCGGGTTCGGGACCGGGAGATCGATGCGCTCGAGCAGCGCGCCATCGGGCGACCAGCGGTTGATGCATCCCGCCGACACGCCGGCGCTCCAGTACGCGCCCTCGACGTCGGTCGCCGCGCCGTCCGGCCGGCCGATCTCGTCACTCGGCTCGGCGATCAGCTTCTCCTCGCTCAGCGCGCCGGTGCCGGGCGCATGGCGGAAGCGCCGGATCCAGCGCGCCCGGCTGTCCGAGTGGAACATGGTCGTGCCATCGGCGCTCCAGGCGAGGCCGTTCGATACGACCAGGCCGTCGCGCTTCTTCTCGACCCGTCCGTCGGCGGTCACGCGATAGAGCGCGCCGGTCGGCGCGAGGCCGCCGGTGTCGTTCATGGTCCCCACCCAGTACGCGCCGTCGGGCGCAACCTTCGCGTCGTTCAGGCGGTTTTCCGCGCGGTCGGGTTCGATATCGGCGAATCGCTCGAGCCGGCCGGAGTCCGGCGAGAACAGGTGCAGTGCGCCGCCCATCCCGACGAGGAGCCGGCCGCTCGTGCACAGCGCGAGGCAGCCCGGCTTGGCGTGCATCGCCCAGCGCCGCACTGCGCCCGACTCGACGGCGAGCCGCAGGAGCGCGCGCCCTTCGATGTCGACGAACCATAGCGCGCGAGCGGCGGCGTCCCACGTCGGGCTCTCGCCGAGCGCGGCACGGACTTCCAGCACCCGGATGTCGCTCGCGACGCTCAACCCAGCTCCTTCAGGCCGGCAGCCCGTGCTCTCCGATCGCGGCGCTCTCCCTAGCCGCCCATCACGAGGCGCGGCAGGAACAGCACGACCGCCGGAACATAGGTGATCAGCACCAGCAGCGCCAGGAGCGCCGCCAGGAACGGCCACAATGCGCGAACGAACTCCTCCATCGACAGGCCGGCGATGCCCATCATCACGAACATCACCGTGCCGACCGGAGGCGTGATCAGCCCGATCATGAGATTGAGCGTCACGACCACCCCGAAGTGGATGAGGTCGATGCCCACCGCCTGGACGACCGGCGCGAGAATCGGCACGACCAGCACCAGCACGACGATCGGCTCGAGAAAGCAACCGAGGAAGAGCAGCAGCACGTTGATCAGCGCGAGCACGGCCCACGGTTCGCGTGAGACCTCGAGCATCGCGTTCGCGAGCGCCTGCGGCACGCCCTCGCGCGCGAGGATCCACGAGAAGAGCGAGCCCGAGGCGATGATGAACATCAGCTTCGCGGTGTCGGCCCCGACGCGGCGCAGCACCGGCAGCACCTCGACCCACGGCAGCGTGCGCAGCACGAACTTGCACAGCACGAAGGCGTAGAACGCCGCGACCGTCGCCGCCTCGGTCGGCGTGAATACGCCGCTCAGGATACCGCCGAGGATGATCACTGGCAGGGCGAGCACCGGCAGCGCGCGCCAGGTGGTGGCGAGCGCCTCGCGCAGCGTCGGGCGCTGCGCCCGCGGATAGTTGCGCCGTCCGGCCATCACGTGAACGGTCGCCATCAGGAACAGCCCGAGGAGCAGGCCGGGCACCACGCCCGCGAGGAAGAGCCCGCCGACCGATACGCCCACGATGCCCGCGTAGACCACGAACGGAATGCTCGGCGGGATGATCGGCCCCACCGTCGCCGACGCGCCGGTGATCACCGCCGAGAAGGCCTTGTCGTAGCCCGCGCGGTGCATCATCTCGACCTCGAAGCGCCCCATGCTCGCCGCGTCGGCAACCGCCGAGCCGCTGATGCCGGCGAACAGCATGCTGTTCACGACGTTGACCTGGCCGAGCCCGCCGCGGAAGTGCCCCACGAGCGCGGTTGCGAAGCGCGCGAGCCGGTCCATGATCCCGCCCACGCTCATGATCTCGGCGGCGAGGAAGAAGAACGGGATGGCGAGCAGGAGGTAATGATCGGTGCCCGCGACCACCCGCTGGGCCGCGGCGATCAGCGGCACGTCGCCCCTGGCGACCAGGTACACGATGGAGGACAGGAGCAGCGCGAAGGCGACCGGGATCTCGAGAACCAGGAGGACGACGAACGATGCGATGAGGAGCGCGGTCAGCCCGCTCATCGGGCCGACCCGCTGGCGAGCACCGCCCGGATGCGCCGCCGCGCCGAGCGCATCGCGTAGAGCAGTACGAGCGGCGTGCAGACCGGCAGTATCGCGAACAGGAACGCGCGCGAGACGCCCATCGCGGGGTATTCGACGAACGACATCTGCTCGGTGAGCCGCAGCCCCTGCCAGAAGAGGACCACGAGGACGACCGTGATCGCACCGATGCGCACGAATTCCGCGGCGAGGCGCGCGCGCTTCGGGAGGCGCTTCACGACCAGGTCGATCGCCAGGTGGCCGTCGGTCCGCTGCACGACCGCGGCACCGACGAGCGTCATCCACGCGAACACGAGGACGGCGAATTCGTCGAGCCAGGAGCTCGGGTCGTTGAGTACGTAGCGGAACACGACCTGCAGGAAGATGGCCGTCGCCGGGACCGCGACCGCGACGGCCAAGGCGAGATCGAGCAGCCGGTCGAGCGGGCGCACCGTCGGCGCTTCCGTCGGCCTCGCGCGGCGGCGGTCAGTTCTGCGCCGCCTCGAGGCGGTCGTAGAAACCCTTGCCCCACTTCCCCTCCCACTGCGCCTCGCGGCACACGCCCGCGGCCGCCTTGCGGAACGCGGCGACCTCCGGCTCGATCACCGTCATGCCGGCGCTCTTGAGTTTCGCCAGCCCCTCCTCGTCCGCCTTGGCGATGAGGCCGTTCTGGAAGTCGCCTGCCTCGATCGCCGCCCGCCTCAGCACCTCCTGGTGCGCCGGGGCGAGCGCGCGGAACGCCTTCTCGCCGATCACCACCACCTGGTTCTGGGTGATGTGACCGGTCAGCATCAGGTACTTCTGCACCTCGTTGAACTTGCGCTGCGTGATGTTCGATATCGGGTTCTCCTGGCCGTCGACGACGCCGGACTGGAGCGCGGTGTAGACCTCCTTCGCGTCGATCGGCGTCGGGTTCCCGCCCATCGCGCGCACCGTCGCGAGATAGATCGCATCCGGTTGGACGCGGATCTTCAGGCCCTTCATGTCGGCCGGCAGCCGGACCGGCGTGCGGGTGGTGGTGAGGTGGCGTACGCCGAAGAGCCAGCCCGCGTCGAGGAGGCGAATGCCGCGCGCCTTGAGCAGCTCCTCGCCCGCCTCGCCGACCACCGGGCTGCGCGCCGCCTTCACGAGCGCGTCCGGCGACTTCCACGCGAACGGGCAGGCGAACGCATCCATCTTCGGCAGCATGCGGCCGAGGGAGGCGGCGCTGCCTTCGAACATGTGGATCGTGCCGAGCGCGACCCCCTCGAGGATCTCGAGCTCGCTGCCGAGCTGCGCCGCCGGGTAGATCTCGATCACGACCGCACCGTTGGTGCGCTCCTTGACGAGCTCGGCCATGCGCTTGAGGCCGGTCTGCACCGGCATGCCCGGCGCCTGCACGTTGCCGAGCTTGAGCACGGTCTGGGCGAAGAGGGGCTGTGCGAACAGCGTCACGAGCGCGAAGACCGCTGCGCTCCGGGTCGGGCCGATACCGGTCATGGATGCCTCCTCGGGCGGGGTTGTCTCAGCCGGGTGGCGCCCGGTCTTGTTGATTGCATTTATCAGGCATAAAATGCACTTTTGTCAAGCTGCGATGCGGAAGGAGGCGCGTTGGAGACCAGGACCGTGTACGCGGCCGCCGGCCCGCTGCGCGCGTTTGCGCAGGCGATGCTGGCGACGCAGGGCCTGCCGGATGCTGACGCGGGCCTCGTGGCGGACGGCCTCGTCCGCGCGAATCTGCGCGGAATCGACTCGCACGGCGTCGCGCGGATCCCGATCTACTGCGAGCGATTGCGCCGGCAGTGCGTCAATCCCCGGCCGCGGATCGCGATCGAGGCGGTGACGCCGGTGGTGGCGAGCGTGGACGGCGACGATGGCATGGGCTTCGTCGTCGGCCGGCGCGCGATGGACGAGGCCACCCGCATCGCGAAGCGCTTCGGCATCGGGCTCGTCGGCATCCGGCGCAGCACCCACTACGGCATGGCCGCGCTCTACGTCATGCAGGCGATCGACGCCGGCTGCATCGGCATCGCGTACACCAACTCGTCCCCGGCGATGCCGGTCTGGGGTGGTCGCGACGTGTTCCTCGGCGCGAGCCCGTTCGCGGCCGGCGCGCCCGCCGGCGCGCGCGAGCCCTTCGTGCTCGACCTGGCGATGACCGTCATCGCGCGCGGTCGCATCCGCCTCGCCGCGCAGCGCGGCGAACCGATCCCGCTCGGGCTCGCGCTCGACGCCGACGGCCGCCCGACGACCGACGCGGCGAGGGCGTTCGAAGGCGTCCTGCTCCCGTTCGGGGGCGTGAAGGGCTCCGGCCTCGGCCTGATGATGGACATCCTCGCCGGCGTGCTGACCGGCGCGAACTTCGGCGGCGGGGTGCGGAGCCTCTACTTCGATTTTTCCGGCCCCCAGAACGTCGGGCACCTGTTTCTCGCCATTCGACCCGATCTTTTCCTCCCGCCCGGCGCCTACGAGGCGCGGATGTGCGAACTGATCGACCGCGCGAAGGCCTGCCGGCGCGCCGAGGGCTTCGACGAGATCCTGATCCCCGGGGAGCCCGAGGCGCGTACCGAGCGGATGCGGGGCGTCTCGGGCATCCCGCTCACCGCCGACGTGCACGCCGCGCTTTCCGCGGAGGCGGCGCGCGCGGGGGTACCGTTGCCGCCGCTCTCCGAGCGGCCCCTCGGCGCGGACGGCTGACGATGCCGCCACCGGACGCGATCCCCCGCTCGACGCTCGCGCTCGATGTCGCGCGCAGCATCGTCGAGCGCGCGCACGCGCTCGGCCTCGCCCCGGGTGCGCACCTGCCCGAGCAGGCGCTCGCGGCCGCCTTCCACGTCTCCCGTTCGCCGGTGCGCCAGGCGCTGGAGGCGCTCGCGCGCAGGGGATTGGTCGAGCAGCGCCCGAATCGCGGGTTCTTCCTCGTCGCCACGGGCGAGCGCCTCGAGCGTGCGCGGTCCGCGCTCAGCCGCCGCACGGGCGATGCGCCCTACGAACGGATCGCCGCCGACCGGCTCGCCGGCAGGCTGCCGGCGCAGTTCAAGGAGACCGATCTCGTCCGCCGCTACGACCTCTCGCGCGCGGAGCTGGCGGTGCTGCTTGCGCGCATGGCGCGCGAAGGTTGGGTCGAGCGCAAGCCCGGGTACGGCTGGCGCTTCCTGCCGGTGCTCACTTCGAGCGAGTCGCACACCCTCAGCTACCGGTTCCGCGCGGCGATCGAGCCCGCCGCCCTTCTCGAGCCGACCTACCGCGTCGACGCGGCGGCGTTCGCACGACTGCGTGCGGAGCAGGAGGCGCTGATCGACGGCCGGATCCGCGAGATCTCGTCGGCCGAGCTGTTCCAGATCGGCTCGAAATTCCACGAGGGAATCGTCGGATGCTGCGGCAACCCGTTCTTCCTGGAGGCGCTGCAGCGGGTGAACCGCCTGCGCCGGCTCATCGAGTACCGCGCGATGGTCGAGACGCGCCGCTTCGTCGCGCAGGCGCGCGAGCATCTCGAGCTGCTCGACCTGCTCGAGGCCGGCGACCGCGCGGCCGCGGCCGAGCGCTTGAGCCGGCACCTGGGTAACGTGCACGCGGTCAAGGCGTCGGTGCTCGGCGCGGGTCGGTCCGGCCGCGCGCCGCAGACCGGCGGGCACGCCGGGCCGGCAGTGCGATCGGTTCACTTCTGATGGCCACGCGGCCCGCGCCCCCTGCGGTGAAGACGGTGCTCGTCACCGGCGCCGCGGGGTCGGTCGGAACGTTCCTGCGCCGCGAGCTGGCGGGGCGCTACCGGCTGCGTCTGTCCGACGCGCGTCCGGTCGCGCCGCTCGCCCCGGGCGAGAGTTACGTGCATGCCGATGTCCGCCGCCTCGCCGACCTGGTGCGGGCGACCCGGGGCGCCGACGCGGTCGTGCACCTCGGCGGTTACGCGGTCGAGGGCCCCTGGCGCGCGATCCTCGGCGCGAACATCGTGGGCACGTACAACCTGTTCGAGGCTGCGCGCCGCAACGCGGTCCGGCGGGTCGTCTTCGCGAGCTCGAACCACGTCACGGGCTTCTATCCGCGGACCCGCACGGTCGACCACCGGGTCCCGCCGCGCCCGGACAGCCGCTATGCAGTATCCAAGGTGTTCGGCGAGGCGCTCGGCCGGCTGTACTCGGACAAGTACGGCATGGAGGTGCTTTGCATCCGGATCGGCAACGTGAACGAGGCGCCGCTCGATTCCCGCCGGCTCGCGATCTGGCTCAGTCCTCGCGACCTCGCACAGCTCGTGATTCTCGGGATCGAACGTCCGGGCCTCCGGTTCGAGGTTGTCTACGGGACGTCGCGGAACCGCCGCAGCTGGTACGACAACGGGCGCGCCTTCCGGCTCGGGTATCGGCCGTGCGACGACTCGGAGGAGTTCGCCGCCGCCATCCTCGCGCGCGAGCCTGCCGCCGATTCGGGCGGCGGCACGCTTCAGGGCGGCAGCTTCACCCAGATCGAAGCGGCGCCACCCCGCGCTGCCGTTCCGGCGCTGCGGCGGCGGCGCGCCAAGACCTCGAGCGTGCGACGCCGCGGCCGCTCGCTGTAGCGGCCCTCGGCCGACCGCCCGGCGCCGCCCGGTCGAAGGCCGAAGCTCCCGGTGTCGCGCGCCGCTCTCACACGGTCGGCGCGCCCAGCAAGCGCTTGAGCTTGTCCACGGCCGCGCCCGGTGCGGTGAAGAGCGGCCGCGCGACCGCCGCACCGACCGCGGGCGCGGCCCGCGAGGTCGAGAAATGCGCGAGCAGTATCGCGTCGCAATGCGCGAGGCGGGGCGCGGCTGCGGCGAGCAGCCGGTCGTGCGTTGCCGCGTCGCCCGCCTTCAGCGCGCGGATCGCCTCGGGCACGCAGATCGTCTCGATCGTCGCGGCGACCCCTCGCTCGGCCGCCAGCGCCCGGAACTCCTCCTCCATCGAGGCGACGCTCGGCTCGAAGGTCGCGAGCATGCCGAGGCGCGTACCCGCCTCGAGCGCCGCCTCGAACATCGCCTCGTTCGGCTTGAGTACCGGCACGCGCGCGCGGCGCCGCACGGCCTCGATCGCCGGCCCGAACGCCGAGCAGGTGTAGAGCACGCCGCCCGCGCCGAGCCCGAGCGCGTAGTCGGCCAGGGCGCCGATCCGCGACGCGATCGCCGGGGTCAGCGACCCGGCCGCCTCCCGGTCCGGCGCGAGCGCGTCGTCGAGCAGGTTCACCGCCTCGGCTTCGGGCCAGCGCGCGCGAAATGCCTCCGCGACCGGCGGCATGGCCGCCGGGACGGCGTGGATGAGCGCGATGCGCGGTCGCATGGCGCGATGTTCGCCCGGCCGCAGATTCCGCGCAAGGCACCGCGCCGCGGCGACGCATGGCGACCGCGGTCGTTTCGTGCTGCGCCCTCGGGCGGCCTCTCTGCCTCGATTGTCTTTCACGACATTATTGTTGACAATCTTGATGACGATCTGCAGAATCGGCCCGCACCGGAGGGGGCGCCGCTGGAGAGGGTTCGACGCAGGCGGTCGCCCGCGGGATCGTTGCGCGCGTACCCGCTGGCCTCACGAGCGGCACGAGCGCGGATTGCTCGAGGAGAAGGAGGAAACATGTCCAGACTACGCTTGCTGTTGGCCGTCGTGGCGCTCGCATTCGCAACGAACGCCGTTGCGCAAGTCAAGCTGACCCTGTGGAGCCACTGGGCGGCGGAGAAGATCAAGCGCGACTTCGTCGAG
>CAZIXQ010000009.1:0-17037 GCA_964543155.1 uncultured Enterobacteriaceae bacterium
GTGCGCTCGAACTGCCCCGACTCCTGCGTGTTGATGCGGAAGTAGGTCGACAGCTCCATCGGGCAGCGCACGCCCTTCGGGATGTAGCAGAACGAGCCGTCCGTGAACACCGCCGAATTGAGCGCGGCGTAGAAGTTGTCGCCCGCGGGCACGACGGTGCCGAGGTACTTCCGCACGAGCTCGGGATGATCGCGCACCGCCTCCGACATGGAGCAGAAGATCACCCCCACGTCGGCGAGCTTCTTCTTGTAGGTGGTGGTCACCGAGACCGAGTCGAAGATGACGTCGACCGCGACCCCGGCGAGCGCCTTCTGCTCGTGCATCGGCACGCCGAGCTTCTCGAACGTGCGCAGCAGCTCGGGGTCGACCTCGTCCATCGACGCGAGCTTCTTCTTCGCCTTCGGCGCCGAGTAGTAGCTGATGTCCTGGAAGTCGATCGGCGGGTACTTCACGTTCGGCCACTTCGGCTCGATCATCTCGAGCCAGTGCCGGTAGGCCTTCAGGCGGAACTCGAGCAACCACTCCGGCTCGCCCTTCTTGTGCGAGATCAGCCGGATGGTGTCCTCGGACAGCCCCTTCGGCGCGGTCTCCGACTCGATGTCGGTGACGAAGCCGTGCCGGTACGGCTGGTCGATCAGGTTCTGGAGAACGGCGCCCATCGTCGCCTAGACGCTGAAGCTCTCGCCGCAACCGCAGGTGGACTTCACGTTGGGGTTGCGCACGGTGAACATCTGCTTGAAGCCCTCGCGGATGTAATCGAGCTCCGAGCCGTCGACGACCTCCATCGCCTCGCCGGTGACCACGAGCTTCGCGTCGTGGCCCTCGATGAGGTGCTCGCCCGGGCCGACTTCCTGCGCCATGTCGAAGGTGTACGCCAGCCCGGAGCACCCGACCTTCTTGACGCCGAGGCGCAGGCCGATGCCACCGAGCTTGGCCACGTTGGCCTTGATCTGCTGGGCTGCGGATGCGGTGAGGGTGATGGTCACTGGCAGGATCCTCGCGGAGGTCCGCTCACGCCGGCACCGTGCCGGTCTCGCGCTTCTCGCGCATGTCGAAGAACTGGACCGGGCCGGTGTGGCCGGCGCGGCGTTCCTTCTGCTTGTCGACGAGCGTCGCGAGCTTGACCGAGCTCAGATACTCGAAGATCTGCTCGTTCAGGCCGGCCCAGAGGTCGTGGGTGATGCACTTCTGGTCGTCGTGACAGTTCTCCTTGCCGCCGCACGAGGTCGCGTCGATCGGCTCGTCGACCGCACGGATGATGTCGGCGACCGAGACCTCCGCGAGGTTCTTGGCGAGCAGGTAGCCGCCACCCGGCCCGCGCACGCTGCTCACGAGCTCGTTGCGGCGCAGCTTGCCGAAGAGCTGCTCGAGGTACGACAGCGAGATGCCCTGGCGTTCGCTGATGCCGGCGAGCGAGACCGGGCCGCCTTTCTGCGAGAGGGCGAGATCGAGGATCGCCGTAACGGCAAAACGGCCTTTAGTCGTGAGACGCATTGATGGCCTCCAGTCCTGGTCGAAAGGTTGCGCATCGGCCAATAACCGATGCTTTTGCTCAAGTATAGTGATTCCTGAGCGATTTGGTCAACCTTTTCGTCCGAAAGTTCCCGGACCCGACCTAGTGTCCGCCCGCAAGGGCCCGGAGCTTGAAGCGCTGGATCTTCCCGGTCGCGGTCTTGGGGAGCTCCGCGACGAACTCCACCCAGCGGGGGTACTTGTAGGGTGCGAGGCGCTCCTTCACGTGGAGCTTCAGCGCCTCGCCGAGCGCGGGCGTGCCCGGGACTCCCTGCCTGGTCACGATGTACGCCTTCGGCTTGATGAGCTGCTGCTCGTCGGGAACGCCGATGACGGCGACCTCCAGCACGTCCGGGTGGGTGAGGAGCGCCGCTTCCACCTCGAAGGGCGAGACGTAGATGCCGCCCACCTTGAGCATGTCGTCGGAGCGTCCGCCGTAGGTGTAGTAGCCGTCCTTGTCGAGCACGTACTTGTCCCCGGTGCGCGTCCATTCGCCGAGGAAGGTCGCGCGGCTGCGCTCGCGGTTGTTCCAGTAGCCCATGGCCGCGCTCGGACCGGACACGAGCAGGTCGCCGATCTCGTCGATCCCCGCCTCGGCGCCGGCTTCGTTCACGATCCGCAGGCGGTAGCCCGGGACCGCCTTCCCGCTCGTGCCGTAGCGCACCTCGCCCGGCCGGTTGGACAGGAAGATGTGCAGCATCTCCGTCGAGCCGATGCCGTCCAGGATCTCGACGCCGAAGCGCTCGGTCCAGCGCCGCCCGATGTCCGCGGGCAGCGCTTCGCCGGCGGACGTGCACACGCGCAGGGCGAGCTCGCCGCGCTGCGGCAGGTCGGCCGCCGCCAGCAGGGCCGCGTACAGCGTGGGCACGCCGTAGAACACCGTTGGCCGCTGCTCCTTCAAGCGCTTGAACACCGACGCAGGCGTTGGTCGCTCGGCCATCAGCACGGTCGTCGCGCCGATCGCGAGCGGGAAGCTGAGCGCGTTGCCCAGCCCGTAGGCGAAGAAGAGCTTGGCCGCCGAGAACACCACGTCGTCCTCCCGCAGCCCCAGCACCGGCCGCGCGTAGAGCTCCGCCGTGTAGATCATGCTCGACTGGACGTGCACCGTTCCCTTCGGCGTGCCGGTCGAGCCCGACGAATAGAGCCAGAAGCACGGGTCGTCGCAGCTCGTGGGCACGGCGGTGAACGCGCGCCCGGCCTTCTCGAGGAGGTCCTGCAGCCGCAACCGCCCCTGCGCGTTCGCACCGGACACGATCACGTGCCGGACGTTCGGGCAGCGCGCGAGGATCGGCCCGAACTGCGGCCACAGCGCCTCCGACACGATCAGCGCCTTCGCGCGGCTGTCGTTCAGCATGAACTCGTAGTCGGCCGCCGTGAGCAGCGTGTTGACCGCGATCGGGACGATGCCGGCCTTGATCGCGCCGAGGAACGTCGCGGGCCAGTCGATCGCGTCGAGGTGGCAGAGCAGGACCCGGTCCTCCGGGCCGAGACCGAGCCCCGTCAGGGCGTTGGCCGCGCGGTTCACACGCTCGGCGAGCTCGGCGTAGGTGTAGCGTCCCGCATCGTCGATGTACGCGACCTTCGCGCCGCGCCCCGCGGCGAGGTTGCGTTCGATCAGGTCGTGCGCCGCGTTGTAGCGCCGCGGAATCTCGATGGCCGGGGGGCTCGCCCCGTGGTCGGCCCTGCTGAGTGCCAGCGTCATGTGCCCTCCTCCCGCACCGGCGTCAGCCGGTCGTCGTCCACTCGATCCGGCCCTCCGGAAGGAGATACAGGATCAGCGCGCGTCCCCCGGTCACCGTCGGCCGGTGCCCGGACCCCGGCGCGTACACGAGCCACCCCGCGCCGCGTCCATCGAACCTCGCGTCCCGGTCGACCGGCATGATCAGGTCGATCTCCCCGGTCGGGTGATTGTGATGGTTGCCGACGAGATCGGTGATGTCGACGACGTCGACGCTGAAGCGCGCAAGCCCGTCGTCGGGCTCGAAGACGCGTCCATAGCGTCGCCTCGCATCGCCCTGCGTGCAGAGCACCCCGGCCGCGATCCCGGCGTGGCAGGCGCGCTCGATCGCGCGGAACGTCTCGCTCCCCGCCGGAAACGACCGGTTCAGCTCGGCCTCGAGCGCCTCGTCGAGCGTTCGGCCGGCGATGGCCCGGGTCACCGGCTCCACCACTTCACGCAGCATTGTCGCAGCGGGGGCAATCATGGGCTCGGCATTCGTCCGGATCCGGGCGTTCGCGCCGATCGCGCGGCTTCTCATCCAGGGGCAGCCAAATGGCGCCGTGAAAGTATATTTCAGCGGCGGGTGAACTAGGGAACGGGGATCGGCCTCTCGCCGGATCGACGCGCCGCTATCCTTGCGGCCGTGCCCGCCGCAGCCTCCGCGCTCGACAGCCGCTTCTTCGCGACCTCCGACGGCGTGCGGCTGCACGTGCTCGAAGGCGGTCCGCCGGGCGCGCCGGCGATCGCCTTCGTGCCCGGCTGGTCGATGCCCGCGGACATCTGGCGTTTCCAGCTCCAGGCGCTCGGCGGGCGCTATCGCGTCGCCGCGCTCGATCCGCGCGGCCAGGGGCGCTCGCCGGTTGCCGCATCGGGGTACACGCTCGAGCGGCGCGCGGCGGATGTCCGCGAGTTCGTCGCCGCCTATCCGCGCACGGTGCTGGTCGGCTGGTCGCTCGGCGCGCTCGAGTCGCTGGAGATGGTGCGTGCCCATGGCGAGGGGGGCATCGCCGGGCTGGTCATCGTCGACAGCGCGGTGGGCGAGCCGCCCGCACCGCCCGCCGGCGTCTTCAAGGAGTCGCTGCGGGGCAACCGGCGGCGCGCGCTCAACGAGTTCGTGCGCGCGATCTTCACCACGCCGCGGTCGGAGTCGGAGGTGTCCGCGCTCGTCGCCGGCGCGCTGCGGATGCGGCTCGAGGACAGCCTTGCCCTGCTGTCCTATCCGGTGCCGCGCGAGCACTGGCGCGCCGCCGTGCACGCAGTGAAGGCGCCCCTGCTCTACGTCGCGACACCGCAATTCGCCGCGCAAGCGGCCAATCTCGCGCGCAACCGGCCCGGCACCGAAACCGTCGTCTTCGAGCACGCGGGCCACGCGCTCTTCGTCGATGAACCGGAGCGGTTCTCCGCGCTCCTGGACGACTTCGCCCGGCGGGCGTTTGCGTCGCGCTAGCGTCGCGCGACGAAAGTCGGCAGCGTCAGGCGCCAGCGCAGCGCGGCCAGCCGGATCGCGATGACCGCGGCCATCGCCACGAATCCGGCGGGCGCCGCCGCGACCCCGAGCGCGAGCAAGCCGACCAGGGCGAGCGCCCCCGCCCACGCAGCCGTGCCGTAGAGCTCGCCCGCGAACACGAGCGGCACCTCGTTGCACAGCATGTCGCGCAGCACGCCCCCGAAGACGCCCGTCACCACGCCCAGGAACGTGGCGGGGAACCACGCCACGCCGGCGTCGAGCGCGATCCCGGTGCCGATCACGGTGAAGAGCGCGAGCCCGATCGCGTCGGGAATCAGGAAGAGGTTGGCCGGGAGCCGCACGATGCGGACGAGCGCAAACGTGGCGAGGCCCGCGAACAGCGCCGCAAAGAGGTAGGTCTGGTCGGCGAGCCAGAACGCCTTGCGGTCGAGGAGCAGATCGCGGATCGTGCCGCCGCCGAGCGCCGCGGTCAGTGCCACCAGCACCACGCCGAAGAGGTCGATCGGCTTCCTTCCGGCCTCCAGCACCCCGGTCACCGCCGTCACCGCCACCGCGGCCATGCCCACCCAGTAGGTCAAGTCATCCATCGCCCGAGCCCGCCTCCGTGAAGCGCGCATCGTAGTCGCGCCGCAGTTTCCGGTTTTCTCGCCGCCGCTTTACCATCCGGGCATGGAACCGCTCTCGGGTATCCGCGTCATCGAGTTCTGCCAGATCGCCGCCGGCCCCTTCTGCGGCATGCTGCTCGCCGACCAGGGCGCAGACGTGATCAAGGTCGAGTCGCCCGAGGGCGACGGCATGCGCAACTGGCCGCCGCTCACCCGGCCCGCGTCCGACCCCGCGGCGCCGGGCTATTCGGAGAACTTCGCGTCGGTGAACCGCAACAAGCGCTCGGTCGTCCTGAATCTCAAGGACCCGGCCGACCGCGCCGCCGCCCGCGCGCTGTGCCTCGCCGCCGACGTCGTGCTCGAGAATTTCCGCCCCGGGGTGATGCAGCGGCTGGGGCTCGGCCACGCGGCGCTCGCCCGGGACAACCCCGCGCTCGTCTATTGCTCGATCTCGGCGTTCGGCCAGGAGGGCCCGCGCGCGGCCGAAGGGGGGTTCGACGTGACGCTGCAGGCGATCGGCGGGGTCATGAGCGTGACCGGGGAGCCGGGGGGCGCGCCGGTGAAGTCCGGCGTCCCGCTCACCGACTTCGCCGCCGGGCTGTACGCGGCCTATGCGATCGCCGCGGCGCTGCGGCGCGCCGCCGCGACCGGCGAGGGCGCGCACATCGACGTCCCGATGCTCGGGACCACGCTCGCGATCGCGGCGCTCCAGACCTCGGAGTACTTCGGCACCGGCCGCGATCCGGTGAAGCTCGGCTCCGCGCATCCACGCAACGCGCCGTACCAGGCGTTCCGCGCCAAGGACGGCTACTTCGTGATGGCCGCCGGCAACGACGATCTCTATCGCCGCGCGTGCGCCGGCGTCGGCCGCCCGGCGCTCGCCGACGATCCGCGCTTCGCGACCACGGCGCTGCGGGCGCGCAACCAGGTCGAGCTGAAGGACCTGCTCGAGCGCGAGTTCGCCCGCGCCGGCACGGAGGAATGGCTCGCCGTGATGCGCCGGCAGGGCGTGCCGTGCGCGCCGATCAACACCTATTCCGCAGCGCTCGCCGATCCGCAGGTCGCCCACTATGGATGGGTGCAGCCGCTCGAGCTCGCGAATGGCGCGCACACGCGCACTTTCGGCCCGCCGCTCGGGCACGCAGGGCCCGTCCGCCGCCGGCCGCCCGCGCTCGGGGAGCACACCGACGAGGTGCTGGCCGAACTCGGCATCAGGAGGACCGCATGAGCAACCCGCAGCGCTTCCGCGATTTCATCGCCGCGTTCTCGGCCCTCGTCGATGCGCACGGCGTCGACGAGCGCAGGATCTTCGACGACGGCGGCAAGCTGCTCGCGGCGCTGGTCGGCCACGACGACTGGCTCCCCGAGGCGTTCGCGCGCGCGGCCACCGATTCCTACCGCCAGTATCTGCTCTACTGCGACCCGCGCGAGCGCTTCTCCGTGGTGAGCTTCGTCTGGGGGCCGGGCCAGCGGACGCCGATCCACGATCACACGGTCTGGGGCATGGTCGGCATGATGCGCGGCGAGGAGCGCTGCGAGGAGTACGCCGCCCCGGCGCCCGGCCAGCCGATGACCCCGCGCGGCAGCCACCCGGTGCGCCCGGGCGAGATCGACTTCGTCTCCCCGCGCGTGGGCGACATCCACGTGGTCTCCAACGCGCTCCCCGACCGGCCGTCGATCAGCATCCACGTGTACGGGGCTAACATCGGCGCGGTGAGCCGCCACGTGTTCGACCCGGCGACCGGCGCGCCGAGGCCGTTCGTGTCCGGCTACCACAACACCGTGTTGCCGAACTTCTGGGACCGATCCGCGGAAGTGCGCGCGACGACCGGCCAGTGAGACGCCTGCCCGCTCTGCTGGTGGTCGCGGGGGCGCTTGGCGCGTGCGCGCCCGACTCGTGGCGCGCCGCGCCGACCTTCAACGACTTCCTGCGCCAGATCTCGCGGGAGTGCCATCCGGACAGCATCGGCAAGATGCAGATCTCGAACCTGACCTCCGACCCGTTCTTCGTCAACCAGACCTCGCGCCTGTACCACAAGACCATTTCGCCGCGTCAGTACGTGACCGCGATGAACGCCTTTTTCCCGGGCAACAACGCCGCGGCGCTGGACTGCATCCTGGAGCGGGTGCCGCGCGGGTCGGCGCCGACGCCGGCCAGATAGCCCTCTGGCGCGGTCCGGTCTACGCCCGCCCCCGCTCGCGCAGCTCGGCGAGGTAGGCGTTGGGATCGAGCGCGATCCGCTCGCGCGTGAAGGTGTAGAGGTTGGCGTACAGCCGCCCGACCGGCGCATACTCGGGCGCGACGCGCAGCGTCGCCGGGTCCACCAGCCCGTCGCGCACGTGCGCCCAGAGGATCTCGCCCACCAGCAGGTCGCGTTGCGCGAACGGCACGTGCGTGTGGAGGCGGCACTCGAGCGACACCGGCGACTCTGCGATGCGCGGGGCCGCGATCCGCGCGCCCGGGACGGGCGTGAGGCCGGTCTCGGCAAACTCGCTCACCTCCGGCGGGAATGCCACCGAGCACCGGTGCATGCGCTCGAGCAGCGGCTCGTCGACCATGTTCGCGACGAACTCGCGCGTCTCGAGGATGTTGCGGGCCGAGTCCTTGCGCGTCCCGTCGGCGCGCCGGTCCATGCTGAGCACGACGATCGGCGGGTCCTCGCCCATCACGTTGAAGAAGCTGAACGGCGCGGCGTTGTCCACCCCCTGCGCCGAGCGCGTCGAGACGAACGCGATCGGCCGCGGGATCACCAGCGCGACGAGCAGCTTGTAGCGGCTCGCCGCGCCCAGCGCGCCGAAGTCCCAGTCCACGCTAGGGGTGCCGCGGGACGAACTGCGGGTCGACCGGCATGCGATAGCCCTCGGCGAGACGGTTGGTCTCGTTCGCGAGTCCCACCACCGCGAGCAGCTCGGCGTACTGCGCGTCGGTCATTCCCTTGGCGCGCGCGGCCGCGACGTGGGAGTGGATGCAGTACTCGCAGCCGTTGGTGACGCTGACCGCCACGTAGAGCATCTCCTTCGTGAGCGGGTCGAGCGCGCCGGGCGCCATCACCTGCTTCACGTTCTCCCACAGGCGCCGCATCGTCGGCGGGTGGGCCGCGAGCGCCTTCCAGAAGTTGTTCACCCAGTCGGTCTTGCGCACCGCCATGATGTCGTCGAAGACCGCGCGTGCCTCGGGCGCCGCGTCCACGAACTCGACCATCTTCAGCATCGTCATTGCCGTTCCCTCCTTGAATCCGTTGGGCTATTGTATGCGTACAGATTGCGCGGGCCGGCCGCGCGGCCCGCGCAAGGAATCCGCGGCGCGCGCGACCAACACCCGCCACCAGGAGACGCCGATGAGCGAGAAGACCGCCGACAAGATCGTGAAGACCGACGCCGAGTGGCGCAAGCAGCTGACCGACGAGCAGTACCGCGTCGCGCGCAAGCACGGCACCGAGCGCGCGTTCAGCGGTCAGTACTGGGACCACCACGAGCAGGGCATGTACCGGTGTGTGGGCTGCGGCGCGCCGCTCTTCAGCTCCGCGCACAAGTTCGACTCGGGCACCGGGTGGCCGTCCTACTGGCAGCCCGCGGCGCCGGAGGCGGTCGAGACGCAGGAGGACGTGAGCTTCTTCATGCGCCGGACCGAGGTGCACTGCGCGCGCTGCGATGCCCACCTCGGCCACGTGTTCGAGGACGGACCGCAGCCGACCGGGCTGCGCTACTGCATCAACTCCGCCTCGCTCAAGTTCGACAGGGGCTGAGCGGACGCGCCGCCGGGCGGCCGCCGGCGCCGGACGACCGGCGGTGCGCGCGCGCGCCGGGCCGCTGGCGTCCGTGGGATAATGCCGGCCGCATGAAGTTCCTCTTCGACCTCTTCCCGGTCATCCTGTTCTTCGCCGCCTACAAGCTCGCCGACATCTACGTCGCGACCGGCGTGGCGATCGCGGCGACGTTCGCGCAGGTGGGGTGGCTCAAGCTCCGCGGCCGCAAGGTCGACACCATGCTCTGGGCGAGCCTCGCGATCATCGTCGTGTTCGGGGGCGCGACGCTCCTCCTGCACGACGAGACCTTCATCAAGTGGAAGCCGACCATCCTGTACTGGCTCTTCGCCGCGGTGCTCGCGGGCGGCGAGCTCTTCGCGCGGCGCAACCTGATCCGGTCGCTCCTCGGCGGGCAACTGCAGCTCCCCGACCACGCCTGGCGCACGCTCAACCGCAGCTGGGCCGGCTTCTTCGCATTCATGGGCGCGGCCAACCTCTTCGTCGCCTACAGCTTCTCCACCGACGCGTGGGTCAACTTCAAGCTGTTCGGCGGCATCGGGCTCATGGTGCTGTTCGTCCTCGCCCAGAGCATGTTCCTGGCGAAGTACGTCGAGGAGAAGCCGTGAGCGCGCTTGCGCGCGCGATCCGGGAGCGCCTCGCCGCGCTCGACCCGGTGAGGATCGAGCTCGCCGACGAGAGCGCCCTGCACGCCGGGCACGCGGGCGCGAAGGGCGGCGGCGGGCACTTCCGCCTGATGATCGTCTCGCCCCGCTTCCGGAACGTTGCCACCGTCGCGCGGCACCGGCTCGTGTACGCCGCGCTCGGCCCCCTGATGCGGCGCGAGATCCACGCGCTCGCGATCAGCGCGCTCGCGCCCGAAGAGGCCGCCGCTGCCACCTCCCTTCCCTCCCGAAAGGAACCTGCATGAATTCCGCCTTCCCCCGCCTGGGCTTCGCCGCGCTCGTCGCGCTGGGCCTGTCCGCCCACCCCGCCGCGGCCCAGGACAAGGCCGACAAGGGCGGCGGCGCGACCCGCGTCGCGACGGTGAACGGCGTCGCGATCCCGAAGGCGCGCGTCGACATCGTCGTGCGCGCGCAGGCGCAGCGCGGCGTCCCCGACAGCGAGCAGATGCGCAACGAGATCAAGGAGCAGCTCATCGTGCGCGAGGTCGTCGCGCAGGAGGCGGCGAAGAAGGGGCTCACCAAGCGCTCCGACGTCGCGGCCCAGGTGGAGCTCTCGCGCCAGGAGGTGCTCTGGGGCGCCTTCATCGCCGATTTCATCCAGAACACGCCGGTCAGCGACGCGCAGGTCAAGGCCGAGTACGACCGGGTCAAGATCCAGCGCGGCGACAAGGAGTACAAGGCGCGCCACATCCTGGTCGAGAAGGAGGACGAGGCGAAGCAGGTCGTCGCCGACCTCAAGAAGGGCCGCAAGTTCGAGGAGCTCGCCAAGCAGTCGAAAGACCCGGGCTCGAAGGACCGCGGCGGCGAGCTCGACTGGAACGCCCCGGGCGGCTACGTCAAGCCCTTCGCCGACGCGCTGACGAAGCTCCAGAAGGGCAAGTACACCGAGGTGCCGGTGCAGACGCAGTTCGGCTGGCACGTGATCCTGCTGGAAGACGTGCGCGACACCAAGTTCCCGACGCTCGAGGAAGCGAAGCCGCAGATCGCGCAGGCGATCCAGCAGCAGCAGTTCACCAAGCTGATCCAGGACCTGCGCGCGAAGGCGAAGGTCGAGTAGGCACGCGCCGCGGGGCGCTAGAACCCGCTCTCGACCTTCCGGATCGCGGGCAGCCGGGCGCGCACGAGCCGCTCGACGACGTGCTTCAGGTCGAGCGGGCCGCGCGGGCAGCCCGCGCACGCGCCGGTCATCCGCACCCGCAGCACCCCCGCCTCGAGCGACACGAACTCGAGGTCGCCGCCGTCCCGCTGCAGGATCCGGCGCGCCTCGCCGATCGCCTCGCGCGCGGCCGTCTCGGTCGGCGCCGGCCCTTCGGCCCCCCCGCCTGCAGCCTCGATCTGCCGCTTCAGGCGCACCTGCTCGCGCGAGATGCGCAGCGCGGCGACCGGGTCGGTCTCGTAGAGCGCGTCGAGCTCCGCCTCGGTGTAGAACGGCGCGTCGAGCTTCAGCCCACCCATGCGCGCGCGTTCCGGAACATCCGCAGCCACGGCCCGTCCTCGCCCCAGCCCTCCGGATGCCACGAGCACTGGACGGTGCGGAAGACGCGCTCGGGGTGCGGCATGAGGATCGTGAACCGACCGTCCGGGGTCGTCACCGCAGTGATGCCCTCCGGCGAACCGTTCGGGTTCAGGGGATAGCGCTCGGCGCTCGCGCCGAGGTGGTCCACGAAGCGCGCGGCGACGAGCGCGCGGCCGCGCGCTGCGTCCGACACGAACAGCGCCCGCCCCTCCCCGTGCGCCACCGCCACCGGGATGCGGCTCCCCGCCATGCCGGCGAAGAAGATGGAGGGGCTCGGTGCGATCTCCACCGCCACGTAGCGCGCCTCGAACTGCTCCGAACGGTTGCGCACGAAACGCGGCCAGTCCGCGGCGCCGGGAACGAGCGGCGCGAGCGCGGCCATCATCTGGCAGCCGTTGCAGACCCCGAGCGCAAAGCTGTCGGGGCGCGCGAAGAAGCGCGTGAACTCGTCGCGCGCACGGGCGTTGAAGAGTATCGATTTCGCCCAGCCTTCCCCCGCGCCCAGGACGTCGCCGTAGGAGAACCCGCCGGGCGCAGCCAAGCCCTTGAACCCGGCGAGCGCCGCGCGGCCCGCGAGGACGTCGCTCATGTGCACGTCGAGCGCCTCGAACCCGGCGCGCGCGAACGCCGCGGCGAGCTCGACGTGGCCGTTCACGCCCTGCTCGCGCAGCACCGCCACGCGCGGCCGCGCGCCGCGCGCGACGAACGGCGCCGCGACGTCCTCGGACGGGTCGAACGTCAGTCGCACCGGCAGCCCCGGGTCGCGCTCGTCCAGAATGCGGTCGTAGTCCTCCCGCGCGCAGTCCGGGTTGTCGCGCAAGGCCTGCATCCGGTACGAGAGCTCCGACCACGCGCGCTGCAGCTCGACGCGCCGCTCCGCGAGCACCGCCCGCGCGTTGCGCACCAGGCGGATCTCGTCGCGCCCGTTCGGCGACCCGACCACCTGCGCGTGCAGGCCCGCGCCGGCGAGCCGCTCGATCACCCGGTTGCGGTCCGCCGCGCGCACCTGCACGAGCGCGCCGAGCTCCTCGGCGAAGAGCGCGCCGAGCGCGCGCTCGAGGTCCCGTCCGCGCATCAGCTCGGGGCGCCGCTCGTTGCCGTCCACGTCGTGGGCGAGCGGGTCGTAGCAGAGAAGGTCCAGGTTCAGGGTGACGCCGCAGCGGCCGGCGAACGCCATCTCGCACGCCGCCGCAAACAGGCCGCCGTCGGACCGGTCGTGGTAGGCGAGCACGAGGCCGTCGCGCGCGAGTCCCTGCATCGCCGCAAAGAAGGCTTTCAGCGCGGCCGGGTCGTCGAGATCGGGCGCGCGGTCGCCAATCTGCCCGTACACCTGCGCGAGGATGGACCCCCCCAACCGGTTCTGCCCGCGCCCGAGATCGACCAGCACCAGCTCGGTCGGTCCGCGGTCGGTTCGCAACTGCGGGGTGAGCGTGCGGCGGGCGTCCTCGCACGGCGCGAACGCCGAGACGATCAGCGATAGCGGCGCGACGACCTCGCGCGTCTCGCCGCCCTCGCGCCACGTCGTGCGCATCGACAGCGAGTCCTTGCCGACCGGGATCGCGACGCCGAGCGCCGGGGCGAGCTCGAGCGCCACTGCCCGCACCGTGTCGAAGAGGGCCGCGTCCTCGCCGGGGAAACCCGCCGCCGCCATCCAGTTGGCCGAGAGCTTCACGCGCCCGAGGTCGCTCACGCACGCCGCCGCGAGGTTGGTGAGCGCCTCGCCGACCGCCATCCGCCCCGAGGCCGGCGCGTCGATCACCGCGAGCGGCGTGCGCTCGCCGATCGCGAACGCCTCGCCCGCGTGGCCGACGAAGTCCATCAGCGTCACCGCGCAGTCGGCGACCGGCACCTGCCACGGACCGACCATCTGGTCGCGCGCGCTCATGCCGCCGACGGTCCGGTCGCCGATCGCGACGAGGAAGGTCTTGTCGGCGACCGCCGGCGCGCGCAGGACCCGGTAGCACGCGTCCTTGAGGTCAACCGCGTCGAGCGCGAGCGGCGGAAGCGGCCGGCGCACGCGCGCGACGTCCCGCACCATCCCGGGCGGCTTGCCGAGGACGACGCCGAGATCGACGTCGACCGGCTTGTTGTCGAAGTGCGGGTCGACGACCGTGAGGTGGCCCTCGAGCGTGGCCGTGCCCACCACCGCGAAGGGGCACCGCTCGCGCGCGCAGATTGCGCGGAAAGCGTCGAGCCGCTCGGGCGCGACGGCGAGGACGTAGCGCTCCTGGGCCTCGTTGCACCACACCTCCCGGGGCGTCATGCCGGGCTCTTCGTTCGGCGCTGCCCGCAGATCGATGTGCGCCCCACGCCCGGCCGCGTGCACCAGTTCCGGCAGCGCGTTCGAGAGCCCGCCCGCGCCGACGTCGTGGATCGACAGGATCGGGTTCGCCTCGCCGAGCGCCGTGCACCGGTCGATCACCTCCTGCGCGCGGCGCTGGATCTCGGCGTTGCCCCGCTGCACCGAGTCGAAGTCGAGGTCGGCCACGTTCGCGCCGGCGTCGAGCGAGGACGCCGCGCCCCCGCCCATCCCGATCAGCATCCCCGGGCCACCGAGCTGGACGAGCAGCGCGCCCGGGGGCACATCCGCCTTGAGCGCATGCAGCGCGCGGATGTTGCCCAGCCCGCCGGCGATCATGATCGGCTTGTGGTAGCCGCGTATTACGCCGCCCGCTTCCATTTCGAAAGTGCGGAAGTAGCCGGCGAGGTTCGGGCGCCCGAACTCGTTGTTGAACGCCGCAGCGCCGATCGGCCCTTCGAGCATGATCGCGAGCGCGGAGACGATCCGCCCCGGCCGCCCGAAGTCGCGCTCCCAGGGCTGTTCGTACCCGGGCACGCGCAGGTTGGACACCGAGAAACCGACGAGCCCTGCTTTCGGACGCGCGCCCCGCCCGGTCGCGCCCTCGTCGCGGATCTCGCCGCCGGCGCCGGTCGCGGCGCCCGGGAACGGCGAGATCGCGGTGGGGTGGTTGTGCGTCTCCACCTTGATCAGCGTGTGGGTCAGTTCGGGGTGCTCGGCATAGCGGCCGTCCGCGCCTGCAAACCAGCGCCGCGCGTGCCGCCCCTCGATCACCGCCGCGTTGTCCGAGTAGGCGAGCACCGTGCCCTGCGGGTGCCGCGCATGCGTGGTGCGGATCATCGCGAAGAGGCTCGCCTCCTGGGGAACGCCGTCGACGATCCACGACGCGTTGAAGATCTTGTGCCGGCAGTGCTCCGAGTTCGCCTGCGCGAACATCGTGAGCTCGACGTCGGTCGGGTCGCGCGCCAGGCGCCGGAACGCATTGGCGAGATAGTCGATCTCGTCGGCGGAGAGGGCGAGCCCCATCGCTGCGTTCGCCCGCTCGAGCGCGGCGCGGCCGCCGGCGAGCACCGGCACCGTCGCGAGCGGGCGCGGGGCAAAGTGCCGGAAGAGCTGATCGGCGCCCGCGAGGTCGTCGAGCACCGCCTCGGTCATGCGGTCGTGCAGCGCGGCGGGCACGCGCGCGTCCGCGGCCCCGCCGCCGGCGTTGCGGTAGGCCACGCCGCGCTCGATGCGCGCGACCGACGCGAGCCCGCTTTTGCGCGGTATGTGGGTCGCCTTGGAGGCCCACGGCGAGTTGGTGCCGAGCCGTGGCACGACCAGGTACAGCACACCCTCGCGCTCCGGCCCCGCCTCTTCCGGCTGCTCGCCGTACCGGAGCAGCCGCTCGAGCACCTCGCGCTCGACCGGATCGAGGTCGCGCGCCGTCTCGACGAAATGCCAGTAGGTCGCAGCGGCGACGGTGAGGCCGGGATGGAGCGCCCGCAGGACCGATTCGAGCTTGGCGCGGCGGAACGCGGAGAGCGCCGCGCCGCCGCGCAACTTCAGGATGGGCATGACGCCGGGAATTATACGACCCGGCGGCCGGCCTTCCCGCGCGCTAGCGCCTGACCGAGAGCTGCGTCGGCGTGCCGGACACGACGAGCGTTGCGCGCAGGCTGGCGCCCGGGGTCTTCATGTCGGCGTTGAAGCGGCCCGCGAGCGTCTTGCCGCCCTCGATGTCGATCGCGCCGTTCGCCTGCATCGGGCCGCCGACGATGCGCACGTTGCGCAGCGCCGCCCTGCCGTCGCCGACGACCGCCTGCCCGGTCATCTCGTCGACCTTGGTCGATCCGCCGACGCTCTTGCCCGACTGCAGCGTGCGCGGCAGGTCGATGCCGTTGATCACCCCGTTCTGCAGCGCGAAGCTCCAGTCGAGGCGCGCGCCGTCGCCGAGCTTCTCGAGGGTCTCGCCCTGGGCGGCGACCGCCATCGGCCCCTGCACGGTGCCGGTCATGATCGGCGTGAGGAGCCTGGCCTCGAGGCCGCGCGCCTCGAGGGTGGCATCGAACGCGAGCGGCCCGCTCCAGCGCAGCGTCCCCTTGCCGCGCGCGACGCCGCCGAAGACCTTGGCGTCCATCTCGGAGGCGGCGAACTCGGAGGCGCTCGCCACGCCCTTCACGCTCAGCGCCTCGATCGCGAACGGCAGGCCGAACAGCGCGCCGGCGCCGCCGAGCGACGCGTCCACCGCGGCGCGACCACCGCTCTGCGGCTGGATGTCGGCGGCGATCGTCTTGCCGGGGTTCGTGACCGCGATCTTCTGCACGGCGCCGTCGCCCAGGAAGGTCACGGTCGCCTCGAGCTCGGGCAGGTTCAGCCCCGGCGTGACGACCTTGACGCCGGTCGCATGGATGCGCTCGATGCCGAGCGCGCTGCCCTGCGAGCGGTTGAAGAGGATGCCGGCCAGGCCCGAGGCATCGAGCGTCACGCCCGACAGCTCGAGCGACCTCAGCACGGGGGAGTCGGCGAACACCGCGCTGATCTCGGGCGTCGCGGCCACGCTCGCGATCCGGATGCTCTTGCCGGCACCGACCGTCACGTTCTCGAAGCGCAGCGCCGGGGACGGCACGAGCGAGATGCTCCCCGAGCCGATCTTGACCGGCTGGCCGAAGCGCTGGCTCGCGAGCGCCTCGTACTTCGGAATGTCGACCGGCATGAACTGCAGATAGACGAGACCGCCCACCACGAGCGCGACCGCGGCAAGCCCGACGTATTTCCCGAGCCCACCCTTGCCCCTCGTCCTGCCGCTGCGGATCTTCTCCAGCCGCGCGGCCACCTCCGCGGCGTCCTTCTCGCGCTCCTTCTCGCGCGCGGCCGCCTTTGCCTCGGCGTCGGCCTTTTCGCGCGCGCGCTCCTCGCGCCGTGCGCGTGCCGCCGCTTCGGCATCGGCCTTTGCGCGCGCCTTCTCCTCGTCCCGCGCGCGGCGCTCCGCATCCCGGCGCGCGCGCTCCTCCTCGGCCTTGCGGCGCATGGCCTCCTCGGCCTCCTGCCTCGCCTGCGCCTCCGCCTCCGCGCGCGCCCGCTCCTCGGCTTCGCGCCGCGACTTCTCTTCCGCCTCGCGGCTCGCGCGTGCCTCGGCCTCGCGCCGCGCCGCGGCCTCGGCCTCGCGCCGCGCGCGATCCTCGCTCTCCCGCCGGCGGCGCTCCTCCGCGTCGCGGCGCGACTGGTCCTCGGCCTGGCGCACCCGCTCCTCGAGGTCGCGGCGGATGCGCTCCTCCTGCTCGCGTTGCGCGCGGCTCTCGGACTCCTTCCGCGCACGCTCCTCGGCCTCGGCCAGGCGGCGCGCCTCGGCGTCGACCAGGCGACGCGCCTCCGCGGCACGCCGGTCGGCATCCTCGGACAGCTTGCGCTCCCGCTCCTCCGCCTCGCGCTGCGCCCGCGCCTCCGCGTCGCGCCGCGCCTTCTCGTCGGCCTCCGCGCGTGCCCTGGCTTCGGCTTCGGCGCGCGCC
>CAZIXQ010000009.1:17137-36930 GCA_964543155.1 uncultured Enterobacteriaceae bacterium
CCGCGCCTTCTCGTCGGCCTCCGCGCGTGCCCTGGCTTCGGCTTCGGCGCGCGCCTTCGCTTCGGCCTCCGCTTTCGCCTTCGCTTCGGCCTCCCTGCGTGCGCGCTCCTCGGCCTCCCGCTTCGCCTTCGCTTCGGCCTCGGCCTTCGCCCGCGCGTCGGCTTCAGCGCGCGCCCTGGCCTCGGCCTCCGCCTTCGCCTTCGCTTCGGCTTCCCTGCGCGCGCGCTCCTCGGCCTCCCGCTTCGCCCTCGCCTCGGCCTCGGCCTTCGCCCGCGCCGCTGCGTCGGCCTTGCCGCCGTCCTGTCTGGCGCGCGCCTGCGCCACCTGGCGGGCCACCTCGTCGGCCTCCGCGGAGTTCTGCGCCGTGACCTCTTCCCTCGTCGGCGGCCGGCTGATCAGCGCGGTGAAATCGAGATCGACGTCCTCCTGGACGATCGGCACCTGCGAAGGCGGGGAGACGCTCGCGGGGGCGGACACGAACTCGCGCACGAACCCGTCCCTGACGAGCTTGCCGAGGGTGTCGATCAGCTTCGCTTCGGTGAACTTGTCGAGCTTCTGGTGCAGGTCGCCGACGGTCGCCTTGCCGTCCACCTGCGCGAGGACGTTGCGCAAGTCGCGCGGCAGGAGGCTCGTCTTGCCGGTGACCTCCATGAGGCCCTTCGCGGTCTTCGTGAGAACCGTTCTTCTGTCCATGCTCCCGGGATCTTTATGCCGCAGTCATGCCGCCGTGAAACCCGCGCATCGTAGCACCCCCGGGGCGGCCCCACCCGTGCAAAAGTGCCAGCGCCGGCGCGGGGTCCGCGCCCCGCGCGCGCCAATGCGGGAAAAGGTCAGGTGAGCGCGTCGTCGGGCGCGCACGCGGCGCTCAGCGCGGCGCCCGGCCGTATCCGCCCCCGCCCGGCGTCTCGATCACGAATACGTCGCCCGGCGCCATCTCCGCCCGGTCGGCCGCGCCGAGCTCGACCCGGGTGCCGTCGCGACGCTCGACCCAGTTTCGCCCGGGCGCGCCCGGTGCGCCGCCCGCCAGGCCGTGTGGCGCGATGCGCCGGTGGTTGGCGAGGATCGAAGCCGTCATCGCTTCGAGGAACCGGACGCGGCGCGTGCCGCCGTTCCCGCCGTGCCAGCGTCCCGCGCCGCCCGAGCCGCCCCGGATCTCATAGCGCTCGAGCAGCACGGGGAAGCGCCATTCCAGGACCTCGGGGTCGGTGAGGCGCGAGTTGGTCATGTGGGTCTGCACGACATCGGTGCCGTCGAACCCGCCGAGCGGGGTTCCGTCGGGCGCGAGCGCAGTCGCGCCCGCGCCGGAGCCGCCGGCGATCGTCTCGTAGTACTGGTAGCGCGCATTGCCGAAGGTGAAGTTGTTCATCGTGCCCTGCGCCGAGGCCATGATGCCGAGCGCGCCGTACAGCGCGTCGGTGATGCACTGGGAGGTCTCCACGTTCCCGGCGACCACCGCGGCGGGGAAGCGCGGCCGCAACATCGAGCCCTCGGGGATGATCACGTCGAGCGGTTTCAGGCAGCCGGCGTTGAGCGGGATGTCGTCGTCCACCAGCGTCCGGAAGACGTAGAGGACGGCAGCCATGCACACCGCCGCCGGCGCGTTGTAGTTGTTCGGCAGCTGCGCCGAGGTGCCGGTGAAGTCGATCGTCGCCCGGCGCGCCGCCCGGTCGATCGCGATGCGGACGCGGATCACGCCGCCGCAGTCCATCTCGCAGGTGAACTCCCCCGGCCGCAGAACGCCGATCACGCGCCGCACCGCCTCCTCGGCGTTGTCCTGCACGTGGCGCATGTAGGCGTGCACGACGTCGAGGCCGAAGTGGCCGACCATCCGGCGCAGCTCCTGCACGCCTTTCTCGTTCGCAGCGATCATCGCGCGCAGGTCGGCCATGTTCTGCGCGACGTTGCGCGCCGGGTAGCGGCCCGACGAGAGCAAGGCCACGGTCTCGGCCTCGCGCAGCCGCCCGCGCTCGACGAGCAGGAAGTTGTCGATCAGAACGCCTTCCTCTTCCACCGTCTTCGAGTCCGGCGGCATCGAGCCCGGCGTGATGCCACCGACGTCGGCGTGGTGCCCGCGCGAGCCGACGTAGAACAGGATGTGCGCCCCGGCGTCGTCGAACACCGGCGTGATCACGGTGATGTCGGGCAGGTGCGTGCCGCCGTTGTACGGCGCGTTGAGCACGAATACGTCGCCCGGCGCGATGCGGCCCGCGTTCAGCCGGATCACCGTCTTGATCGACTCGCCCATCGAGCCGAGGTGAACCGGCATGTGCGGCGCGTTCGCGATCAGGTTCCCGTCCGCGTCGAACAGCGCGCAGGAGAAGTCGAGCCGCTCCTTGATGTTCACCGAGTAGGCGGTGTTCGCGAGCGCGAAGCCCATCTGCTCGGCGATCGACATGTACAGGTTGTTGAAGATCTCGAGCATGACCGGATCGACGCTCGTCCCGATCGCCCGCCCGCGCTCGGCCGCCTCGACCCGCTCGAGCAGGAGGTGGTCGAGCGCCGTCACCTCCGCGCGCCAGCCGGGCTCGACCACGGTCGTCGCGTTCGCCTCGGCGATGATCGCCGGCCCGGCGATCCGGTCGCCGGGCCGCAACGCCTCGCGGCGGTAGACCGGTGCGCGGCGTCGCTGCCCGTTGGTGAACACGTCGACCACCGCGGCGGCTTCGGCCGGGCCTGCGCGCGGCGCCACGGCGGCTGCCACCTCGCCCGGCGCACGCGCCTGACTCGAACTCGCCTCCACCGAGACGGCCTCGACGAGGAGCGCCCGGTCGGGCATGAGGAACGAGAAGCGCTGCTGGTACGCCGCCTCGAACCGGGCGGTCATCGCGGCCCGGTCGCCGAACTCGACGACGAGCGCCGAATCGGTGCCTTCGTAGCGCAGGTGCGCCCGGCGGACGACCCGGATGTCGGCGTCCGCGACCCCCTGGCCGTGCACCTCGTCGCGCGCCGCCGTTGCAAGCCGCGCGAGCGCGGCCTCGAGCTGCGGCAGCGTCGCGTCCTCGAGCCGCAGCTCGACCGCCTGCTCGCGCATCGCGGTGATGTCGGCGAGCCCCATTCCGTACGCCGAGAGCACGCCGGCGAGCGGGTGGATGAACACGCGGCGCATGCCGAGGGCGTCCGCCACCGCGCAGGCGTGTTGCCCACCCGCGCCACCGAACGTGCACAGCGTGTACTCGGTGACGTCGTAACCGCGCTGCACCGAGATGCGCTTGATCGCGTTGGCCATGTTCCCGATCGCGATCGCGACGAAGCCCTCCGCAACCGCCTCCGGGCTGCGCTCGTCGCCGGTCGCGGCGCGGATCTCCTCGGCGAGCGCCGCGAACCTGCGGCGCACCACCTCCACGTCGATCGGCGCGTCGCCGCCGGGGCCGAACACCGCGGGGAAGAAGTCCGCCTGGATCTTGCCGAGCATCACGTTCGCGTCGGTCACCGCGAGCGGACCGCCGCGCCGGTAGCACGCCGGCCCCGGATTGGCGCCCGCCGAGTCGGGCCCGACGCGGTAGCGCGCGCCGTCGAAGTGCAGGATCGACCCGCCGCCGGCGGCGACGGTGTGGATGCTCATCATGGGCGCGCGCATGCGCACGCCGGCGACCTGGGTCTCGAATGCGCGCTCGAACTCGCCCGCATAGTGCGACACGTCGGTCGAGGTGCCGCCCATGTCGAAGCCGATGATCTTGTCGAAACCTGCTGCCTGTGCGGTGCGCACGACCCCCACGATCCCGCCGGCCGGACCCGAAAGAATCGAATCCTTGCCCTGGAACCGGCGCGCGTCGGTGAGGCCGCCGCTCGACTGCATGAACATCACGCGCACGCCGTCCAGCTCGCCCGCCACCTGGTCGACGTACCGGCGCAGGATCGGCGAGAGGTAGGCGTCGACCACCGTGGTGTCGCCCCGGGACACGAGCTTCATCAGGGGGCTCACCTCGTGCGACACGGAAATCTGGGTGAAGCCGATCTCGCGCGCGATCGCCGCCACCCGCGCCTCGTGCTGCGTGTGGCGGTAGCCGTGCATCAGCACGATCGCCACCGAGCGCAACCCCTCGTCGTAGGCCGACTGCAGCTCGCGCCGCGTCCCGCTCTCGTCGAGCGGCAGGAGGAGCTCGCCGTGCGCGCCGATGCGCTCCTCGATCTCGATCACCCGCGAGTACAGGAGCTCCGGCAGCACGATGTGCCGCTCGAAGAGCCGCGGGCGGTTCTGGTAGGCGATGCGCAGCGCGTCGCGGAAGCCGCGCGTGACCGCGAGCACGGTGCGGCTGCCCGTGCGCTCGAGAAGCGCGTTGGTCGCGACCGTCGTGCCCATTTTCACGGCGGCGATCCGCTCGCCCGGGATCGGCGCCCCCGGCGCCACGCCGAGGAGGTGCCGGATGCCGGCGATCGCCGCGTCGCGATACGCCTCGGGATTGTCGGACAGGAGCTTGTGGGTGACGAGCGCGCCTTCCGGAGTGCGCGCGACCACGTCGGTGAAGGTCCCGCCCCGGTCGATCCAGAACTCCCAGCGGCTCATCCGAACGCCGCGGGAAGCCAGGTCGCGAGGCCGGGGAAGACGGCGAGGAGCGCGAGCATCACGAACAGCGCCGCGACAAAGGGCAGCGTGCCGATGATGACGTCGTTCATTGAACCGGTCCGGCGCAGGTTCTGCACGACGAACAGGTTCAGTCCGACCGGCGGCGTGACGAGCGCCGTCTCGATCAGCAGGATGACGACGATCCCGAACCACACCGGGTCGTAGCCGAGCTTGAACATCACCGGCGCGATGATCGGGATGGTCGTGATCATCATCGACAGGGTTTCCATGAAGCAGCCGAGCGCGACGTAGAACACGATCACCGCCACCAGCATCCAGAGCGGCGGGAAGCCCAGCCCCTCGATGAATGCGGTGAGCGCCGTGGTGAGGCCGATCCCCGACATCACGAAGTTGAGGAAGTAGGCCGCGAGGATGATGAGCATCACCATCGCGGTGGTCTTCATCGTCCCCTCCACCGCGTCGCGCACCATCGCGAGCGACAGCCGTCCCTTCCACCACGCCAGCGCGAGCGCGGCGAGCACGCCGAGCGAGGCGGCCTCGGTGGGCGTGGCGATGCCCGCGTAGATCGAGCCGACGACCACGAGGAAGATACCCGCCGGAGGCAGGAGGTGCGCGAGCCCCCGGATCCGCTCCGGCCAGGTCGCGGTGACGCGCTGCCCGCCCCACTCCGGGCGCGCCACGCAGAGGGCCACGACCACCAGCATGAAGAGCAGCATCAGCAGGATTCCGGGCACGATCCCGGCGAGATACAGCTTGGGCACCGACGTGTTGGTCAGCACCGCATAGATGATCATGTTGATCGACGGCGGGATCAGGATGCCGAGCGTGCCGCCCGCCGCGAGCGTCCCGAGGAAGACGCGCTCGTTGTAGCCGAAGCGGCGCGCCTGCGGCAGCGCGACGGTGCCGACGGTGGCCGCGGTCGCCACGCTCGACCCCGAGGTCGCCGCGAAGATGCCGCAGGTGGCGACGTTGGAGTGCATCAGGCCGCCCGGCAGCCAAGACACCCAGTGGATGAGCGACCCGTACATCCGCTCGGCGAACCCCGCGCGCAGCAGGATCTCGCCGAGCAGGATGAAGAGCGGCACCGACACGAGCAGGAACTCGTTCGACGCCGACCAGGAGACCTCGCCCATCGCGCGGATCAGCGGCAGCTGCGAGTAGGCCCGCTCGAGCACCAGGCCGAGGACGCCCAGCGTCGCCGCCACCGGGATGGCGAGCGCCATCAGCACGAGCATCGTCAGGAGCGCGGTGCCGATCATCGGGAATCCCGGTCGAGCGCGCGGGCGTAGGTCGCCTCGTCCGCCGCTTCCTCGACCACGCTGCGCGCGCCGAGCCGGGCGTGGATCCAGGCCCAGTCGCCCCCCGCAAGCGCCCGCAGCGCGCGCGCGAGCATCAGCGCCAGCGTGGCGAGGAACAGCAGGAGGCCCGCCACCCACAGCGCCTGCGGGATCCACAGCGGGACCTTCAGCGCGCTGTTCGACCGCGAAGCGAGCGACCAGGAGGTCGCCATGACGTCCCAGGCGTAGCGCGCCAGGAACACCGCGAATACGCCCAGGGCCGCGAGCGCAAGAATGTCGAGCAGCGCGCACAGCCGCGCCGGCAGGCGCTGGTAGAGCGCGTCCACCCGGACGTTCGCGCGGCGCAGCAGCGCGAACGGGAAGGCCCAGGCGCTGCCGATCGCGAAGGCATAGCCCGACAGCTCGTCGGCGCCGCCGAGGGAGACAGTGAAGAGCTTGCGCGCGATCACGTCCACCGAGACGGTGAGCGCGGCGGCGAGGAGCAGCGCCCCGCCCGCCCACACGGCGCGCAGGCCGAGCCAGTCGGCGGCCGTGAGGGCGCGGTCGAGCAAGCCGGCTACTTCCTGGCGGCGACCGCGACCGTCTTGCCGATCGTCCGGTTGAAGTCCGCGACGCACTCCGCGCTGCAGCGCGCCGCCCACTTCGGCAGCATCGTCTCGTCGACGACCTTCTTCAGGAGTGCACGGTCGGCGGCGGTGGGCTGGATCACCTTCATCTTGCCCTTGGTCCCGATCTTGCACTCGTCGGCGCCCGCGTTGCAGGCGAGCCCCTGCGCGGTGTGGTAGGCCGCGGCGTCCCAGATGCCCTTTTCGAGACTCTTCACCTCGCTCTCGATCAGGGCGCGCACGCGCGGATCGAGCCGGTCCCAGGTCTTCGCGTTGGTGGCGTACGCGATCTGGCCCCAGCTCAGCGGCAGCGCGACGAGGTGGGTCGACACCTCGTTCCACTTCGCGAGGTTGCCCGAGAGCGTGCCGGTGATCCCGCAGTCGACGGTCTTGTTCTGCATCGCGGGGACCACTTCGCCGAAGGCCATGGTGACCGGCGTGCCGCCGAGCGCCTGGACGAGCTCGGACTGCGAGCGGCCCGCCACGCGCACCTTCTTGCCCTTCACGTCGGCGAGCCCGGTGAGCTCGGCATTGCAGTAGATGACCTGGGCCGGGTAGGTGCCGATGCCGAGCAGCCGGACGCCGAACTTCTGCATCACTTTCGAGTACATCGCCTTCGAGGCGTCGGTCGCCTTGCGGGCCGAATCGACGTCGGTGAGCAGCCCGGCGATGTCCACCGCCTCGAAGGTGGCGTCGTCGGCGGCGAGGTAGGCGAGCACGGTCGCGCCGATCTCGAGCGCCCCGGTGCTCATGAGCCGCAGCACCTCCGGTCCCTTCAGCCCCATCTCGTTGAACCCCTTGATCTCGGCCGTGATGGCGCCGTTCGACTTCTCGGCGAGGGTCTTGGTCCAGAACGGCACCTCGAACTCCTTGTAGGGCGGCAGGCTCGAGATCGAGCCGACCACCTTGAGCGCGGTCTTCGGCAGGTCCTGCGCCTGCGCCGGCGCGGCGAGCAGCGGTGCGACGGCGAGCGCGGCGAGTGCGGCGAGTGCGGTTTTCATGTGCTTCTCCTCTCTCTATGAGTGTTGGTCCGCCAGACGGCCGGCCACGCGGCCCGCTTTCTGCGCGTGCGGCATGCGCACCGCGCGTGGATAGCCGGGCTGCATTGCGGCTTGCGCGCGCCCGCTTAGAGCACGGCGAGCTCGGCGTTGCGCAGATCGGTCACGAGCATCGACCCCGGGTAGTGCGTGATGCAGAACGGCACCCTCGCGGCTGCGACGACGGCCTGCGGCGTGACCCCGCAGGCCCAGAAGACCGGCAGCTCGTCGGCCCTCACCTCGACCGCATCGCCCCAGTCGGGCTGGTCGAGATCGCGGATGCCGATGGCCTCGGGCAGCCCGATGTGCACCGGCGCCCCATGCACCGTCGGGAAGCGCGAGGTGATCTGGATCGCGCGGATCGCGTCAGCCGGCTTGAACGGTCGCATCGACACGACGAGCGGCCCGTGGAACCGGCCGGCGGGCGTGGTCGGAATGCTCGTGCGCCACATCGCCACGTTCTTGCGTTGCTCGATGTGGCGCAGCGGCACGCCGGCCTCGAGCAGCGCCTGCTCGAACGAGAACGAGCAGCCGAGGATGAACGCGACCAGATCGTCGCGCCACCAGCGGGCGATGTCGTAGGGCTCGTCCACGCACTCGCCGTGCTCGAACACGCGGTAGCGCGGGCAGTCGGTGCGGATGTCGATGTCCGTGCCTAGTGCCGGCAGGCGCGGGTCGCCGGGATCGCCGATCGACAGCACCGGGCAGGGTTTGGGGTTGCGCTGGCAGTAGCGCTCGAACTCGCCCGCGTACTCGCGCGGCAGGATCGCAACGTTGCCCTGGACGTGGCCGTATGCGACACCCGCGGTATTGCCCTTGAGCTCCCCGGAGCGCGCCGCCGCGCGCGCGGCGCGCGGCACGGCAAGCAGATCGCTCGGATTCATGGCCTGCGCCTCGCTGCGAAAGCGGGGAGATTACAGCGGCGCCGGTACAATTCCAAGCCGCAAGGGACGAGCCTGCGCCGCAATGGAGAGAGTCGACACCGTGGTCATCGGCGCCGGCGTGGTCGGACTGGCGGTCGCGCGCGCGCTCGCCGTGGCCGGCCGCGAGGTGATCGTCCTGGAGGCCGCCGAGGGGATCGGCACCGAGACGAGCTCGCGCAACAGCGAGGTCATCCACGCCGGGATCTATTACCCGCCGGGCTCGCTCAAGGCGCGGTTCTGCGTCGCCGGAAAGCTCGCCCTGTACGCCTACTGCGCCGAGCGCGGCATCCCGCACCGCAACTGCGGCAAGCTGCTCGTGGCCACCGACGAGAAGCAGCTGCCGAAGCTCCACGCGCTCAAGGCGCAGGCGGACGCGAATGGCGTGACCGACCTGCGGTTCCTCTCCGCGGCCGAGGCGCGCTCGCTCGAGCCGGCGCTCCGGTGCGTCGCCGCCTATCTCTCCCCCTCGACCGGGATCGTCGACAGCCACGCGTTCATGCTTGCGCTGCAGGGCGACGCGGAGGCACACGGGGCGGCAATCGCGTTCAAGAGCCCGCTCGAGCGCGGCCGCGTCCGCGAAAGCGGCATCATGCTCGAGGTCGGCGGCGCCGAGCCGCTGCAGGTGCTCGCGCGCGCCGTCGTCAACTCGGCCGGGCTGCACGCGCCGCGCGTCGCGGCGTCGATCCAGGGCCTGCCGCCGGCGCACGTGCCGCCGGCCTACTACGCGAAGGGCAATTACTACTCGCTCGCGGGGCGCTCGCCATTCTCCCGGCTCGTGTACCCGATGCCGAACGAGGCGGGGCTCGGCGTGCACATCACGATCGACCTCGGCGGGCAGGCCCGCTTCGGGCCGGACGTGGAGTGGATCGACCGCATCGACTACGACGTCGATCCGCGCCGCGCCGACAGCTTCTATGCCGCGATCCGCGAGTACTGGCCGGGCCTGCAGGACGGCCAGCTCGCCCCCGGATACGCCGGCATCCGGCCGAAAATCGTCGGCCCCGAGGCGAAGGCGGCGGACTTCGTCGTGGCGGGCCCGCGCGAGCACGGCGTGCCGGGTCTCGTGAATCTGTTCGGCGTCGAATCGCCCGGCCTGACGGCGGCGCTCGCGCTCGCCGACTACGTCTGCGGCCTCGTCGCGGCAAGCCCCGCGTAGAGCCACTTCCCGAGATCGACGAGGTCGTACACCGGCAGGCCGAGCCGCGTGCGCAAGGCAGCCGCGTAGGGCGGCATGTTCGCGCACTCGAGCACGATCGCCCCGACGTCGGGGTGTGCGGTCACGAGCCGCGTGCCGGCATCGAGCACTTCGCGCTCGGCGGCGGCGCGGTCGAGCGACGGGCGGTTGCCGACGAACGTTCGAGCGAACGCGCCGTCCGGATCGACGCCCGTGACCGGCGTCGCCGGATCGGCGCCGACCGCGACGAGGTGCTCGCGCGCCAGCGCGGCCGCGTCGACCGTGAGCACCCCCGGCCGTCGTGCGCCGGGCAGGAGCGCCGCGAGCAGCGGCACGAGGAGCAGGCTCGACGAGGCAAACGGGACCGGCAGCCGTGCGGCGAGCGCGCGCTGGTGCAGCGCGAGGAACCCGCAGGTCGTGACGACGGCGCCGGCGCCCTGCTCCGCGAGCGCGCAGCCCGCCGCGGCGAAGGCATCGAGCAGCCCTTCGGCGCGGCCCCGCACGACGCGCTCCGGCGAGGCGTCGCGCACCACCCGGAGACGGACCGGAAACGGCCACGTCGCAGGATTGCCGACGTCGCCCGGCACGCGCGGGAAGCGCGTGTCGAGCACGAGGATGCCGAGGGCGGGCGGTGCGTTCACGATATCGGCGCGCGGGCCCCGACGATGCTACCGAATTGTGCGGCGAGGGGAATTTGGGTACCCTAGCCGCCGCTTTCCCGAGGAGGAGCTACCGATGAATTCCCGCCAGATCCTGGCCGCTGCGCTCGCCGCCGGCGTGTTCGGCGCGGCGCACGCGCAGACCAAGTGGGACCTGCCGACCGCGTACCCGGCGGCCAACTTCCACACCGAGAACATCCAGCAGTTCGCCAATGACGTCGACAAAGCGACCGGCGGCAAGCTCAAGATCACCGTGCACCCTGGCGCGTCGCTGTTCAAGGCGCAGGAGATCAAGCGCGCGGTGCAGGGCGGGCAGGCGCAGGTCGGAGAGATCCTGCTCGTCAACTTCTCGAACGAGGACCCGCTCTACGGGCTCGACGGCGTGCCGTTCCTCGCCACCAGCTACGCCGAGGCGCTCAAGCTCTACAAGGCCTCGCGCAAGTCGCTCGACGCGAAGCTCGGCGCCCAGGGCATGATGGTACTCTTCGCCGTGCCGTGGCCGCCGCAGGGCGTGTACTCGAAAAAGCCGCTCGCGAGCATCGCCGACATGAAGGGGCTCAAGTGGCGCTCCTACAGCCCGCAGACCGCACGCATCGGCGAGCTGGTCGGCGCGCAACCGGTCACCATCCAGGCCGCCGAAGTCGCCCAGGCGCTCGCGACCGGCGCGATGGACTCGATGATCTCCTCGGGCGCGACTGGCTACGACACGAAGATCTTCGAGCACGTGAAGAACTTCTACGACACGCAGGCGTGGCTGCCCAAGAACGCGGTGATCGTGAACAAGCGGGCGTTCGACGCGCTCGACAAGGCGACGCAGGACGCCGTGATCAAGGCCGCGGCCGAGGCGGAGACGCGCGGCTGGAAGCTCTCCGAGGAGAAGACCGGCTGGTACCTCGAGCAGCTCAGGAAGAACGGCATGAACGTCGCGCCGCCGACCCCGCAGTTCAAGTCGGACCTCGGCAAGGTCGGCGAGACGATGCTCAAGGAATGGCTCGACAAGGCCGGCACCGACGGCAAGGCCGTCGTCGACGCCTACCGCAAGATGTGAGCGCGACGGGTCACCGCCGTGCCGGCAGGCGGTGACGCGTACGACCCGCGCCGTCGGCGGCGGCCCGCTTTCGACCGAGGGGGGACCGAACGGGCATGAGGACGTGGCTCGACCGCCTCTACGAGACCGCCGGCTGGCTGGCCGCGGTCCTCATGATCGGCACGCTCGTCTTCGTGCTGCTCGGGATCTTCGGCCGCATCTTCGGCTTCCACGTGCGCGGCACCGACGCGTACGCCGGCTATTGCATGGCCGCCTGCGGATTCCTCGCGCTCGCCTATACCCTGCGCCGGAACGAGCACATCCGCGTCACGCTGCTGCTCGGCCACGTGCCCGCGGGCGCACGCAAGGCGCTGGAGATCTGGTGCCACGTCATCGCCGTCGCGCTCGCCGCGGTCCTCGCCTTCTACAGCGTGCGGCTCGCGTGGCAGTCGAAGACGTTCAATGACATCTCGACCGGCAACGACGCCACCCCGCTGTGGATCCCGCAGCTCGCGATGGCGGTCGGCACGATCATCCTGCTCATTGCGTTCGTCGATGCTTTCGTTGCCGTGCTGCGCGGCGGCGGCGGGCCCGGGGCCGGCGAGGAACCGGCGCGCGTCGAATGAGCGACTTCGCCGTCACCGCGCTGCTCGTCGCCGCGCTCTTCCTGCTCCTCGGCACGGGCGTCTGGATCGGGCTCACCCTGATCGGGGTCGCGTTCATCGGCATGGAGCTCTTCACCACGCGCCCGGTCGGCGACGCGATGGCGGTGACGATCTGGGGTTCGTCCTCGAGCTGGACGCTGACCGCGCTGCCGCTGTTCATCTGGATGGGCGAGATCCTGTTCCGAACGCGACTCTCGGAGGACATGTTCCGCGGCCTCGCACCGTGGATGGAGAACCTGCCCGGGCGGCTGCTCCACACCAACATCATCGGTTGCGCGATCTTCGCCGCGGTGTCGGGCTCCTCGGCGGCCACCTGCGCCACGATCGGCAAGATGACGCTGCCCGAGCTGAAGGCGCGCGGCTACCCGGACGAGAAGGTGATCGGCACGCTGGCGGGCGCGGGCACGCTCGGCCTCCTGATTCCGCCTTCGATCATCATGATCGTGTACGGCGTGACCGCGGAAGTGTCGATCGCGCGCCTCTTCATCGCCGGGGTCGTGCCCGGCATCCTGCTCGCGGTGCTCTTCATGGGCTACGTCATGGTCTGGGCCCTGCTCCACCCGGAGCAGATCCCGGCGCCGACCGAGCGCACGAGGTTCGCGCAGAAGGTCTACGCCTCGCGCAACCTGATTCCGGTGGTGGTCCTGATTCTCCTCGTCCTGGGCTCGATCTACACCGGCATCGCGACCGCGACCGAGGCCGCGGCGTTCGGCGTGGTCGGCTCGCTTGCGGTCTCCGCGACGCAGCGCTCGCTCACCTGGGAGACCTTCCGCACCAGCCTGCTTGGCGCGACCCGGCTGTACTGCATGATCGCGCTCATCCTCGCCGGCGCCTCGTTCCTGACGCTGGCGATGGGCTACATCGGGCTGCCGCGCCATCTCGCGGAGTGGATCAGCTCGCTCGGCCTCTCGCAGTTCTGGCTGCTGATGGCGCTGATGGTGTTCTTCATCACCCTGGGTTGCTTCCTCGACGGCATCTCGATGGTGGTGCTCACGATGGGCGTGCTCCTGCCCACCGTCCAGAAGGCCGGGATCGATCTCATCTGGTTCGGAATCTTCCTCGTGCTGGTCATCGAGATGGCGCAGATCACCCCACCGGTCGGCTTCAACCTGTTCGTGCTCCAGGGGATGACGAAGCGGCAGATCACCTGGATCGCCACGCACACGCTGCCGATGTTCTACCTGATGGTCGTCGCGATCCTGCTGACGTACTACTTCCCCGCCCTGGTGACCTGGCTGCCGCAGCAGATGATGTCGAAGTAGCCGCGCGCGGGCCTCGGTTACACTGCGAGCGCCGATGCCGCCCGCCGCGCTGCCCGCCCTCTACCTCACCGCCGGCGTCCGCGCGCTCGAGGCAGCCGCGCTCAGGCGCGATCCCGCCGCACGCCTGATGGAGCAGGCGGGGCTCGCGGCCGCGGAGCTCGCGCGCGAGCTCGCCGGCGAGAGCGGCCGCAGCGTGCTCGTCCTCGCCGGGCCCGGCAACAACGGCGGGGACGCGTTCGAGGTCGCGACGCACCTCAAGCGCTGGTTCTACCGCGTCGACGTCGTGTTCGCGGGTGACGCCGCGAAGCTTCCGCACGACGCGGGCGCGGCGCTCGCGAAGTGGAACGCGGTGGACGGCCGGCTCCTCCAGGCGGTGCCCCCGGGCGCGCGCCATGCCCTCGTTGTCGACGGCCTCTTCGGCATCGGACTCACGCGCGCGGCGAGCGGCGCGGTTGCCCAATTGATCGAGGCCGCAAACGCGCTGCCCGGACGCAAGCTCGCGCTCGACATCGCGAGCGGCGTCAACGCCGACACCGGGGCTGCGCTCGGCGCGGCAGTCCGCGCAACGCACACGATCACCTTCATCGCGCGCAAGCCGGGGCTCTATATGCTCGACGGCCCGGACTGCTGCGGCGAGATCACGCTCGCGCCCCTCGGGCTCGACGCCGCAGCGCTCGCGCCGCCCGACGGTCACCTCGTCACCGAAACCCTCCTCGCGGCGCCGCTGCTGGCGCGACCGCGGAACTTCCACAAGGGACTCGCGGGCAGTCTCGGCATCGTCGGCGGCGCCGCGGGCATGGTCGGCGCAGCGCTGCTCGCGGGCCGCGCGGCGATCCGGCTCGGCGCGGGCAAGGTGTTCCTCGGCCTGCTCGCCGACGATCCGCCGTGCGTCGATTACGGCCAGCCCGAGCTGATGCTGCGTAAGCCCGGCGACCTCCTCGCCGACGTGCCGCTCACCGCGGTCGCCGCGGGCCCCGGCATGGGCACGGACGCCGTGGCGCAGCGGCTGCTCGCGCACGTGCTGCGCATGGAGCTGCCGGTCGTGCTCGACGCCGACGCGCTGAACCTCGTCGCCACCTACACCGTGCTGCAGTCGGCGCTGCAGGCGCGCAAGCACCCGACGCTCCTCACCCCGCATCCGGCCGAATGCGCGCGGCTGCTCGGCGCCGCGACGCCGTACGTGCAGTCCGACCGCCTCGCCGCGGCGCGGCGGCTCGCGACGAAGTTCCGCAGCCACGTCGCGCTGAAGGGCAACGGCACCGTCGTCGTGGCGCCCGACGGCCGCTGGTGGATCAACGCCTCGGGCAACCCCGGCATGGCGAGCGCCGGCATGGGCGACGTGCTCACCGGATTCGTCGGTGCGCTCGCCGCCCAGGGCCTCGCGCCCGACGACGCGCTCGTCGCCGCGGTCTACCTGCACGGCGCCGCCGCCGATGCGCTCGTGGCGCGCGGCGCCGGCCCGGCTGGCCTCACAGCGGGCGAGCTCGTCGACGCCGCGCGCGCGCTCGCCAACGGCGAGCGCCGCGCGCCCTAGCCTTCCCGCCGCTTCCCTACCGTCGCAATTCGCCTTCCGGAGCACTCTCCGAAATGGATACCAGCGTCCTCATCACTGCCCGCACGTTCCTCGGCAATGTCTGGAAGCTTGCCGCCCCCTACTGGCGCTCGGAGGAGAAAGCGCGCGCGTGGACGCTGCTCGTGGCGATCGTCGTCCTTTCGCTGTCGACCGTGTACCTGCTCGTCCTGCTGAACGACTGGAACCGCCGGTTCTTCAACGCGCTCGAGCAGAAGGACGAGCGCGACTTCTTCGTCCTGCTCGTCTACTTCTGCTTTCTCGCGGCCCTTTACATCGCCGCGGTGGTCTACGAGACCTACCTCGAGCAGATGCTGCAGATGCGCTGGCGCATCTGGCTCACGAAGCAGTACCTCGGTGACTGGCTCGGCAACCAGGTGTACTACCGGCTCGAGCTCGAGCGCCGCGGCACCGACAACCCCGACCAGCGCATCGCCGAGGACCTGCGGCAGTTCACCACGGGCACGCTCGGCCTCGCGCTCGGGCTGATGCGCGAGGGCGTGACGCTCGCCTCCTTCGCGGTGATCCTGTGGAACCTTTCCGGCGCGCTGCCGCTCGCGCTCGGCGGAAGCGAGATGACGGTCCCGGGGTATCTGCTGTGGGTGGCGCTCGTGTACGCGGTCGTGGGCAGCGTGCTCACGCATTACGTCGGCCGCAAGCTGATCGGCCTCAACTTCATGCAGGAGCGCTACGAGGCGGACTTCCGCTACTCGCTCGTGCGCCTGCGCGAGAACGCGGAGGGCATCGCCCTGTACCGCGGCGAGGCCCCGGAGAAGAGCGCCCTGCTCGAGCGCGTGGAGTGGATCCGCTCCAACTGGTGGGGCCTGATGCAGTACACGAAGCGGCTCAACATCTTCACCATCGGGTACAACCAGGTCGCGATCGTGTTCCCCTACTTCGTCGCCGGGCACCGCTACTTCTCGGGCGCGGTGCCCCTCGGCGGGCTGACGCAGATCGCCAGCGCGTTCGGCCAGGTGCAGAGCTCGCTTTCCTGGTTCGTCAACAACTACTCGACGCTCGCGAGCTGGAAGGCGAGCGTCGATCGCCTGCTCACGTTCCATCGGGCGCTGGAGGAGGCGGCCGCCGAGCAGCGTCGCCCGGGCGGCATCGACGTGCAGCCGGACGACGCGCGCGCGGTGCGCGCCGAGCACCTCGATCTCGCGCTGCCCAACGGGCGGGTGCTGCTCGCCGACGCGGCGCTCGCCATCGAGCCGGGCGAGCGGCTGCTCGTCGCCGGCCCCTCGGGCGCGGGCAAGAGCACGCTCTTCCGCACCCTCGCCGGCATCTGGCCCTACGGCCGCGGCACGGTGCGCGTGCCGCGCGGCGCGCGCGTGCTGTTCCTCCCGCAGAAGCCGTACATCCCGATCGCCAGCCTGCGCGACGCGGTGGCGTATCCCGGCGCGCCGGGCGAGTTCGACGACGCGACGGTGCGCGCCGCGCTCGCGGATGTCGGGCTCGCGGGGCTCGCGGACCGCCTCGACGAGCGCGAGAACTGGAGCATGCGGCTGTCGGGCGGGGAGCAGCAGCGGCTCGCGATCGCGCGCGCGCTGCTGCACGCGCCCGACTGGCTCTTCCTCGACGAGGCGACCGCGTCGCTCGACGAGGCCTCCGAGCGGGAGCTCTACGAGCTCGTGCTCGCGCGGCTGCCGCGCGCGGCCATCGTCAGCATCGCCCATCGGCCCTCGGTCGCGGCGTTCCACGCGCACCGGCTGGACTTCGCGCCGCGCGACGGGCGCATGTCGCTCGCGCGCGGCTGAGCCGACGGCTCAGCCGATGCGCAGAGCGAGCCCCTCCGGATCGTCGGCCGTGCCGCGCGCGATCTCCTCCGCGCTCGCGGCGCGCACGCTGCGCACCGTGCAGCGGAACTCGAGCCCGATGCCGGCGAGCGGATGGTTGCCGTCGAGCACCACCTTGCCTGCCGCGATGTCGGTCACGGTGTAGATCGTCCCGTCGCCATCCTCGCCGGGCACGCCCTCGAAGCGCATGCCCTCCTCGAGCGCGGCGGGAAATCGCTCGCGCGGCTCGATGCGCAGCAGGCTCTCGTCGTAGTCCCCGAACGCCTCCTCCGGTTCCAGCCGCGCGGTGATGCGCGCGCCGACGCGCTTGCCGTCCAGCGCGCGCTCCAGCGCCGGGAGGAGATCGCCGTAGCCGCCGTGCAGATAGTGGACCGGCCGATCCGTGTGCTGGATCACGTTGCCCTGGAAGTCGGCGAGCTCGAGGTCGATCGCGACGACGAGGCCGCGACCGACCGCGCCAGGCGGCCCGCTCAATCGATGGCCCTCGCGCGAAGTGCGCTCGGCGGCTCGCCCCTGGGGCGGCCCGGCGGGCTCACGAGAGCTGCTTTACCAGGCCGAGGACTTCGGAGACGTGCCCCTTCGGGTTCACGCCGTAGAGCGCGTGGCGCAGCTTGCCGCGCTTGTCGATGACGAACGTCGAGCGGACGATGCAGCTGCGCCGCTGGCCGTTGTCGTCGGGGTCGCGCCACACGCCGTACGCGCGGCACACCTCACCGTCCGGGTCGGCGAGCAGCGTGAGCGAGATGCCGTTCTCGTCGCGGAACTGCGCGTGCGTGATGCAGTCGTCGCAGGACACGCCGATCACGATGCAGTCGTGCCGCGCGAACTGCGCCTCGTGGTCGCTGAAGTCGATCGCCTGGCGGGTGCAGGGCGCGGTGCCGTCCTTGGGGTAGAAGTAGAGGATGACGTTCTTCTTGCCCTTGAAGTCGTCGAGGGCCACGGTCTCCATGTCCGCGTCCGGCAGGGAGAACGTCGGCGCAGGCTGACCCGGCTGCAGCACGATTCGTCCCTAGGCGCGTGCCGCGCGCCGCAGCGCGTCGGTCGCCTCGGCGGGTTCGAGCATCGATAGACGTCGGGTCGTCATGTCCTCGCTCGTCCAGCGGTGTGCCGGGACGCTGCGCAGGAGGCACAGCTCGCGCAGCGCGCGATTTTCTCCCGGCATCACCGAGTCGCGGCGATTCTAAACCACTTCGTTGCGCCGTCGTCAACCGTGCGCGCGGCGAGCGCCACATATAATCGCCGCTTCGCACCGCCGCGCGCCCCATGCCCGCCGCTTCGCAGCTTCCCGCCCTTCGCACGCTGCTCGGCGGGATGACGCCGCGTGAATTTTTCGCCCGTTACTGGCAGAAGCGCCCGCTCCTGGTGCGCCGCGCCTGGCCGGGCCTGCGCGACCCGGCGTCAGTGAGCGATCTCTTCCGCCTCGCGGCGCGCGAGGACTGCGAGGCGCGGCTCGTCGTGCGGCGAGGCGAGCGCTGGACGCTGCAGCACGGGCCCTTCCCTCCCGCGCGCCTGCGGGCCCTGCCCGCGCGGCGCTGGACCCTGCTCGTGCAGGGGTTGAACCACCTCCTCCCGGCCGCAGACCGCATGATGCGCCGCTTCGCGTTTGCGCCCTATGCGCGTCTGGACGATCTGATGGTGAGCTACGCGGCCCCCGGGGGCGGCGTCGGTCCGCACGTCGACTCCTACGACGTGTTCCTGCTCCAGGGCGGCGGCCGGCGGCGCTGGAGCATCGCGCCGGGCGGCGATCGGAGCCTCGACCGGCGCGCGCCGCTGAAGATCCTCGCGAACTTCCGGCCGCAGCGCGAGTGGGTCCTCGCGCCGGGGGACATGCTCTACCTGCCGCCGGGCGTCGCGCACGACGGCGTCGCGCTCGAACCGTGCTTCACCTACTCGATCGGATTCCGTGCTCCCTCGGCGCGCGAGCTCGGCACCGAGTTCCTCGGCTTCCTGCAGGACCGCCTCCGGCTGCCCGAGACGCGCTACGCGGATCCCGACCTTGCGCCCACGCGCGCCCCCGGGCGGCTCGACGACGCGTTCGTCGAGCGCTGCGCACGCATGCTCGAAAAGGTGCGGTGGTCGCGCGCCGACGTCGTCGAGTTCCTCGGCCGCCACCTCTCCGAGCCGAAGCCGCACGTGCGCTTCTCGCCCCCGCGGCGGCCGCTCGCCCCGGCCGCGTTTGTGCGCGACCTGCGTGCGCGCGGCGTCGCGCTCGCGCCGGCCGCGGGCATGCTCTACCGCGCGAACCGCCTCTTCATCAACGGCGAGTCGGTCGCCGCGCCGCCCGGCACCCGCGGCGCGCTCGCCGCGCTCGCCGATCGCCGCGCGCTCCGGCCCGGGACTTCCATCACGCCGGCCGCCGCGCGGCTCCTCTACACTTGGTACCGGGCGGGATATCTTGCTCCCGCGCTTCGAGGACTGGAGCCGCAATGACCGGGACCCCAGAGGACGTCGCAAGAGACCTCGCGAAGGTCATTCCCCAGCCGCGTCGCGAGGTGCTCACCAGCCGCCGCCAGTACCTCGAGGCATTCGACGGGCTGCTCGCGCTGGTCCGCCGCGAGCTGCGGGTGTTCGACCCCGACGGCATGCAGCTCGAGCTCAACGCCCCCGCGCGCAACGCGGCGCTGCGCCAGTTCCTCCTCGCAAGCCCGGACAACCGCCTCTTCCTCGTCGTGCACGACCCCGAGCACCTCAAGCGCAGCTGCCCCCGCATGATCGACTGCCTGCGCGACTTCAGCGCCGCGATCGCAATCCACCAGAGCGAGGGCGAGGCCGCGCGCGTGCAGGACTGCTTCGTGCTCGCGGACACCGAGCACTTCGTGCGCCGGCCGGTCGCCGCGCAGCCGCGCGGCGTCTACACGCTCAACGACTACAAGGATGCGCGCCTGATGCGCGAGCGGTTCGAGGAGATCTGGCAGAGCTCGGTGTCGGCCGTCTCGGCGACGACGCTCGGTCTCTAGCGCGGCGCGCCGGTCACAGCTCGCGCCAGTCGAACCCGCGCGACTGCTCGGCGACGCCGATCCACGACTCGTCGCAGCCGAGCACGCGGGCGAGCGCCGCGCGCGCGAGCTCCGGGCGGTTGTTGGCCTCCGACAGGTGCGCCGCGACGACGTGCCGCAACCGCGAGCGGTCGAGCGCGGCGAGGAGCGCCGCGGCGGCGCCGTTCGCGAGATGGCCGAACGGGCCGCCGATGCGCGCCATCAGCCCGCCGGGATAGCGTCCCTCGGCGGGCATCCGCTCGTCGGGATTGCATTC
>CAZIXQ010000010.1:0-9314 GCA_964543155.1 uncultured Enterobacteriaceae bacterium
CCGCGGCGTCCTCCTCCTGGCTGATCGCCTCCATCGCGTAGCGCGCCATGCTGCGATCGACGCGCCGCCACACCCAGAGCGCAAAGAGCCAGCAGCCGAGCATCACGTAGAACCAGACCTCCTTCTGCGCGAATTGGAGCGCGAAGAGCGAGAACGACTCCCCGCCCGCGAGCGCGGTCTTGGGGGTGACGCCGAGCGAGCCGCCGGTCTGATCGCGCAGCGCGACGATGACCAGGCGCGCGATCTCGGACAGCGCGAGCGTCACCAGCGCGAAGTAGTGGCCGGTGATGCGGAACCGGAAGCACGGGTAGCCGATGAGCACCGCGACGACGGCCGCGAGCGCGACGCCGGCGACCATGCCGACCCACGGCGTGATCCCGAAGTGGTTCCAGAGCATCGTGACCGTGTACGCGCCGATGCCCAGGAACGCGCCGTGGCCGAGCGACACGAGGCCGAAGCGGCCCATCAGCGACCAGCTCGTGTACACGAAGCTCCACACCAGGATCATGATGACGAGGTGCAGGATGTAATTGCCCAGGCCCATCCACGGGACGAGCGCCAGGAGCGCGAGCAGCAGCCAGGGAATCGCGCGCACTGCCTCAGGCCTTCTTCGCCAGCAGGCCCTGTGGTCGCACGAACATCATGACGACGAAGAACAGGAACGCCATGACGTAGCCCCACTCGATGTGGAAGAAGAAGCCGCCCACCGAGATGAGCTGCGCGAAGATGAACGCGGCGACGAATCCTCCGACCATGTTTCCGAGCCCGCCGAGCACGCAGATCAGGAACGTGATGGGACCGAATGAAAGTCCGATCGCCGGGTGCACGTCGTACTGCAGCACGAGCAGGCAGGCGCCGAGTCCCGCGAGCCCCCCGCCGATCGCGGACGTGACGAGGTAGATCCGCGCCGGGCTCACGCCCATCAGCGGCATGATCGCGCGGTCCTGGCTGATGGCCCGGATCGCCGTGCCGAGGTAGGTCTTGCGCAGGAAGAGGTAGAGCAGTGTCATTGCCACCAGGGCGGTGAGCGCCGCGAAGATGCGCGAGTACGGCAGGAAGATCTCGCCGAGCTGCAGCGACGGCAGCGACACCCCGAGGTTGCGGAACTGGACGCCGAAGGCGAGCGTCGCGGCCGCCTGCAGGAAGAAGAGGACCCCCCCGGTGACGAGCAGCTGGTTGATCGGCTCGGAGTTGAGCACCGGCCGGATCACGAGCACGTGGAGGATCACGCCGAGCACCGCGACCACGAGGACCCCGCCGGCGAAGGCGACGATGAGCGGGAGCTTGTACACCGTATAGAGGAAGTAGACCGTGTACATCCCGATCATCATCAGCTCGGCGTAGCAGATCCACACGACATCGATCACGCCGAACACGAGGTTGAGCCCGAGCGCGAGCAGCGCGAGCACGCCGCCGAAGAGCAGGCCGTTCAGGATCGCTTCCAGCAGGAAGATGTCGAAGACTTGCATCGCCGCTCCCCTAGAGCCCCACGTACGCGCGCCGGATGTCGTCGCTCGCGGCAAGGTCCGCCGCGCGCCCGCTCGCCTTGATGCGCCCGACTTCGAGCAGGTACGCGCGATCTACCACCTTCAGCACCTGCTGGACGTTCTGCTCGACGATCAGCACCGTGTAGCCCTCGTCGCGCAGGCGGTGGACGAGCTCGAAGATCCGCTGCACGATCACCGGCGCGAGCCCCGCCGAGGGCTCATCGAGCAGGAGCAGCCGCGGCTTCGACATCAGGCCGCGCGCGATCGCGCACATCTGCTGCTCGCCGCCGGAGAGCGTTCCCGCGAGCTGGCTGCGCCGCTCCGCGAGGCGCGGGAAGAGCTCGTACACGTGTGCGAGCCGCTCGGCAAAGTGCGCGCGCGCGGACGCGACGTAGGCGCCCATGCGCAGGTTCTCCTCGATCGTGAGGCGCGGAAAGAGGCGGCGGTTCTCCGGCACGTGCGCGATCCCGAGCTCGATCACGCGGTGCGGCTCGACCTCGTTCACCCGCCGGCCCTCCATCAGGATCTCGCCGGCCGAGGTGTCGATGAGCTTGGAGACGACGCGCAGGAGCGTCGTCTTCCCCGCGCCGTTCGGCCCGATCACCGCGACCGCCTCGCCGGCGTCGACCTTGAGCGAGACGCCGAACAGCGCCTGGAAGCTGCCGTAGCCCGCCGCGATGTCGCGCAGCTCGAGCACTCGCGCTAGCTCCTCGCCGCCACCTGCGCCTGCACCGCGGCGGCGTCCGTGCCGAGGTACACCTCGATCACCTTGGGATCGGCGGCGACCTCGCGCGGCAGGCCTTCGGCGATCTTCTCGCCGTGGTCGAGGACGATGCAGCGGTCGACCACGCGCATCAGCACGCCCATGATGTGCTCCACCCAGATGATGGTGACGCCGCGTTCCTTGCGGATGCGAACGAGCATGTCGGCGGCCTGGTCCATTTCGCGCTCGTCGAGCCCGCCGAGGCTCTCGTCGGCGAGCAGCAGCTTCGGCTGCGTGGCGAGCGCGCGCGCCATCTCGAGCTTTTTCAAACCGGCGGCGCCCAGGCCGTCGACGCGCTCGCCCTGCGCGTGCGGCAGCTGCACGAGGTCGAGCGCCTCCTCGGCCTGCGCCCACGCCTGCTGCCGCGAGACGCGCCCCGCCTGGCCGTAGAAGGCCGCGACCGCCACGTTCTCGAGGACCGAGAGCCGGCGGAACGGCCGCGGGATCTGGAAGGTGCGTGCGATGCCCTTGTGGCAGACCTCGGCCGGCACGAGGCCGCCGATCTCCTCGCCGAGGAACCGGATCGATCCCGCGGTCGGCGCGTACAGGCCGGCGATGAGGTTGAACGTCGTGCTCTTGCCCGAGCCGTTCGGCCCGATCAGACCGAGGATCTCGCCCTGCGCCAGGTCGAACTCGACGCGCGAGACGGCGGTGAACCCGCCGAAGCGCTTGGTGAGCTGAGCGACCTGCAGCATCGATGGCTCCGGGCCTAGCGGCATGAAACCGGCGGCACGAGAAGGCCCGTCCGCCCTGCGAGAGGTACAGGGCGATCGGGCCGCGGCTGGCCCGCCGCGCGCTACGGCGCGAAGGGGTGGCCCTTCGGGAAGGGCAGGATCGGGTCGGTGGTCCGGATCGCCGTCGGCCACGCGATGTACGTGCGGCCGTTCACGTACTGCATGACGACCGGCGAGGAGCGCTCGTTCTGCCCCGCCATCTGCGCGCCGGGCGGGTAGAACTTCACGCCGTAGCCCTGGATCGTCCCGCCGATCGGGATGTCGGTCTCGAGCGAGGCCTTGCGCAGCGCCTCGGCGTCGACGCCGCCGTGCTTCTTGATCGCGCGCGGCAGCACGTCGGTGAAGAAGATCCATGCCTGGTTGAAGCCCATGCTGGTGTGCGGCGGCACTTCCCCCGGACCTTTGACCGCCTGGTAGCGCTTCACCATCTCGTTGGTGAGGTCGCCGAGACCGGGCTTGAGCGTCTTCGGATCGAGCAGCTGCGCTGCGACCGGGTCGACGTTGTAGAAGTAGTTGGTGTCGTCGCCGAAGGTCTCGCGCAGCTTGGCAATCTGGCCGTAGCCGGCGCCGTGACCGATGAGCGCCTTGAACCTCAGGCCCTGCTCCTTCGACTGGCGCAGGAACAGCGTGATGTCGGGGTTGTAGCCGGTGTGCAGGATCACGTCGGGCCGCGCGCGGCGCAGCTTCGTGACCAGGCTCGACAGGTCCGGCGCGGTGGCCGAGTAGCCTTCCTTCAGGACGATCTGCATGCCGTTCTTCTTGCACGCGGCCTCGTTGCCGGAGGCGACGCCGGCGCCGTACGGCCCGTCCTCGTAGATGATCGCGACCTTCAGCGCGGCGGGCTTGATGCCCATCTTCTTCTCGCTGTTCTCGTTCAGGAACATGCAGGACGCCTCGCCGAACTGGTCGGAGTGCACCTGCGGCCGGAACGCGTACTGGAGCTTCTTGTCCTTGAGCACCGCCGAGGCGACGCACACGTTCATCCAGAAGAACTTCTTCGACGCGTCGGTCTTCTGCGCCATCGGCACGCAGTGGGCGCTCGAGTACACGCCCATCAGCATGTCGACCTTCTCCTGGCTGATCAGGCGCTCGGCCTCGGAGATCGCAACCTCGGCCTTAGACTGCGCGTCGGCGTAGACCGGACGGATGCGGTAGCCGTCGACCCCGCCCTTCTCGTTGATCATGTCGATCGCGATCTTGTTGCCGAGGTACGCGGCCTCCGAGCCGCCGGCGGCGAACGGGCCGGTCAGGTCGTAGATGACGCCGATCTTGAGTTCCTTCTGCGCGATCGCGGGCGCGGCGAGCACGGCGATGGCGAGCGCGAGCGACAGGCGACGGACGGTGATGCCCAGCATGAAAGCCTCCTCCAGGATGCGCGTGGACGTGTTCTTCTCGTTCGGCCGGCCAGTCTTGCAGATGGCCCGGCGAGCGTCAAGGAAGCGCCGGCCCGGCGCGCGCGGCGCCCGGCCCTAGAAGCTGCGGGCGAGGGCGAGGGACTGCAGGAACTTGTCGGCGCTCTGGTAGCCGATCACCCGCAGGCCGGGGATCTCCCGGCCGCTCTTGTCGAAGAAGATGATTCCCGGGGGGCCGAAGAGGCGGAAGCGCTTCAGCAGGCGCTGGTCTTCCGGCGTGTTCTTGGTGACGTCGACCTGCAGGAGCACCATCTGGGCCAACTCGGCGCGCACCTTCGGGTCGCTGAAGGTGAAGCGCTCCATCTCCTTGCACGAGACGCACCAGTCGGCGTAGAAGTCGAGCATCACCGGCCGGTTCACCGACTTCAGCCGCGCGTCGAGCTCCGCTGCCGTGCTGACGCGCTCGAACCGCACCGCGTCCGCGGGCGCACCGGGTGCCGCCGGCACGCCCGTTGCTTCGGCGACGCGCAGGCCGGCGAGCGGCTGCAGGACGTCGCGGCTGCCCGAGAGCGCACCGATGACGAGGGCGGCGCCTGCGAGCAACGCGATGACGCCCACGCCCTTCCAGAACCGGGCGAATCCCGACGCGTCCGCGGGCAGCGGGTCGAGCGCGTGCAGGTACATCGCGCCGATGATGAGCAGCGCCGCCCAGGCGGCCATGTGCAGCGCGGCGGGGATCACCGGCGCGACGATCCAGATCGCGAGCCCGAGCAGCATGAAGCCGAAGAACTGCTTGACCGCCTTCATCCAGTGCCCGGACTTCGGCAGCAGCGCCCCCTCGGTCACCCCGACCACGATGAGCGGCACGCCCATTCCGAGCGCGAGCGAGAACAGCGCCGCCCCCCCGAGCACCACGTCGCGCGTCTGGCTGATGTACAGCAGCGCGCCGGCGAGCGGCGCGGCGACGCACGGGCTCACGATCGCCGCCGACAGCACGCCCATCAGCGCGACCCCGACGATCTCGCCCCCCTTCAGTTTCTGGCTCGCCGCGGTGAGCCTGGAGTGGAACACCGCCGGAAGCTGGAGCTCGTAGAAGCCGAACATCGAGGCGGCGAGCGCGATGAAGATCGCGGCGAACGCGCCGAGCACCCAGGGGTTCTGGAGCGCCGCCGAGAGGAGCGTGCCGGTCAGCGCGGCGAGGATGCCGATCGCGGTGTAGGTGAGTGCCATGCCGAGCACGTAGGTGACCGAGAGGGCGAACGCATGCGCCTTCGCGATCGCGCGGCCCTCGCCGATGATGATCCCGGAGAGGATCGGGATCATCGGCAGCACGCACGGCGTGAACGTCAGCAGGATGCCGGCGCCGAAGAACGCGGCGAGCATCAGCAGGAAGTTGCCCGAGAGAAGCGCCTCGAAGCGCGCCTCGTCGCTCACGAGGCCCGGTTCGCCGCGCACCTCGCGGCCGCCGAACTGGGCGCCCGCGGCGAGCGTCACCGGCGGCGCGCCCGCGGAAGCGAGCGCCGCGAACTTCACCTCGACGGTCTGGACCTGGGGCGGATAGCACACGCCGATGTCGGCGCAGCCCTGGGAGGTCACCTCGAGCTTGAGCTTCTCCGCTGCGCCCTGCACCGGCAGCGTGACGGCGACCTGCTTGCGGTAGGTCTCCATGACGCCGAAGAACTCGTCCTTCTTGGTCTCGCCCTTCGGGAACACCGCGGGCCCGAGCTTGACCTCGGGCGAGGCGGCGGCGAAGGCGAACTTCTCGCGGTACATGTAGTAGCCGCGGGCGATGTCGAAGCGCACCTCGACGGTCGCCGGGTCGAGCGCACGCGCGGAGATCCGGAACGCCTTCTCGGGCTCGAGCAGGTCTTGCGCCGCCGCGGCGGCGGCGAAGAGCCCGATGAGGAGCGTGAGGACGTGGCGCATTCGGCTCTAGCCTGTGGGGCGGGTCTCCGCCGCCACCCACTCGAGGTAGGCCGGCAGCCCGCCGGCGAGTGGGACCGCGATGATCTCGGGAAGTTCGTACGGGTGCAGCTCCCGCACCACCCGCTCGAGGAGGGAATACCGGTCCCGGGTCGTCTTGGCGAACAGCGGGTGCTCCTCGGCGGTCTCGACCGCGCCCTTCCAGCGGTAGACCGAGGCGCACGGCGCGAGGATGTTCACACAGGCCGCGGCGCGGCGCTCGACGAGCGCGCGGGCGAGCGTCTCGGCGCTGGCACGGTCGGGCAGATTGGTGATCACCAGCAGCGTCTCGGCGCTCATGCGGTCCTCCTCACGCGATCGCCGCGGTCCCGCGCGGCACGCCGTCGAACACCGTCGGGTATGTCAGCCGGACGCCGAGGAGGTCCTTCAGCCGGCGGTTCACGAGCCGCCGCGATTCGCGCATGAACGAGAGCAGCATCGGCGACATCACGCGCTCCGCCTCCGCCCTCGACACGCGCGGCGGGCGCGGGAGCCCGAAGCGGTCGGCGACGAGATCGAACCATTCGCCCATCTTGAGCTCGCTGTCGTCGGACGCGTTGTAGATCCCCGGCGGCGCGTCCGCCTCGAGCGCGCGCGCGCAGATCGCGGCGAGGTCTTCGGCGTGCACGTGGTTCGTGTAGACGTCCTCCTCGGCGCGCAGCACTGGCGTTCCGCGCCGAATCCGCTCGACCGGCAGGCGATCAGCAGCGTAGATGCCCGGAACGCGCAGGATCACGGTCTCGATCCCGGCCCGCTCGCCCCACTCGGTCACCGCGCGCTCCGCGTCGACGCGGCGTGCCGCGCGCGGCGTCTGCGGATTCACCGGGCGCGACTCGTCGACCCGCGCACCGCTGCAGTCGCCGTACACGCCGCTCGTGCTGATGTACACGAACCTGCGTGGTAACATCCGCGCGCCCGAAAGGGCCGCGATCAGGTTGCGCGTGCGCACATCGCCGTCGCGGGTTTCGTCGGGTGGCGCGAGATGCAGCACGAGCTCGGCAGCGCCCGCGAGCGGCGCGAGCGTCTCGGGACGGTCGAGGTCGCCGGAAGCGACCCGCGCGCCGGGCACCGCCCCGGCGCCCGGACGCAGCAATGCGAGCGCGTCGTAGCGCGCCACGAGGGCGGGCAGCGCGCGCCGCGCGACGTCGCCGACACCGACGATCAAGAGCCGTTCCATGGGGCGCCTATTCTAGCCTTCAGCCGGGACCGTTTTTTCTATGACACATCAAGTCACCGTTCAGCCGAGCGGGCATACCTTCGCGGTGCCGGAGGGCGAGACGGTGCTCAGCGCCGCCCTGAGCCAGGGTTTTCACCTGCCCTACGGCTGCCGCAACGGCGCGTGCGGCTCGTGCAAGGGCAGGCTCGTCACGGGCTCCATCGACCAGGGCAAGTACCAGCACTCGGCGCTGTCGGAGGACGAGCGCGCCGCGGGGTACGCGCTGTTCTGCGTGGCGAGGCCGCTCTCCGACCTGACGATCGAGGTGCGCTCGATCGGCGCGGTCAAGGACATCCCGGTGAAGAAGCTGCCCTGCCGCGTGCAGTCGCTGGAGCGCGTGGCCGACGACGTGATGATCGTGCGCCTCAAGCTTCCGGCGAACGAACGGCTGCAGTTCCTCGCCGGCCAGTACATCGAGTTCATCCTGAAGGACGGGACGCGGCGCAGCTTCTCGATGGCCAACCCGCCGCACGACGACGAGTTCCTCGAGCTGCACGTCCGGCACGTGGCCGGCGGCCAGTTCACCGACCACGTCTTCGGGACGATGAAGGAGCGCGACATCCTGCGCTTCGAGGGCCCGCTGGGGTCGTTCTTCCTGCAGGAGAGCGCGAAGCCGATCGTGTTCGTCGCGAGCGGCACCGGCTTCGCGCCGATCAAGGCGATCCTCGAGGACGCGTTCAGGAAGGGCGTCGACCGCCCGATGACGCTCTACTGGGGCGCGCGGCGGCCGAAGGACCTGTACTTCAACGACCTGCCGTCTCGATGGGCGGCCGAGCACGCGAATTTCAGGTACGTGCCGGTGATCTCGGACGCGCTGCCCGAGGACGCCTGGACGGGACGCACCGGTCTCGTCCACCGGGCGGTAATGGAGGACTTCGCCGACCTGTCCGGCTACCAGGTCTACGCCTGCGGCGTGCCGATCATGGTCGAGTCGGCGCGCCGCGATTTCACTCACGAGCGCAGGCTGCCGATCGACGAGTTCTACGCCGACTCGTTCACGACGCAGGCGGATCTGGCGAAGGGCTAGCCGACTTCGGGGTAGGGGCCGTACGCATCCCGCGCCAGCTTCGCGCCGTAGAAGCGCTCGCAAAGCCGCCAGCGCACCTGCGCAGGGGTGAGCCCGGGCGGAAACGACGACAGCACGATCGCGCGCGCGGTCTCGAACATCTGGCAGCCGATCGCGAATCGCTCCTGGGGCGTCATTGCCTGGAAGCGCTCGCGGACCATCCTTTCGATCTCAGGACTCGTGTCTTTCATCGAGCAGCCGCTCCAGCAAGTCCGCGACGCCGAGGCGCGGGGCCCATGTGCGCAAGTACGAGACGTCGGCCTCCGCACTCAGCAGGTTACGTACGTCGCGGCGCTGCAACTCCGATTCCGCATCCCTTGCCCAGACCAGCTTGGACAGGATGAGATCCTCCTTGCTCACGATCCAGGCATCGACGCCGGACAGCGTCACCCGCGCGCGCCGCGCGAACTCGGCGCGGCGGAAGGGTTCGTCCTTGCGGATCACGATGTCGACCTTGACCGAGCTTTCGATGTGCAGCAGATTGAACATTCCGCGATCACGGATCGTCCGTGCGAGCCCTTCCTCCGGCACGTAATAGTCCGGCTCGAAGAGCCCGACGAGCTTCTCGGCATCGCTCGCTTCCGCGGCAACGACCAGGTCGACGTCGCGGGTCATGCGGGGCGTCGCGTAGTAGTTCATCGCGAGAGACCCGGTCAGCATGTACTCGATTCCGGCCTTCTCGAGCCTGGCGCACACGTCCCGCAGAACGTCGAGTTCGGTCTGCACGCTCGGAT
>CAZIXQ010000010.1:9414-10550 GCA_964543155.1 uncultured Enterobacteriaceae bacterium
TCGAGCCTGGCGCACACGTCCCGCAGAACGTCGAGTTCGGTCTGCACGCTCGGATCTTACGTGAGCGCGCGGACTTCGAGGCAGCGCGGCCTAGACGGGCTCGATCGCGTCGCCCGGGCGGATCGCCCCGCCCCGGACGATCGTGCAGTTGAGCCCGGACCGGTTCGTGAGCGGGCCGTAGAGCTCGCGCCCGAGCAGACGGTCGAGGTACTTGCACGGCACGTTCAGGCGCTCGCCGTTCAGGACCACCTCGCCGACGCGGAAGCGCCGGCCGACGAGGTGGTTGAGCGGCACGCCGCGCGTGGTCAGGTTGCGGCGGGTCTCCTGTGGAACGAGCGCGATGCGGTGATCGCGCACGATCGCCTCGATCGTTTCCATCTCGATCAGCGTGACCTGGCGGTCGGGCCGCGGCAGCTTGGAGTAGTAGCCCTTGCCGGTCGCGTAGCGGTCGCCCTCGATGCCCACGCCCTCGACCAGCCGCGCCTCGGCGAGCTCCCGCATCGGCTGCGAGCCGGCTTCGGCGATGCAGATGTGGAGCAGCACACCGCGAAATCCCGTCGCTTCGTTCACGCCGCCTCTCCTCCCAGATACGCCGCCACCACCTTCGGGTCGTTCGCGATCTCGCGCGCCGCGCCCGACAGCGTGATCGCGCCGCTCTCCATGACGTAGGCGCGCGAGGCGATCTCGAGCGCGGCGCGCGCGTTCTGCTCCACGAGCAGCACCGTGACGCCGCCGGCGTTGATCTCCTGCACCACCTCGAAGATCCGCTGCACGACGATCGGCGCGAGCCCCATGCTCGGCTCGTCGAGCAGGAGCAGCCTGGGGCGGCTCATCAGCGCGCGGGCGATCGCGAGCATCTGCTGCTCGCCGCCCGACAGCGTGCCGCCGGTCTGCGCGCGGCGCTCGCGCAGCCGCGGGAAGAGCCCGTACATGCGCTCGCGGTCGGCGCCGATCTCGCCGTCGCGCCGGGCATAGGCGCCCATCGCAAGGTTCTCGTCCACGGTGAGCTGTGGGAAAACGCCGCGCCCCTCCGGGACCATGACCAGCCCGGCGCGCGCGCGCTCGAACGCGCGCGTGCCGGCGAGGTCGCGCCCGGCGTAGCGCACCATGCCCGGCGGCGCGGCGATCAGGCCCGC
>CAZIXQ010000010.1:10560-33805 GCA_964543155.1 uncultured Enterobacteriaceae bacterium
CGCTTCGTAACAGCTTGTGAGACGATTTTTCACGCGGCGCGGCGATAATGCCCGAGAGCGCGCGCAGAGTCGAGGACGTGACGGCGCCGTTGGCGCCAAACAGGGACACGAGCTCGCCCTCGGCGACCGCGAGGTCGATGCCCTTGACGGCGCGGATGCCGCCGTACCGGACCTCCAGCCCCTTGACGTCGAGCAGGCTCACGCCGTGGTCGTACCGAGGTAGGCCTCGATCACCTTCGGGTCGCGCTGCACCTCGGCCGGCGGACCTTCGGCGATGCGGCTGCCGTAGTCGAGCACCAGGACGCGGTCGCACACGTTCATGACCAGCCGCATGTCGTGCTCGATCAGCAGGATCGTGATGCCGTCGGCGCGGATCTTCTCGAGCAGTCCGCGCAGGCTGCGCGTCTCCGACTCGTTCATGCCGGCGGCGGGCTCGTCGAGCGCGAGCAGCCTGGGCTCGGTCGCGAGCGCGCGCGCGATCTCGAGACGGCGCTGGTCGCCGTACGGCAGGCTGCCGGCCTGGTCGTTCGCGCGCGCCCCGATGCCCACGTAAGCGAGGAGTTCCGAGGCGCGCCGTTCGATCGCCGCCTCCTCGGCGACGGTCGCACGGTCGCGCAGCACTGCGCCGAGCACGCCCGCGCGCGTGCGCACGTGCCGCCCGATCATCACGTTCTCGAGCGCCGAGAGGTTCGCGAAGAGCCGGATGTTCTGAAAGGTGCGCGCGATGCCGCGCGCGGTGACCGTGTGCGGCTTGAGCCCGGCGAGCGGCCGCCCGTCGAACGTAAAGGTGCCGGCATCGGGCGCGTAGATCCCGGTGAGCACGTTGAAGAGCGTCGTCTTGCCAGCGCCGTTCGGGCCGATGAGGCCGTAGATGTCGCCGGCCGCGATGTCGAAGCTCACGTCGGAGAGGGCATGCACGCCGCCGAAGCGCTTCGCGACGCCGCGCGCCTCGACCAGGCTCACCGCCCCGCCTCCCCGTTGCGCGCGGCGAGCTCGCGACGCCGCACCGCGGAGGGCCACAGCCCGCCCGGGCGCAGGATCATGATGAGCACCAGCGCGAAGCCGAAGATGAGCATGCGGATCACCTCCGGGTCGATCACGGTACGGCCGAAAAGCGCGCGCTGCGCCGGGTCGACCCCGAAGCGAAGCATCTCGGGCACGAACGACAGCAGCACCGCGCCGAGGATGACGCCCCAGATGTTCCCCATGCCGCCGAGCACGACCATCGCGAGCACCATCACCGACTCGACCAACTTGAAGCTCTCTGGACTGATGAAGCCCTGGATCGCGGCAAACATGCCGCCCGCGACGCCGCCGAAGGAGGCGCCCATCGCGAACGCGAGCAGCTTGATCCGGGTGGTGTCGATGCCCATCGCCCGCGCCGCGATCTCGTCCTCGCGCACCGCTTCCCAGGCCCGGCCGATGCGCGAGTTCTGGAGCCGCAGGTTCACGACGATCACGACGACCAGCACGATGAGCAGCAGGTAGTAGTACTTGATCGGTCCGCTGAACGGCAGGCCGAACAGGCGCTCGCTGGTCGAGAAGTCGAAGCCGCCGATGCGGAACGGGTCGATGCGGGCGATGCCCTGGGGTCCGTTGGTGATGTTGACCGGGCGCGAGAGGTTGTTGAGGAAGATGCGGATGATCTCGCCGAAGCCGAGCGTGACGATCGCGAGATAGTCGCCGCGCAGCTTCAGCGTGGGCGCGCCAAGAAGGATCCCGAAGACCGCGGCGACCGCGGCCCCGATCGGGAGGATCACCCAGAACGGCCAGTGGATGCCGAAGTGCGGCGAGGCGAGCAGCGCGTAGGCGTAGGCACCCACCGCGTAGAAGGCGATGTAGCCGAGGTCGAGCAGCCCGGCGAAGCCGACCACGATGTTGAGGCCGAGCGCGAGCAGGATGAACAGGATCGCGAGGTTGCTGATCCGCACCCACGTGGTGCCGAACTGCGCGGCGAGGAAGAACGGCAGCGCCACGAGGACGAGCGCGACGATCGCCAGCCCGGCCCAGGCGGCGGGCCGGGTCCCGAGCCGGCCGGTCACGCCACCGGTCACGCGCGGTCCCCGACGCGCTCGCCGAGCAGGCCCTGCGGCCGGAACACGAGCACCAGGATCAGGACGATGAACGCGAACACGTCCTGGTAGTTCGAGCCGAAGAGGATGAAGTGGGGGTCGGCGGCGCAGCGCTCGGTGAGCCAGTCCCCGATGCCGGAGATCCGGCAGAGGTCGGTCAGCTCGCCGATGTAGCCCGCCCCGAGCGCCTCGACCAGGCCGAGCACGACCCCGCCGAGCATCGCCCCCGGGATGTTGCCGATGCCGCCGAGCACCGCCGCGCAGAACGCCTTCAGTCCGAGGATCTCGCCCATCGTGTACTGGGCGATGCCGTAGTAGCTCGCGACCATGATGCCGGCGACCGCGGCGAGCGCGGCACCGATCACGAACGTCGCGGCGATGATGCGGTTCACGTCCACGCCCATCAGGCCGGCGACGTGCGGGTTCTGCGCCGTGGCGCGCATCGCGGTGCCGAGGCGCGTGCGGTACACGAGCGTCGCGAGCCCCGCCATCATCAGCACGCACAGCACGATGATGGTGATCTGGACGTTGGTGATGATCGCGCCGCCGATGAAGTACGACTCGGTCTTGACGATCTGCGGGAAGGCGAGCGGGTTGCGGCTCCAGATCATCAGCGCGAAGTGCTGCAGGATGATCGAGAGGCCGATCGCGGTGATGAGCGGCGCGAGGCGCGGCGCGCCGCGCAGCGGGCGGTACGCGATGCGCTCCATCGCGTAGCCGAGCAGCATGCACACCGGGATCGCGCACGCCGCCGCGATCAGCAGGATCAGGACCGGCGGCACGCCGGTCCCCGCGAGCAGCGCGATCACGGTGAACGCCACCATGGCGCCGATCATCACCACCTCGCCGTGCGCGAAGTTGATGAGCTGGATGATCCCGTAGACCATCGTGTAGCCGAGGGCGACGACCGCGTACACGGCGCCGGCGGTCAGCCCGTTGATGATCTGCTGGATGAAGATGTCCACGCCGCTCCCCCTCCGCCGGGACGCGCGGAAGGTAACACGGGCGCGCGGGAAAAAGAAAAAGGCCGGCGTTGCCGGCCTTTTCCGGATCCCGGCTTGCGTCGGGATAGCCCCGCTGGCGGTTACTTCTTCGCCGCGTCCTGCATCGACTTTCCGGCCGACTCCATCGCCTTGCCCGCGCCCTCGGTCGCGGACTTCGCGGCGTCTCCGACGGCTTTCGCCGCCGTCTCGCCGGCCTGCTTCGCCGCCTCGGCGGTGGCCGCAACCGCGCTCGAGACCATCTGCAGGAAGTCGTTGTAGGGGATGGTCTTGCCGCCCTTGATGATCGCGATCGGCTCGATCTTCCCGCCCTTCATGGTGAAGATCGTCATCTCGGCGTCCTTGCGGTCGCCCTTGGCGTCGAACTCGATCGTGCCCGTCGCGCCGCGATAGCTGATCTTCGCGAGCTCGGGCAGGTACTTCGCCGGGTCGGCGGAGTTCGCCTTCTTCATCGCCTCGATCAGCAGGTTCGCCGCGTCGTAGGTGAACGGCGCGTACAGGATCGGATCGGTGTTGAACTTCGCCTTGTGCGCGTCGAGGAACTTCTTGCTCGCCGCCGCGACCGGAATGCCGGCCTGCGAGCAGAGCAGCCCCTCGGCGGCGTCGCCCGCGAGCTCCTTCATCTTGTCGGTGCACGCGCCGTCCCCGAACGCGAACACGCTCTTCAGCCCGAGCTCGCGCCCCTGCTTCATCAGCGGGCCGCCGGTCGCGTCCATGCCGCCGTAGAAGATCGCGTCGGGCTTCTTGCCGCGCACCTTGGTGAGCACCGCCTTCCAGTCGGTGGTCTTGTCGGTGCCCTTCTCGCGCGGCAGCACGGTGACGCCCGCCGCCTTGAGGGTCTTCTCGACCTCGTTGGCGATGCCTTCGCCGTACGCGGTGGCGTCGTCGATCACCGCCACGACCTTCGGCTTGGCGGTGGCCGCGAGGAAGCTCGCGATCGCCGGCCCCTGCTGGTCGTCGCGGCCGACCACGCGGAACTGCACCTTGAAGCCCTGCTCGGTGAGCTTGGGGTTGGTCGCCGATCCGGAGATCACCGGCACGCCGGCCTGGTTGTAGATGGTGGACGCCGGAATCGAGGTGCCGGAGTTGAGGTGGCCGACGACGCCGGCGACCTTCGCGTCGACGAGCTTCTGCGCGACCGTGGTGCCGACCTTCGGATCCGCCTGGTCATCCTCGGCGATCATGACGAACTTCACTTCCTTGCCGTCGATCGTGATCTTGGCGGCGTTCGCCTCCTCGATCGCGAGCCGGGCGCCGTTCTCGTTGTCCTTGCCGAGGTGCGCGATGCCGCCGGTGAGCGGCGCGACGTGCCCGATGTTGACGGTCATGGTCGGCGGCGGGGGCGGTGCGGCCGGTGCTTCGGCCTTGGCGGCCGGCTTCGGGGGCTCTTCCTTGCCGCACGCGACGAGGCCGAACGCGGCCACGGTCGCGAGCGCGATGGCGCTCAAACGGGGTTGCATCAGTCGTCTCCTGTGGAAACGGGGGTGGGGGAGAGAGGAAAAACGCGACACTGTCTCGGCAGCGCGCGCATTGTCACATTGTCAATTTGATGTCGCAAGCGTCGCCCATGGGCTGCCGTCGCGGGCGCGGACGTGCGACGCCCCCGGGGGCCGCCGCATGCCGCGGCACGCCCGCGCGGGGGCGCGGGGGGCTACTTGATCGACAGGACGTACTTGACCATCGCGTTCAGGTCGCCGTCGGGTACGTTCGGGTTCGGGGGCATCGGGATCTGGCCCCACACGCCCTGCCCGCCCTTCTTCACTTTCGCGGCGAGCGACTGCTCGGCGCCTGCCTGGCCGCGGTACTTGGCGGCGACGTCCTTGTAGGACGGCCCGACCAGCTTCTTGTCCACCGCATGGCACGAGAGGCAGGCGTGCTTCTTCAGCAACTCGTCGACGTTCTGCGCGGCGGCCGGCACGGCGACGAGGGCAGCAACGCCGCCGATCGCGAGGGCCGAAACGAGCTTCTTCATGGAGTCTCCGATGGTCCGGTTGAAAAAGAGGCGTGATGCTACTTCATTCCCGGCGCCCCGATCAGCGCCCGCAACGCCTCGATGCGGGAGACGGGCTCGAGGCAGGTAACGCCCCGGCACACGTAGGCGTTGACCCGCCCTGGGGCGGCCGGCTTGTCGAGCGCCTCCGGGAGGTCGTGCGTCACGCTGTCGATGCCCAGGATCGCCGTCGCCGGCCGGTAGTCGGGCGCGAGCGACTGCAACCATGTCCGCAGAAGGGGCATCGGCCCGCGGAGCACGACCAGGGTCGGCGGCGCGAGCCATTCCTCCAGCGCGCAGAGCGTCGACGCGAATCCGCCCGGGTAGTCGCGCATGGATGGATAGAGGGCCGCAATGCAGCGCTCGGCCGCCTCCAGATAGCGGGCTTGGCCCACGAGGTGACCGAGCCGCGCGAGCGCGAAGGCCGCCACCCCGTTGCCGGAGGGCGTCGCGTTGTCGTGCCCGGGCTTCGGGCGGTGGATGAGGTGCTCGTGGTCGTGGCTGGTGAAGAAGAACCCGCCCGTCGGGTCCTCGAACCGCTCGAGCAGCGCGTCGGCGAGCGCGCGCGCAAATGCGAGATCCTCCGCGCGGAACGCCGCTTGCAGCATCTCGAGCAACGCGTCGAGCAGGAAGGCGTAGTCGTCGAGATACGCGTTGAGGTGCGCGCGGCCGTCCTTGAAGGTGGCGAGCAGCCGGCGCTCGTCGGGCCGCCACAGCGCGGCGCGGACGAAGTCGAGCGCGCGCTGCGCCGAGGCGAGCCAGTCGTCGCGTCCGAAGACGCGCGCGGCGTGCGCCATGCCCCGGATCGCGAGCGCATTCCAGCTCGTGAGGAGCTTCTCGTCGCGCCCCGGGCGCACGCGCTGCGCGCGCGCGGCGAGCAGCTTCTGGCGCGCCACCTCCAGCAGCTCGGCGCACTCGTTCTCGCTGCGCGCGAGCGACGCCGCGACGACCGCGAGCGGCTGCGCGACGTGGAAGTGCCAGTGCTTGCCCTCGAAGTTCGCCTGCGCGTCGAGGCCGTAGTGCGGCGCGAGGACGGCGTACTCCTCCGGCGTGAGCGCTCGCGCCACCTCGGCCGGCGTCCAGACGTAGAACTTGCCCTCCTCGTGCTCGGAGTCGGCGTCGAGCGACGAGTAGTAGCCGCCCTCGGGCGACTGCATCTCGCGCACGATCCAGCCCGCGGTCTCCGCGGCGACCCGCGCGAAGAGCGGCTTGCCGGTGAGCGCCCACGCGTCGGCGGCGAGGCGCAGCAGCGGGCCGTTGTCGTAGAGCATCTTCTCGAAGTGCGGGATGGTCCAGGTGGCATCCACCGCGTAGCGGCAGAAGCCGCCGCCGATCTGGTCGTAGATCCCGCCCTCGGCCATGCGCTCGAGGGTGAAGGTCGCGACGTGCAGGGCGTGCCGGTCGCCGGTGGCGGCGAAACGGCGCATCAGGAGCTCGAGGTCGGTCGGATGGGGAAACTTCGGCGCGCCGCCGAAGCCGCCATGCGTGGCGTCGAAGCTCGACTTGAGCGCGCCGACCGCCTCGGCGATCACCTCGGCCGAGAAGTCCTCGCGGCGGCCGGTCTCGCGCACGCCGATGCGCGCGAAGGCCGAGCGGATCGCCTCGTTCTGGCGCGCGATGTCCTCGCCGTGCTCGCGGTAATAACGCGCGACGCGCTCGAGGAGCTGCGGAAAGCCCGGCATCCCGTAGCGCGGCGTCTTCGGGAAGTAGGTGCCGACGAAGAACGGCATCTGCTGCGGGGTGAGGAACGCGGTGAGCGGCCAGCCGCCGCCGCGCTGGTTGAACATCTGGTGCGCGGACTGGTAGATCTGGTCGATGTCGGGGCGCTCCTCGCGGTCGACCTTCACGTTGACGAACAGGTCGTTCATGAGCCGCGCGACCTCGGGGTCCTCGAACGACTCGTGCGCCATCACGTGGCACCAGTGGCAGGCGGAGTACCCGATCGAGAGCAGGATCGGCTTGTCCTGCTCGCGCGCGGCGCGCAGGGCCTCCTCGCCCCACGGCCACCAGTCCACCGGGTTGGCGGCGTGCTGCTGCAGGTAGGGACTCGTCTCCTGCGCGAGGCGGTTCGGCATGCGGTCGATTATGGCAGGGGCTCGCGGGGCGAGGCGGCGCTGGCGGCTCCCGCGACCCTTGGGACGCTGTGGAATTGGGCGCCCGCCCCGAATCCGGGCATCATTCTCGCGCTGAGACTCGGGCGGAGGCGCGCATGGCGGGAAGAGACGTGGGAGTGATCGGGCTCGGGGCAATGGGACTCGGCGTGGCGCGCTCGCTCCTGCGCGCCGGCTTCCGGACCCACGCATGCGACGTGCGCAAGGACGTGCTCGATGCGTTTGCCGCCGAGGGCGGCGTCGCCCAGCCGACGCCGGCCGCGCTCGCACGCGAGTGCGAGGTGGTGGTCGTGCTGGTGGTGAACGCGGACCAGACCGAGCGCGTGCTGTTCGGCGCGGACGGCGCGGCCGCAGCGCTTGCCCCTGGCGCGGTCGTGATCGTCAGCGTGACGGTGCCGCCGGACTTCGCCGAGCGGCTCGGCACCCGCCTCGCCGAGCGCGGCGCGCGGATGCTCGACGCGCCGGTTTCGGGCGGCGCAGCGAAGGCCGCCGCGGGCCAGATGACGATCATGGCCTCCGGCGCGCCGGAGGCCTTCGCGGCGTGCGAGGACGTGCTCGCCGCAATCGCGATGAAGGTCTACCGCCTCGGCGACGCGCCCGGCATGGGATCGAAAGTGAAGATGATCAACCAGCTGCTGGCCGGCGTGCACATCGCGGCGATGGCCGAGGCGATGGCCCTCGGCATCAAGGCGGGCGCCGATCCGCAGGTGGTGTACGAGGTGATCTCCAACTCGGCCGGGAGCTCGTGGATGTTCCAGAACCGCGCGCCGCACATCCTCGCCGGCGACTACTCGCCGCTGTCGGCGGTGAACATCTTCGTGAAGGACCTGGGCATCGTGCTCGACTCGGCGCGCAAGCTCACCTTCCCGCTGCCGCTCACCGCGACCGCGCACCAGATGTTCCTCGCCACCAGCGCGCACGGGCACGGCGGGGAGGACGACTCGGCGGTGATCAAGATGTTCGCGACGCTGACCGGGATCGCGCTGCCGAAAGGAAGCTAGCGGCCGGCTCGCCTAGTCGGCTCGCACCCACTCGAGGATCGGCTGCCACATTGCCTGCTCCCGCTCGGCCTGCCACGCCGGCACGTCGAAGATCGACCGCCCTTCGAACGCGGCGTTGACGTAGAGCATCGTGTCGCGCACCCAGCCGACCAGCGGCAGCTCGTGCTCGCGGATGTAGGTGATGAGCTGCGTTCCGGCGCGTGTGCGCGGGTCGACGCGGCTGCCGACGACGCCGACGAAGGTCTTGTGCTTGCGGATCGCCTTCTCCTCCTTGAGCTCCGCGAGGAAGTCGCGCGTGGCCGCGATGTCGTAGAGCGACGGCTGGACCGGCACCAGCACCTTGTGTGCCTCCTTGACCAGCTCGGTCAGGCGCTTGCCGTGCAGGGCGGCGGGCGAGTCGAGCACGAGCCACCGGGCTTTCTTCGGCAATTGCTCGCGCTCGTCGAGGCGCACGATCTTCGGCAGGTAGGACGGCCGGAGCTTCAGCCACTCGAGCGAGGAGTGCTGCCGGTCGAGGTCCCACAGGCAGACCGCGTCGCCGGCGTGCGCGAGGCAGCCGGCGAGGTTGGTCGCGAGCGTCGTCTTGCCGCTGCCGCCCTTCGGATTGGCAATCAGTATGGCCTGCATCGTCGCTCCTCCCCGGGGTCGGATGCCGTCGCGGTGAGAGGTTACCGCGCCGGCCCGGCACTCGTCAGGAGACGATCACCGCTTCGACCCGAACCGGGAAGCTCACGGATGCCGAAACGAAGCAGCGCTCGTGCGCATCGTGATGGAGCGCCTGCGCCGGCTCGACGTCCCTCGCGTCGGCCACTCGGACGCGCGGACGAAGCACCGCATCGACGAACTGGGTACGCCCCGGCCCGACGCGGTCGATCGTCCCCTCCGCGGTGTCGTCGTACGCGGTAACGCGGATGCCCTTGTGCGCGCAGAGCGCGAGGTAGGTCAGCATGTGGCACGCAGAGAGAGAAGCGACCAGGAGATCCTCGGGACTCGCGCGCGTGCCGTCGCCCTTGAACACGACGGGCGCCGAGCCCGCGATCTCCGCACCGTCGGCGGTGCGCACAAGGTAGTCGCGCGAGAACGACGGACCGGTCGGCCCGGCGGCCGCGCCGGTCCACGCCAGCGTGGAGCGGAAGGTGTGCCGCGCGGCCAAGTCACTCGCTCCAGTCGGTGATCGCGCCCTTGCTCGAGGTCGAGACGAGCTTCATGTATTTCGCCATCAGTCCCCTCGTGTAGCGCGGCGCGGGCTGCTTCCATTTCTTGCGGCGCGCCGCCAGCTCCTTTGCCGACACGTTCACCTGCAGCAGGCGCTTCTTCGCGTCGATCGTGATCGAATCGCCTTCCTTCACCAGCGCGATCGGCCCGCCGACGTAGGCCTCCGGCGCGACGTGGCCGACCACCATCCCCCACGTCCCGCCCGAGAACCGGCCGTCGGTGATGAGCCCGACCGACTCGCCGAGCCCCTGCCCGATGAGAGCCGAGGTCGGCGCGAGCATCTCCTGCATGCCCGGCCCGCCCTTCGGGCCCTCGTAGCGGATGACGATCACGTCGCCCGGCTTGATCTTGCGCGCCATGATCGCCTTCATGCACTGCGGCTCGGAGTCGAACACGCGCGCCGGCCCGGTGATCGAGGTCTTCTTGAGCCCGGTGATCTTCGCGACGCAGCCCTCGGGCGCGAGGTTGCCCTTGAGGATCGCGAGGTGGCCCTGCGCATACAGCGGCTTGTCCCACGGCCGGATCACGTCCTGGTCCCTGCGCGGCTCCGCCGGGACGCTGGCGAGCTCCTCGGCCATGGTTCGTCCGGTGACCGTCCTGCAATCGCCGTGCAGCAGGCCGTGCACGAGCAGCATCTTCAGCACCTGGGGCACGCCGCCCGCCCGGTGGAAGTCGGTGGCGACGTAGCGGCCCGAGGGCTTGAGGTCGCAGAGCACCGGCACCTTGCGCCGCACCCGCTCGAAGTCGTCGATCGTCCACTTCACGCCGGCGGCGGCCGCGATCGCGAGGTAGTGCAGCACGGCGTTGGTCGAGCCGCCGGTCGCCATCACGAGCGTGATCGCATTCTCGATCGACTTGCGCGTGATGATGTCGCGCGGGCGGAGGTTGTTGCGGATCGCGTTCACCAGCACCTTTGCGGACGCCGCCGCCGAGTCGGCCTTCTCCGGGTCGGGCGAGGCCATCTGCGATGAACCGAGCAGGCTCATGCCGAGCGCCTCGAACGACGAGCTCATCGTGTTGGCGGTGAACATCCCGCCGCAGGCGCCGACGGTCGGGCAGGCGTTCTTCTCGATGCCCACGAAGTCCTCCTCGCTCAGCTTGCCGGCGGTGTAGGCGCCGACCGCCTCGAACGCCGAGACGATGGTGAGGTCCTGGCCCTTCCACTTGCCGGGCTTGATCGTGCCGGCGTAGACGTAGATGCCGGGCACGTTCATGCGGGCGAGCGCCATCATCCCGCCGGGCATGTTCTTGTCGCAGCCGCCGACCACCAGCGCGCCGTCCATCGCCTGGCCGTTGACGCCGGTCTCGATCGCGTCCGCGATCACCTCGCGCGAGACGAGCGAGTACTTCATCGCCTCGGTGCCCATGCCGATGCCGTCGGTGACGGTCGGCACGCCGAACACCTGCGGCATCGCACCGGCCTCCCTGAGGGCCGCCATCGCCCGGTCGACGAGCGGCTGGATCCCGGCGTTGCAGGGATTGAGGTTCGAGTGGCCGTTCGCCACGCCGACGATCGGCTTGTCGAAGTCGCCATCGCCGAAACCCACCGCGCGCAGCATCGCGCGGTTGGGCGAGCGGGCCACGCCGCCGGTGATCGTCTTGGAACGCCAGTTGTCGGCCATCTGGGGGTTGCCTCCGGGAGTTCGGGACCGAAAGGGTCCGAAGTGTAACGCGTGGCTGCGGAGCGTTAGACTTCGACCTCTCGATCGACGGAGCAGCGCATGACCACGACGGGCAGGGAGCACTGGACGCGCAAGGGCGACATCAGGCTCTTCCTCTGGCAGAAACCCGCCGCCGCGGGCGTCGCGAAGCAGGGCACGGTGCTGTTCGTGCACGGCTCGTCGATGGCCTCGCAGCCCACCTTCGATCTCCAGGTTCCCGGCCGGCCCGACTCCTCGGCGATGGACTGGTTCGCCGCGCGCGGGTTCGACACGTGGTGCATGGACAACGAGGGCTACGGCCGCTCCGACAAGCACCGCCCGATCAACTGCGACATCCCGAACGGCGCGGACGACCTCGCCGCCGGCACGCAGTACATCCTCCAGGCGACCGGCGCGCAGAAGCTCCTCGTCTACGGCATCTCGTCGGGTGCGCTCAAGGCGGCGCTCTTCGCCCAGCGCCATCCCGAGCGCGTCGCGCGCCTCGCGCTCGACGCGTTCGTGTGGACCGGCGAGGGCAGCCCGACGCTCGCCGAGCGCAGGAAGAAGCTGCCCGAGTTCCAGGCGAAGAACCGCCGCCCGATCGACCGCGCCTTCGTGCACTCGATCTTCAACCGCGACCATCCCGGCTGCGCCGACGAGGCGACGATCAACGCCTTCGCCGAGGCCATCTGCGCGCTCGACGACTCGGTGCCCACCGGCACCTACGTCGACATGTGCTCGAAGCTCCCGCTCGTCGACCCGGCGAAGATCCCCGTGCCGACGATCGTGATGCGCGGCCAGTACGACGGCATCGCGGGCCTAGACGACCTCCTCGAGTTCTTCAAGCAGTTGCCGCACCCGGACAAGCAGTTCAGCATGATGGCCGGCATCTCGCACGCGAGCTTCCAGCAGAAGAACTACCGGACCGTCTACCACATCCTGCACGGCTTCTTCGCGCACCCCGCGCCCGTCTATCTCGGCTGAAGGAGGCGCTCCCGATGCTGCGCTCCGCCCTCTTGTTGATCCTTTCCGCGGCGCTCTTCGGCGCGAGTGGTCCGATCGCCGCGCAGAGCTATCCCGGTCGCCCGATCCGCTTGGTCGTCCCGCTGTCGCCCGGCGGGTTCGCCGACGTGCCCACGCGCCTGATCACGCCCAAGCTCTCGAGCGCGCTCGGCCAGCAGGTCTTCGTCGAGAACAAGCCCGGGGCGGGCGGCTCGATCGGTGCCGAGTATGTCGCCCGATCGAAGCCCGACGGCCATACCCTGCTGCTCGTCGCGACCCCGCACGTGATCACCCCGTCGCTCTACAAGAAGCTGCCCTACGACTCGCTCGCCGACTTTGCGCCGGTCATGCAGTTCGCCGCAGGCCCGTACGTGCTGGTGGTGAATCCGCAGCTGGCGGTCGGCTCGGTGCGCGAGCTCGTCGCTGCCGCGAAGGCCGCGCCGGGGCGGATCGACTTCGCGAGCTCCGGTAACGGCAGTGCGCAGCACCTCGTCGGCGCACTGTTCAATTCCATGGCCGGTATCGAGCTCAACCACGTGCCCTACAAGGGCAGCGGGCCCGCGATGCAGGACCTGCTCTCGGGCCAGGTCAAGGTGTCGTTCGCCGGAACGCCGAATGTCATGCCCCACGTCAAGGCCGGAAAGCTGCGCGCGCTCGGGGTGACGACGCCGAAGCGCTCGCCCGACCTGCCGGAGGTGCCGACGATCGCGGAGGCGGGCGTACCGGGATACGAGGCGACCCTCTGGCTCGGGCTCGCCGCGCCTGCCGGGACGCCGGCCGAGATCGTCCAGCGGCTGTACGCGGAGACCGGGAAGGTCCTCCAGGACGCCGACGTCCAGCAGGGCTTCCGCGCCGCGGGGGTGGACGCCGCCATCCTCGGCCCGGCGGAGTTCGGCGCGTTCATGCGCAGCGAGTACGAGAAGTGGGGCAAGGTCGTGCGCGACACCGGCGCGACGGTGAACTGACCGGGGCCTAGCGCCCCAGCCGCCCGAGCGCGCGCAACTCGGGAAAGAGGCGCAGCGCCCCGAGCACGAACGCGACCGTCGCGGCGCCGCCCAGGACGACCGTGGGCACGGGGCCGATCAGCGTCGCGACGAGACCCGACTCGAACGCGCCGAGCTCGTTCGACGAGGTGATGAACACGCGGTTCACCGCCGACACCCGCCCGCGTAGCGCGTCGGGCGTGTGGAGCTGCACCACGGTCCCGCGGATGACGACGCTGACGTTGTCGAGCGCGCCGGCGACCGCGAGCGCGGCGAGCGAGAGCCAGAGCGAGGTCGAAAGGCCGAACGCGATGACCGCTAGGCCGAACCCCGCGACCGACCACACGAACACGAGCCCGGCCCGGCGGTAGGGCGGCAGGAAGCCGTGCACGAGCGCCATCGCGAGCGCGCCGACCGCCGGCGCCGCGGTCAGCCAGCCGAGCGCGGCCGGCCCGACGTGGAGGATGTCCTTGGCGAAGACCGGCAGCAGCGCCACCGCGCCCCCGAAGAGCACCGCGAAGAGATCGAGCGTGATCACGCCGAGGATCGTCTTCGTGCGCCAGACGTGCTCGAGCCCGGCGAGAACCTCGCGCAGCGAGCGCGCCCCGACCGGCCGGTCGATGCGACGGCGTCGGATCGCGGCCGATGCAGCCACGGCGACGCCGAGCAGCACGAAGTCGACCAGGTAGACCGTCGCCGCGCCGCCGGTGGCGGCGATCAGCACGCCCGCCGCGGCGGGCGCCGCGATCGACGCGAACTGGTGGAGGCTCGCGTTCCAGGTCACCGCGCGGGCCACGACCTCGCGCTCCAGGATCTGCGCGAGCAGCGCGTCGCGCGACGGGCGGTTGATCACGTGAGCCACGCCCAGCCCGAGCGCCGCGAGGTAGGTCCAGCCGGGCGGCGCCCCGCTCAGCGCGGCGGCCGCGAGCGTCGCGATCGCGACCGCCCAGATCGAGAAGCCGGCCGCCATCACGCGCCGCCGGTCGAACCGGTCGGCGAGATGCCCGGCCGGCAGGAACAGCGCGATCACGGGCAGGAACTGCGCGAGCCCCACCCAGCCGAGCGCGAGCGCGGACCCGGTGCGCTCGTAGAGGTCCCAGCCGATCGCGACGCCCTGCGAGCGCTCGACCAGCGCGGCGGCGAGGGTCTGGACGGAGTAGTAGCGGTAGTCCCGCGAGCGGAACAGTGCGAGCACGTCGGCGCGGGACATGGGGCGCGGATCTCGGGGGGCGCGAGATTCTAGCGGCTCGACCTCGCGCGGACGTTCAGGCATCCTTGCGCGCCCATGCTCACGCATCCGCAGTTCGACCCGGTCGCCATCCAGCTCGGCCCGCTCGCCATCCGCTGGTACGGGCTCATGTATCTCGTCGGCTTCGCCGCGGCGTACGGGCTCGGCCGTCTGCGCATCGCCGCGGGCAAGGCCGCGCGCGTCACGGTCGCGGTGCTCGACGACCTGCTCTTCTTCGGCGTACTGGGCGTGATCCTCGGCGGGCGGCTCGGCTACGTCCTGTTCTACAAGCCGGGCTACTACCTGCAGCACCCGGCCGAGATCCTCGCGGTGTGGCAGGGCGGCATGGCCTTCCACGGCGGCTTCCTCGGCGTGCTCGTCGCGGTCTGGTGGGTGGCACGCAAGCACCGGCTGCGCTGGCTCGAAGTCACCGATTTCCTCGCGCCACTTGCGCCCCTCGCGTTCGCGGCCGGGCGCCTGGGCAACTTCATCAACGGCGAGCTCTGGGGGCGCGTCACGCAGGTCCCCTGGGGCATGGTGTTCCGCGGCGCCGGGCCCGACCCGCGCCATCCCTCGCAGCTCTACCAGTTCGCGCTCGAGGGCGTTCTGCTCTTCGTGATCCTGTGGCTGTACTCGTCCCGTCCGCGACCGGTCGGCGCGGTGTCGGGCGCGTTCCTCGTCGGCTATGGCGTATTGCGCTTCGTCGCCGAGTACTTCCGCGAGCCCGACGACTTCCTCGGCCTGCTCGCGCTCGGATTCAGCATGGGGCAGTGGCTCTCGGTCCCGATGATCGCCGCAGGGGGCGCCCTGCTCACCTGGGCCCTGCGCAAGCGCTAGAATGGACCGCCAAGGAGGAAGCTGCGGCCGTGGACGAAGTCGAGCTCGCCATGCTGGAGCAGCGCATCATGCAGCTCAAGATCGAGCACCGCGATCTCGACGACGTGATCAAGCGCCTCGGCGAGCAGCTCGTCTACGACCAGCTCCAGCTCCAGCGCCTCAAGCGCCGCAAGCTCCTGCTGAAGGACCAGATCTCCTGGCTCGAGCGCCAGGTGGATCCGGACGTCCCGGCCTAGATCTCCACCTCAGACCCGACTCGTAGCTTGTCGGGAGTTCATCTCGTCCGGGGCGACAGCCAGGTCACTGCCGCCGGGCAAGCTTCATTGCGGCGACGATGCGCACGGTCTCAACGCTGACTGTCGTCACTCGACCCAAGCAAGTCGATCACCGATGCGAGGCCGTCCCTTCGGCAGGTCCTTGAATGCCTCCCGGACAACCGGCTCCTGGTGCAACCCGCAGACCTTCCGAGGATCCTGCATTCGATTCGGACACTGCTGGATGGGAATCTGGCTCATTCGGGCGCACGCGCCGGCCTCGGCAACGGCACGGTGCCCTCGTTCAGTTTGTCGAGGTAGTGCGAATATGCGAACACCCGGTTGCGTCGCCTGCCGGTCACTTCGCGCACTACGCCGAGCGTCATGAGCAGGTCGAGAGCCTTCCCCACCGTCGGCGCGCTGAGCTTGGTCGCCACCACCAACGTCGTGATGTTGCAAAGCGGGCGCCGTTGCAGCTCGTGGTGCACCTGCAGCGCGGAGAGGGATCCCCGCCCGATCCGTCGAATCCGCTCCCGGTCGGCTCGGAAGACTTCCACAAGCGATCGCGCCGTCTCGGCGGCCGCGCTCGCGGTCTTTCGAACCGCGTCCGCGAAGAAATCGAGCCATGCCTCCCAGTCACCGTCGGTACGGACCTTTGTCAAGAGTTCGTAGTACCGCTCGCGGTGCTGCTTGAAGTAAAGGCTCAGATACAGCAGTGGTTCGCGCAGGATTCCTTCGACGCAGAGAAGCAGCGTGATCAGAAGGCGACCCACCCGGCCGTTCCCGTCGAGGAATGGATGGATGGTTTCGAACTGAACGTGCGCGAGCGCAGCCTTTACGAGTGCCGGCGTACGCTCCGGGTCGTTGTGCAGGAACCTCTCCAGCGCGCCCATGCACGCTTCCAGGTGCTGTGCAGGCGGCGGCACGAAGATGGCGTTGCCCGGACGCGTGCCACCGATCCAGTTCTGCGACCGACGGAACTCCCCCGGTTCCTTATCCACTCCTCGGCCCTTCGCGAGCAGAAGCGCGTGGACCTCGCGGACGAGACGATTGGAGAGCGGAAAGCCCTCACGCACACGCGTGAGACCGTGCTCGAGCGCCGCAACATAGTTTGATACCTCGACGACGTCATCGAGCGGCACCCCCGGCGCTTCGTCGAGCTCGAAGAGCAGGAGATCCGACAGCGAGGATTGCGTTCCCTCGATCTGGGATGACAGCACAGCCTCCTTCCGCACGTAGCTGTAGAGGAACAGCTCGGTGTCGGGGAGCAGGGTGGAGACGCTGTCCAATCGCCCCAACGCAACCAGCGCCTGATCGAGGGATTCCCGGACCTCGGCCGACGGCGCGAGCGGCGGATCGGGCGGGAGCGCAGCCGGAACGAATGCCCGCGCGACCTCCCCAACGGTGGAGATCACCTCGTACTGGCCAGTCGGTCCCCGGAGCATCCCTAGGGTCGCTAATCAAGTTTGCTCGATTAGGTCGAGAGTTATTAAAGCCAAGGCACATTAGCTTTAATAGTAGGCCCCGTCAACTGGCTTTTCGGATGCGAACAATGCGGAGGAAAGGGACCGGGTGCGAGATTGCTAGACAGCGGTCGCCCGCGCCACCAGCGTGACCCCGGCCGCGAGAAGCGTCAGCGCGACGACCCGCATCACCGCCTCCCGCGACACGCGGTGGAAGATGCGCGAGGCGACCGCGATCCCCGCGAGCGTGGCCGGGATCGCGATGGCCGCGGCGAGCCACACCCGCAGGTCGGTGAGCAGGCCGGTGAGCAGGAAGGCGATGACGCGCAGGCCGATGCTGAAGATCGACGTCATCGTGAGCGTCGCCCGGAACTGCTCCTTGGTGAGCGGCCGGTGCGCGAGATAGATTGCGTACGGCGGGCCGCCCGCGCCGAAGAGGGTCCCGGTGACGCCCCCCGACACGCCCGCGACGTAGGCCCAGCGCTGGCTCACGATGCCGCGCGTGGCACGCCGCGCGAGGCTGTAGAGCGCATAGAGCGTGATGAAGACCCCGAGGGCGAGCATGCTCGCTTCGCGCGGGAGGTTCACCAGCGCGGTCACGCCGAGCGCGAGGCCCACGATGATCATCGGCGCCATCCGCGCGACCTCGCCGCGCACCGCGTTGCGCGGATTCTCCAGCCCGAGCCGCAGGGCGCCGGTGAGGTCCACGAGGGCGAAGCTCGCGATGACGAAGGGCAGGGGAAAGAACTGCGCCGCGAGCGGGACGGTGACGAGCGCCGACCCGAAGCCCGACAGCCCGTAGAGGATCGCGCCCGCGAACGCGATCGGCGCGAAGACCAGGAACGCTTCCCAGCCCTCGGCCACCGTCAGGCCAGCGCCTTCTCCAGCACGCGCGCGACGTGCAGCGCGTCACGCCCCGCACCGTCGCGGATCTGGTGGCGGCAGCTCGTTCCGTCGGCGACGAGGAGCGCGCCGGGCTCGGCGGCGCGCACCCGCGGCAGGAGCGCCGCTTCGGCCATCTTCATGGAGACGTCGTAGTGCTTCGCGTCATACCCGAACGACCCGGCCATGCCGCAGCAGCTGGACTCGATGGTTTCGACCGCGAGTCCGGGCACCAGGCGCAGCGTGCGCTCGACCGCGCCCATCGCGCCGAACGCTTTCTGGTGGCAGTGGCCGTGCAGTAGCGCCTTGGTCGTGTCGAGCGGCTTGAGCTCGAGGGCAAGCCTTCCCCCGTCGGCCTCGCGCGCAAGGAACTCCTCGAAGAGCAGCGCGTGCAGCGCGAGCGCGCCCGCCTCCTCCGCCGGGAGCAGCGCGAGAAACTCGTCGCGGAGCCCCAACAGGCACGACGGCTCGAGACCGACGACCGGGATGCCCCGCGCGACGTACGGGGCGAGCGCCCGGGCCGTGCGGCTCGCCTCGGCGCGCGCCTCGTGGACCATGCCGGCCGCAAGGAAGGTCCGGCCGCAGCACAGCGGCCGGGCGCCGTCGCGCGCGCGGGCGACGTGCACGCGATAGCCCGCCGCCTCCAGCACGCGCAGCGCCGCGTGGGCGTTCGCGGGCTCGAAGTAATTGTTGAAGGTGTCGACGAGGAGGACGACGTCGCACTCCTCGGGCGCCCGCACCTGATAGCGGCCGGCGGCCGAGCGCAGGAACGGCCGCGACTGCCACGCGGGCAGCCTGCGCTGCGCCGAGAGCCCGGCCAGCCTCTCAGTGGCCATCGCCAGGAACGGAACCTGGTCGCGCAGGTTGAGGAGCCACGCGAAGCGGGCCGCGAGCGGCGCGTAGCGCGGCAGGAACGCGACCATCCGGTCCTTCAGCGACCAGCCGCGGCGCCCGTGGTAGTGGTGCAGGAACTCGATCTTCATCCGCGCCATGTCGACGCCGGTCGGGCACTCGCGCTTGCAGCCCTTGCACGAGACGCACAGCGCCATCGTCTCGTAGAGGGCGTCCGAGGTGAGCGCCTCCGGGCCGAGCTGGCCGGAGAGCGCGAGCCGCAGCGTGTTGGCGCGGCCGCGCGTGAGGTGCTGCTCGTCGCCGGTCGCGCGGAACGACGGACACATCGTGCCGGCGTCGAACTTGCGGCAGTGGCCGTTGTTGTTGCACATCTCCACCGCCGCGGCAAAGCCCTGCGACTGCGCGCCCGGGACGGTCCATTCGGACCAGTCGAGCGCGGTGTCGAGCTTGCGCGGCGCGTAGCCGGGCCCGAAGCGGAAGAGCGACCGGTCGTCCATCTTCGTCGGCCGGACGATCTTGCCGGGGTTCATCAGCCCCTTCGGGTCGAAGAGCGCCTTGATCTCGCCGAGCGCGCGGGTGAGGCGCGCGCCGACGATCGGCTCGATCCACTCCGAACGGACCAGGCCGTCGCCGTGCTCGCCCGAGAAGGCGCCCTTGAACTCGCGCACCATCGCGCACGCCTCTTCGGCGATCGCGCGCATCTTCTGCGCGCCGTCCGAGCGCATGTCGAGGATCGGGCGCACGTGGAGCGTGCCGACCGACGCATGCGCGTACCAGGTGCCGCGCGTGCCGTGCTTCTCGAACACGCGCGTCAGCCGGTCCGTGTACTCGGCAAGGTGCTCGAGCGGGACGGCGCAGTCCTCGATGAACGACACCGGCTTCCCGTCGCCCTTCATCGACATCATGATGTTGAGGCCCGCCTTGCGCACTTCCCAGACCGCCTTCTGGAGCTTCGCGTCCGTGATCTCGACGACGCTGCCCGGAAGGCCGAGGTCCCCCATCAGCTCGACGAGGCGCGCGAGCTTCGCGACCTGTTGGTCCCGCTCGTCGCCGGCAAACTCGACCAGCAGGACTGCCTCCGGCTCGCCGCGCACGAACTGGCGCACGATCGGCTCGAACGCCTGGTTGCCCCGGGCGAGCTCGATCATCGTGCGGTCGACGAGCTCCACCGCGTCCGGGTCGAGCCTGACGATGTGCTGCGCGCTCTCCATCGCGCGGTAGAACGTCGGGAAGTGGCACACGCCGAGGGTCTTGTGCCGCGGAATCGGCGCGAGCTTGAGCGTGAGGCGCCGCGAGTACGCGAGCGTGCCCTCGGAGCCGACCAGCAGGTGCGCGAGGTTGTGCGGCCGATCGGGCAGCACCATGTCGATGTTGTAGCCCTGGACGCGCCGCAGCACTTTCGGCCAGCGCGCCGCGATCTCGTCCGCCTCGCGGCGCGCGATCGCATGCAGCTTCGCGGCGAGCGCGCGGTACGCGACCGGCCCCGCGGCGACCTCGTCGCCCGGTCCGAAGCGCATCTCGGTGCCGTCGGCCAGCCGCACGTCGATGGCGAGCACGTTGTGAACCATGTTGCCGTAGCGGATCGAGCGCGAACCGCACGAGTTGTTGCCCGCCATGCCGCCGATCGTCGCCTGCGCCGAGGTCGACACGTCGACCGGGAACCAGAGCCCGTGCGGCCGCAGGAACGCGTTCAGACGGTCGAGCACGATCCCGGGCTGCACGGTCACGGTCGCGCGCGCCGGGTCGAAGTCGACGATCTCGTTCAGATGCTTCGAGTGGTCGATGACCAGGGCCGCGCCCACCGTCTGGCCGCACTGGGAGCTGCCGGCGCCGCGCGGCAGGACCGGAACGCCCGCGGCGAGCGCGATCTCCATCGCGCGCGCCGCCGCGGCCTCGGTTCGCGGCACAACCACACCGACCGGCTCGACCTGGTAGATCGACGCGTCGGTGGAATAGCGCCCGCGGCTCGCGCGGTCGAACAGCACGTCGCCCTCGACCTCGCGCCTCAGGCGCTCGGCGAGGCCCGGCGCGCCCGCGCCGGGGTGGAACTCGAGCCGGTGGATGTTCATTCCGCGGGCGTCGCCTCGGCCTGCCGCATTGCCTCAAGCAGCGTTTCCGCCGGATGCGCGCCGGACAACGCGACGCGGCCGTTGAAGATGAAGAACGGCACGCCCTCGATCCCGATCTCGCGCGCGCGCTGGTCCTCGGCGCCCGCGAGGTCGCGGGCGTTCGTGTCGTCCAGCCAGGCCTCGACTTCGGCCCGGTCGAGCCCGGCGCCGGTCGCGATCGCGACAAGGTTCGCGCGCGTCGTCAGGTCCGCGCCGTCGAGAAAGTAGGCCCGGAAAAAGGCCTCGACGAGCGCGTCCTGCGCGCCGCGCGTCTCCGCGAGCTCGATGAGGCTGTGCGCGGCGAGCGTGTTTGGCTGGCGCGCGATGCGGTCGAAGGCAAACGGGATCCCGACCTCGCGCCCCACCGCAGTGACGCGGTCATAAACCGCCCCGCCCCGGTCGCCGAACTTCCGCTGCACGTACTCCGCGCGCGACATCCCCTCGTCCGGCATGCCGGGGTTGAGCTGGAACGGGCGCCAGGTGACCGTCGGTGCCGGCGCGTCAGGGTGCGCCTTGGCATAGAGCGCGAGCGCGCCCTCGAGCCGGCGCTTGCCGATGAAGCACCAGGGGCACACGACGTCAGAGACCACGTCAATCGTAAGCGCCATCGTTTCCTCCTCCCGTCTTATCCACCGCGCCGAGCACCGCGGTCATCTTCGCCCCGAGATGCTCGGAGAGCAGCCGCTGCAGCCGCGCGCCGTCGCGCGCGGCCAGTGCGCCCAGGATCTCCTCGTGTTCGGCCACCGCCTGGTCCCAGCGGCCGCGCGAGAGGTTGGCGAGGTAGCGCGCCCGGCGCACGTGCGCGTTCAGCGTCCGATAGGTCGCTGCGAGCGTCGCGTTGCCGCCCGCCGCGACGATCGCGAGATGGATCGCCTGGTTGCAGCGGAAGTAGCCGGCGAGATCGCCGCGCGCGTGGCAGGCGAGCATCTCGAAGTGCTGCGCGCGGATCTCGGCGAGCTCGCCGTCGGTGATGTTGCGGCACGCGAGCTGGCCGGCGAGCGCCTCCAGGGCACCCATCACCTCGAAGGTCTCGCGCACCGCGGCGAGCGTGAGGGGCGTGACGATCGCGCCGCGATTGGGCTGCAGCGCCACCAGCCCCTCCGAGGCAAGCCGCTTGATCGCCTCGCGCAGCGGCGTGCGCGAGACCCCGAGCCGCGCGCACAGCACGCGCTCCACGAGCTTCGCGCCCGGCGCCAGCTCGCCCTGCACGATCATGTCGCGCAGCCGCTCGGTCGCGTCTTCGTGCAGGAGCCTAGGGGCGAGGGCGAGGTCGTTCACGAGGTGATTGTATGCATTTTTTGGAGAAGGCCGCAACCTTTGAATCAATGGCTTGCAAACCATTCTGACGCGCTGCAGCATTTTGCATACAAAAAATGCTTGCCTTGTCAGCGTGTCGGACGCTAGCATCACGGCTCTCGCTCCCCGACGGAGTCGCCATGCCCTACCGCAGCGGCCGCCACTTCCTGCAGATCCCCGGCCCGACGAACGTCCCCGACCGCGTCCTGCGCGCGATGGATTTTCCGACGATGGATCATCGCGGGCCGGAGTTCGCGGGCCTCGGTCACGAGGTGCTCGAGGGACTTCGGGCGGTCTTCAAGACGACCCAGCCCGTGGTGATCTATCCCGCTTCGGGCACCGGCGCGTGGGAAGCGGCGCTCGTCAACACGCTCTCGCCGGGCGATCGCGTCCTCATGTTCGAGACGGGCCACTTCGCGACGCTGTGGAACCGGATGGCGACCAAGCTCGGCCTCGCGACCGAGTTCGTCCCGACCGACTGGCGGCGCGGCGCCGATGCGGCGGTGCTCGAGGCGAAGCTGCGGGAGGACGAGGCGCACAGCATCCGCGCGGTCTGCGTCGTGCACAACGAGACCTCGACCGGCGCGACCAGCCGCATCGGACTCGTCCGCAAGGCGATCGACGCCGCGAACCACCCCGCGCTGCTCCTCGTCGACACGATCAGCTCGCTCGGCTCGATCGACTACCGCCACGACGAGTGGGGCGTCGACGTCACGGTGGCGGGCTCGCAGAAGGGCCTGATGCTCCCGCCCGGGCTCTCGTTCAACGCGGTCAGCGAGAAGGCGCGCAAGGCCTCCGCGGCCGCGAAGCTGCCGCGCGCCTACTGGGGCTGGGACGAGATGCTCGCCGCGAACAGGTCCGGATACTTTCCCTACACGCCCGCCACGAATCTGCTCTACGGCCTGCGCGAGGCGCTGCGCATGCTGCGCGAAGAGGGGCTCGAGAACGTGTTCGCGCGCCACGACCGGCATGCGGAGGCGACGCGCCGCGCGGTGCGCGCATGGGGCCTCGAGATCCTGTGCGCCGTGCCGGAGGAGTACTCGAGCTCGCTCACCGCGGTGATGACGCCGCCCGGCCACGACGCCGACCACGTGCGCAAGATCATTCTGGAGGCGTTCGACATGTCGCTCGGCACCGGCCTGGGCAAGCTCGCCGGCAAGGTGTTCCGCATCGGGCACCTGGGCGACTTCAACGACCTCACGCTCGCCGGGACGCTTGCCGGCGTGGAGATGGGTCTCGCGCTCGCGGGCGTGCCGCACAAGAAGGGCGGCGCGCAGGCCGCGATGGACTATCTTGCCGAGTGCGCGCGC
>CAZIXQ010000011.1:0-32523 GCA_964543155.1 uncultured Enterobacteriaceae bacterium
TCGGTGCGGATCCACCGCGCCGAGGTGCAGTCGCAGGTGTTCCGCGCGCTCGCGATCGGCCCCGAGGAGGCGAGCCGCAAGTTCGGCTTCCTGCTCGAGGCGCTGCAGTACGGCGCGCCGCCCCACGGCGGCATCGCGTTCGGGCTCGACCGGATCGTCACGATGATGGCGGGCGCGGAGTCGATCCGCGACGTGATCGCATTCCCGAAGACCCAGAAGGGCCAGTGCCTGCTCACGCACGCGCCGGCGCCGGTCGACGAGCGGCAGCTGCGCGAGCTGCACATCCGGCTGCGGTCCGAAGCGAAGTCCTGACGCGGCGATCGGCAATGGGGCGCGTACGCACCCTGCTCGCCGCACTGGCGCTCGGTGCGCTGGCGCTCGGCGGGGTGCTGCCAGGCGTCCTCGCGCGCGAGGCGCCGCAGGCGTCCGAGGTCGCGGTTGCCGACCTGCCCAGGGAAGCGCGGGACACCCTCGCGCTGATCAAGCGCGGCGGACCGTTTCCGTACCGCAAGGACGGCGCCACGTTCGGCAACTTCGAGCGGCGCCTGCCGCAGCGCGCGCGCGGCTACTACCGCGAGTACACGGTGCCCACGCCGGGCGCGCGCGATCGCGGCGCGCGTCGCATCGTGGCGGGGGCAGGCGCGGGCGGGGACGCACGCACGTCGGGCGAGTACTATTACACCGACGATCACTACCGCACGTTTCGCCGGATCCGGGAGTAGCTTCGCGATGGACTACGAGCAGTTGCTCAGCGACCCGGGCGAGGCGGGCATCTTCGCGCGCCCGGCCGACGGCGCCGCGCTGGACGCGGCCGCGGAGCGCGCCGGGCTCACGCGCTGGACGGTCGACCTCGCCGGCGTGAAGACCAAGGACGAGCTGCTCGCCGCGCTCGCGCGCCGGCTCGAGTTCCCGGAGTGGTTCGGCGGCAACTGGGACGCGCTGAACGACGTGCTCGGCGAGATGGCGTGGGAGCAGCCCGGCGGCGTCGTGCTGACGCTCGCGCACTGCGGCGAGCTCGCGCAGGCCGATCCGGAGAGCCTCGAGACCGCGCTCGAGGTGCTCGACAACGTCGCCGAGGGCTGCTACGACGAGGACATCCCGTTCTGGGTCTTCGTGGACGGCATCGACCCGGCGGCGTTCGACCTGCCGGTGCTGGGGGAGAACAGCGACTAGCGCCCGGCCGGCGCGACCCGCCTTCCGTGCACTACAAGATTCCCCGCTCCGTTCTCGTCGTCATCCACACGCCGGATCTCCTCGTGCTCCTGCTCGAGCGCGCGCCGTGGCCGGGCTACTGGCAATCGGTCACCGGCAGCGTGGCGAGCGCCGACGAGCCCCTGCGCGACACCGCGGTACGCGAGGTGGCCGAGGAGACCGGCCTCGACGCGACGCGGTACGTGCTCGCCGACTGGGGGATCGAGAACACCTACGAGATCTATCGCCAATGGCGATCGCGCTATGCGCCGGGAGTGACGCACAACGTCGAGCACGTGTTCGGGCTCACCGTGCCGGCGCCGCTCGCGGTGCGACTCGCCCCGAGGGAGCATTCCCGCTCTCTCTGGCTGCCCTGGAAGGCGGCCGCCGAGAGATGCTTCTCCTGGTCGAACCGCGACGCGATCCTGTCGCTGCCCGAGCGACTGGCGGCCGCGAGCGCGCCCTGAGCCGGGCCACGAGAACACTACAATCCGGGCCGGAAAGCACGCTGCGCAAGATGGAGCTCCACGTCGCCACCTACAACATCCACAAGGGGTTCTCGGTCTTCAACCGCCGCATGGTGATCCACGAGCTGCGCGACCGGCTGCGCGGGCTGGGCGCGGACATCATCTTTCTCCAGGAGGTGGTGGGCCACCACGAGCGCCACGCGAACCGGTTCCACGAGTGGCCCGACGAGCCGCAGTACGAGTTCCTCGCCGACGCGGTCTGGGGCGAGTTCGCGTACGGCCGCAACGCGGTCTATGACCACGGGCATCACGGCAACGCGATCCTGTCGCGGTTCCCGATCGTCTCGGCCGAGAACCAGGACGTGTCGTCGCACCCGTTCGAGAGCCGCGGCGTCCTGCACTGCGAGGTGCGCGTGCCGCGCTCGGCCGTCAGCCTGCACTGCCTGTGCGTGCACTTCGCGCTGGTGGAGCGCGGGCGGCGCCAGCAGGTGAAGGCGCTGATCGACCGGATCGTCGAGCTGGTGCCGGACGACGCACCGCTCATCGTCGCCGGGGACTTCAACGACTGGCGCAATCGCGTCGGGCACCGCCTCGCCGCCGAGCTCGGGCTGGTGGAAGTGTTCCGCGACCACCGCGGGCGGCCGGCGCGCAGCTTTCCGAGCCGGCTGCCGCTGTTCCGCCTCGACCGCATCTACGTGCGCGGTTTCTCCGTTCATCACGCCGAGGTTCACCACGGTCACTCGTGGTCGCGCATCTCCGACCACGCGATGCTGACCGCGCGCCTCGCGCTCGACTGACCGCGCCCGGAGGCGCGGACGTGCGATGGAGTTTCGCGACGGCAACCGCCTGACGCTGCTCGAGACCGGTGCCGCGTACTTTCCCGCCCTCGAGGCCGCGATCGCCGCAGCGCGCCATGAGGTCTACCTCGAGTCGTACATCTTTGCCGACGACACCATCGGCCGGCGCATCGCACGCGCGCTCGCGGAGGCGGCCGCACAGGGCGTGCGCGCGCACGTGCTGGTCGACGGGATGACCGTCAGGCGCTACAGCGGCGGCGTGCTCGAGCGGCTGCTCGGCGCGAACGTCTCGGTAGGCATCTACCGCCCCGACATCTCGCCCTGGAACTTCCGCCGCACGCGCCTGCGCCGGCTGCACCGCAAGCTCGCGGTCGTCGACGGGCGCGTGGCGTTCGTGGGCGGCATCAACGTCATCGACGACATGCACACGCCCGGCCACAAGCCCCCGCGCTACGACTTCGCGGTGCGGGTCGAAGGGCCGCTCGTGGCCGAGATCCGGGCGGAGGCCGATCGGCTGTGGCGCCTCGTCGCGCTGTCCAACTTCCGCCAGTGGTGGGACGCGCCGCCGCCGCCGGTCGCGCCCGAGCCGGCCGGGTTCCAGCGCGCGGGCTTCCTCGTGCGCGACAACTTCCGCCACCGCTCGGACATCGAGGACGCCTACCTCGACGCGATCGAGGGCGCCAACGAGGAGATCGTCCTCGCGAGCGCGTACTTCTTCCCCGGCGTCGCGTTCCGGCGCGCGCTCATCGCGGCCGCGCGCCGCGGCGTGCGCGTGGTGATCCTCCTGCAGAAGCGCGTCGAGTACGTCCTGCTGCACTACGCGTCGCGTGCGCTGTACGGCCAGCTCCTCGACGGCGGCGTGCAGCTCCACGAGTACGAGACGAGCTTCCTGCACGCGAAGGTGGCGGTGGTGGACGGGCGCTGGGCGACCGTCGGCTCGTCGAACATCGACCCGCTCAGCCTGCTCCTGTCGCGCGAGGCCAATCTCGTGGTCGAAGACCGGCGCTTCGCGCAGGCGCTGCGCGAGCGCCTGGTGGAGCGCATCACCGCGGGGGCGGTGCCGGTGTCGCGGCCCCGGTGGCGCAGGAAGCCGCTGTGGATGCGCGTGCGGATCTGGATTGCCTACGGCGTGGCGCGACTGCTCATCGGCTGGTTCGGCTACGCCTCGAAGCACTTCGGCGATGTCTGACAGAATCGACCAGGCGAACGCCCGCGGGGAGCGAGGGATGGTGGCGCAGGCCGTCGATCAGCGCGCCGTGCCGACGGGAGTCGGCGTCTATCTCGGCGCGCTGCAGTTCTTCTTCGCGCTGACCTGGGTCGTCTATGTCATCTATCTGCCCGAGCTCGCGGCGCGGGCGGGGATCGAGCGCCGCTGGGTGCCGGTGATCCTGCTCGCCGACCAGGCCATCTTCGCCGCGTGCGACTGGGCGGTGGGCGTCGCCGCCGACCGCGTCGCCGGGACGATGGGGCGTATCGCCCGCTTCGTGGTGACCGGCACGATCGTCTCGTGCGCCGCGTTCCTCGCGCTGCCGCTCCTGGCGCCGGCCGGCGCGCCGGCGCTTCTGGCGCTCATCGTGATCTGGGCGGTGACCTCGTCGCTGCTGCGCGCGCCGCCGTTCGTGCTTCTCGGCCGATACGCGCCGGCGCCGAGCCAGCCGTGGCTCGCGGGACTCGCCCTCTTCGGCCTCGGTGCCGCGGCGGCGATCGCGCCGTTCGTGGCGGTCGCCCTCAAGGGCGTCGACCCGCGCCTCCCGTTCGTGCTGTCGAGCGTCGCGCTCGCGGCGGCCACGCTCGGGATCGTCTGGGCGGAGCGCACGCTCGGTGGGCGCGGCGCGCCGTCCGCTCCGGCGCCGAGCGCGCGCCGCGCGGGTGCGCCGGGGTTCCTCCTCGCAGTGGCGCTGCTCGCGATCGGGTTTCAGTTGCACTTCGCGGTGAACAGCGCGCCGATGTTCCTGCGCGTGGCGAAGCCCGAGCAGCTGCCGTGGCTCATGCCGGTCTTCTGGGTCGGATTCAATCTGCTCGTGCTGCCCGCGAGCCTCCTCACGCAGCGCTTCGGCGGTGCGGCGGTGATGGCGGGCGCGGGCGTGGTCGGGGCGATCGCGCTCTACGCGACGTCGATCGCGGGCGGGCTCGTTCCGCTGGTGGCCGCGCAGTTCGTGGCCGGCGGCGCTTGGGGCTGCGTCCTCATGAGCGCGTTCGCCGCGGCGCTCGCGCTCGGTCGCACGGGACGCGAAGGCGCGTTGACCGGGGGGCTCTTCGCGTTGCTCGCGCTCGCTGCGTTCGCGCGCATCGCGATGGTGATGGCCGACGTCGGCAGGCAGGCGGACTCGAAAGCAGTGCTCGCTTGGGCGCCGGCGGCGGCGTGGCTCGTCGCGGGCGTGCTGCTTGTTCTCGCGGCGCGGCGCGCGGCGCAGGCTCGCTGAGGGGGTCGATCGCATGCGCATCGGTTTCGTCGGCCTGGGCAACATGGGTCGGCCGATGGCCGAGCACCTGCTGCGGGCCGGACATGCGCTCGTCGTGCACACGCGCACCCGCGCCAAAGCGGAGCCGCTCGTCGCGGCCGGTGCGCGCTGGTGTGACGAGCCCGGCGAGACCGCGCGCGACGCGACAGCGGTGATCACGATGGTTGGCGGCCCGGCGGAGGTCGACGCCGTCTATCGCGGGGAACTTCTCGATGCGGCCGCGCCGGGAACGCTGCTGATCGACATGACGACCTCCTCGCCGCGCCTCGCCGCCGCGCTGCACGCCGAGGGCCGGGTGCGCGGCCTGCGCCTGCTCGATGCGCCGGTGACCGGCGGCGTCGGCGGCGCGAAGGCCGCGCGGCTGTCGATCCTCGTCGGCGGCGACGCCGCGGACCTGGACGCCGCGCGGCCGTTGCTCGAGCGGCTCGGCAAGCGCGTCACGCATTGCGGTGAGGCCGGCAGCGGTCAGCGGCTCAAGCTCGCCAACCAGGCGATCGTCGCATCGACCGTGCTCGGGATTGCCGAGGGGCTGATGCTCGCCGCGCGCGGCGGACTGGACGTGGCATCGCTCGTGCCGGCGCTCGCCGACGGCACCGCGGGCGGGTTCCTGTTCGAGGCCTACGCCGGGAAGATGCTCGACGGCGACTACGCCGCGACGTTCACGGTCGCGCACTTTCTGAAAGACCTCCGCCTTGCCCTGGAGGAAGCCGGCGCACTCGGACTCGATCCGGTGGGGTTGCGCGCGGCGATCGCGCAGTTCGAGCGGCTGGCGCAGGCGCACGGCACCCGGCTCGGCATCCAGGGCATCGCGGCGCTCTACTCCGGGACGGCCCGGGACAGCCGCTAGAATCCTCGCCATGGACCACTGGCAGCGCGTGGAGGCGGCGATCGAGGGGCGGGCGGTCGACCGCGTGCCGGTGAGCCTGTGGCGGCACTTTCCCGGCGACGATCAGGATGCCGGCAAGCTCGCTGCGCACATGGTGCGCTGGCAGCGCGAATGGGACTTCGACCTCGTGAAGTTCATGCCGTCGGGCACCTACGGCGTGGAGGACTGGGGCGCGCTCACCGAGTTCCGCGGCGCGGCGAACGGGGCGCGCGACGTGGTACGGCCCGGCCTCGCGCGCGCCGAGGACTGGCCGCGGCTCGCGCGGCTCGATCCGCGCAAGGGCGTGCTCGGCGCGCAGGTCGAGGCGCTGCGCCGCGCCGCGCCCGAGCTCGGCGCCGGCGCGCCGATCCTGCAGACGGTGTTCAGCCCGCTCACCACGGCGCGCAAGCTCGCCGGCGAGCGCGTGTTCGCAGACCTGCGGCGCGCCCCGGAACTGCTCGAGGCGGGACTCGCGATCATCACCGAGGTCACGATCGAGTTCGCGCTCGCCTCGCTCGCGGCGGGCGCGCACGGCATTTTCTTCGCGACGCAGTGCGCGAGCCATCGCGTGCTGTCCGAGGCGGAGTACGGGCGCTTCGGCCGGCGCTTCGACCTCGCGTTCTTCGATGCGCTGCGCGGGCGGACGCGGGTCGATCTCTTGCACGTGCACGGCGAGGACGTCATGTTCGATCTCCTCGCCGCCTATCCCGTGCACGCCATGAACTGGCATGACCGCCTCACCGCCCCGTCGCTGGGCGCCGGTGCGCGGGCGTTCCCGAAGCTCGTGGTCGGCGGCGTCGAGGAGACCTGCACGATGGTCGCGGGCGGCGCGCCCGCGATCGCGGCGGAAGTGCGCGACGCGATCGCGCAGACCGGCGGCCGCCGCGTGATGATCGGCCCCGGATGCGTTCTGCCGATCGCGACGCCAGCCGAGCACGTCCGCGCGGTCATCGATGCCGTCCGCGATGCAAGCTGAATTCTCTGGAGGAAGACCATGAAACTGTCGCTCGCCTTTTCGCTCGCACGCTTCGCGCTCGCGCTCGCCGTCGCGCTCGCCGCCGCCGCGGCGCACGCGCAAGCCTGGCCGTCGAAGCCGGTCAAGATGATCATTCCCGCCGGGCAGGGCGGGACGATCGACCCGATCACGCGGCTCGTCGCCGACGGCCTTTCGAAGGCGATCGGCCAGCAGTTCGTGCCGGAGAACCGGACCGGCGCGCAGGGCAACACCGGCCTTGCGGCGGTGGCGAAGGCCGACCCGGACGGCTACACGCTCGGGGTGGCGGCCTCGAGCATGCTGGCGATCAACCCGCACATCTACTCCAAGATGCCCTACGACCCGCTGAAGGAGCTCGCGCTCATCGCGCTGATCGGCGACGTGCAGAACATCCTGGTGGTCAATCCCGGTATCCCGGCGCGGACGCTCCCGGAGTTCACCGCCTACGTCAGGGCGAACCCGGGCGCGCTCAACTTCGGCTCGACCGGCAACGGCAGCTCGATGCATCTCTCCGGCGAGCTCTTCAAGAAGCTGACCGGCACGCAGATGACCCACGTGCCATACACGGTTCCCGGCGACGCGACCAAGGATCTCATCGCGGGCCGGCTTCAGCTCATGTTCCAGCTCATGACCGGAATCCAGGGACAGGTCAAGGCGGGCACCGTGCGCCCGATCGCCGTGCTCTCCGAGCGACGCTCGAGCACGCTGCCGGACGTCCCGACGACGGTCGAGGCGGGCATGCCTCAGCTCCAGTCCTCGGTGTGGTTCGGCGTGGTCGGCCCCGCCGGCACGCCGAAGGCGGTGATCGACCGCGTCGCGATGGAGGTGCGCAAGCTGATCGACGATCCGGCGTTTCGCGGGCGAATCTCGGGCATCGGGGTCGAGCCGCTGCAGGGCGGACCGGACCTGTTTGCGAAGATGCTGAACGAGGAGTACCGCAAGTGGGGCGAGATCGTGAAGGTCTCGGGGGCGAAGGTGGATTGACGCGACGAGCCTGCCGATTGCGATTCCTTTTTCACAGCCTGTAACACGATTTTGCAAAGGGACGGACACTCCTGTCGGCAACGCTTACATTCTCGCGAGGACAGTTCCGCGAATTGCTGTAAGCGACTGATTCTTCATTCGATCAAGTTCAGGCCCGGCGCTTGCTTCCGCACGACTCACCTCGGACGGGATCGACGTGAAAAAGAGCATCCTCACTGCACTCTTGGCCGGCGCATTGGGCGCGCTGACGGCAGGGGTCGGCTACGCCGGCCCCATCGCGTCGCGGGCTGAGTTGCAGTCGCTGCTTGGTGGGCCCGGAACGCTTGAGACCTTCGAGGCGTTCCAGTTTCAGCCTGCACCGAATCCCGTTGCCGTAACGCTAACGTGCTCGGTTCTCAACCGAGACGCAGAGTGCAACGGGCAAACCAACCTCATCGTCAGCGGAATCGAGTTCACGTTTGGAACGCTAACCGGACAGACTTCCGCCCTGGGCCAATGGGACCAAGCCGGATATTACGGCGCGCCTTCGAAGGAAATCTTGTCGAACGGAGAGCCCCTTACGCTCGAATTCGTGCAACCCATTCAGGCGTTCGGTGTGGACCTGCGGGCGTTCAGCACTTTTGGTGCCATCGCACAGTTAAAATTCTACGGAGCGGGCGATCAACAACCCATTGGCGTTCTAGCGAGCGTGAATCTGCCCGATAGCGGTGTTCCTTTGTTCGTTGGCTGGGAAGACAGCATAGGAATCAAGAAGGTGGAATTTCAGCAAGCGGTGTTGATGAATCGCGGTGGATGGTCTCCGATCATCGACAACCTCGAATTCGGGAACTTCCGCTCCGGTAGCGTCCCGGAGCCGTCAGGTCTGTCGCTTCTCGCACTCGCATTAGCCGGCTTGCTATTCAGTGGCCTAAGCAAGCGAGCGCGAGGGTAGCCTTTCTCTACGGCTGAGTCTCGTGCTGGACTAAACCGGCACGACCTTCTCGCCCCGCAACCGCGGCACGACCTCCAGCGTCGACCGCTGCGCCGCAAACTCGATCTCGTTCTCCAGCCCCCGCGCAGCCATCATCCGCCCGACGCGACACTCGCGCAGCGTCGCGTACGGCTCGCCCGACCGGTACAGCGCGCGCGCGACGCGCGCCGCGTCGGAGAAGTCCGTCCGCTCGCCGAGCCGCTCCGCGATCAAGTCGACGAGATAGCCGGCGCCGTAGAAGTCCTCGAGGTTGAAGTTCCCCATCGACCCGGAGCACACGATGAGGATCGTGCGATCGCGATGCGCCGCAAGAACGTGCTCGACGACCGCCCGCCCGTTCAGCAGCGCCGCCGCGTAGACGTCCTCGGCGCCCGCCGCACCTTTCAGCGCGACCGTGCCGTTCGTGGTCGAGTAGATGACGGTCTTCTCGGCCACCCCGTGCTCGAGCAGCGCGAGCGGCGTCGGCGGGGCGAACCCGGGCAGCGTCTCGGCGTAGAGCTCGCCTGCGAGCACGAACGACCCGGGCGCGTGGCGCGCGCCCTCGTCGCGCGCGGCGGCCTCGTCGAGCGCGGGAATCACCGCCGCCGCGCCATGCGCGACCGCGGTCACGATGGTGGAGGTCGCGAACAGCACGTCGAGGACGATCGCGACCTTGCCGGGCACGCGCACCGTGTCGAGGTCCTCCTTGCGGCCGAGGACGTGGACCTTGTGCGCGAGCTGAACCGCCGCCGCCATCACGCCGGGCGCCGCCCGTACATCCCGTAGCCTTCCATGTGCATCACCATGTCGCCGTGCTGGTTGTACATCTCCCAGCGGTGCAGCACGGTGCCGCGATCGGGCTTGGAGCGCGAGAGCTTCGCCTCGAGCACGATCATCTTCATCCGCAGGCTGTCGCCCGGCCGCACCGGCTTGGTCCAGCGCAGCTCGTTCACGCCGGGCGAGCCGAGGCTCGCCGCATCGAGGAGGTAGGCATCGCAGATGAGCCGCATGCAGATGCCGACCGTCTGCCAGCCGCTCGCGATCAGCCCGCCGTAGGGCGAGTCGGCGGCCGCGCGCTCGTCCACGTGGAAGTACTGCGGGTCGAAGCGGCGCGCGTACTCGACGATCTCGTCGCGCGTCACCGCCGGACCGTCGATCTCCCAGGTCCGCCCCGGCGCGAAGTCCTCGAAGTAGTACTTCTTCGTCACGCGCCGGCGCCGTCAGACGCAGGGCGGCGCAGGAAGAGCTGCGTGCCGATCATCGACAGCACGACCTCGTCGACCTGGTTGACCACCTCCCAGGTGAAGGTCACCGTCCCGCGGTTCGGCTTCGTCTTCGACGGCCGCACCTCGGTGGCGGTGGACCGGAACCGCAGCGTGTCGCCGGGCCGCACCGGCTTGAGGAACAGGATCTCCTCGATGCCGGGCGAGCCGACGCAGGCGCTCTCGTTCAGGTAACCGTCGCACATCAGGCGCATGCCCACGCAGGCGGTCTGCCAGCCGCTCGCGATCAGTCCGCCGTACGGCGAGGCGCGCGCCTGCGCCTCGTCGGTGTGGTAGCGCTGCGGGTCCCACTCGCGCGCGAACGCCTTTATGTCCTCCGCGCTGAGCGTGCGCGCGCCCAGCTCGAAGGTCCAGCCGGGGTGGAAGTCCTCGAAGTAGTACTTGAACACGGGTCGAAAAAAAGGACGCGGCCCGACGGCCGCTGCGGCCCGGATTATCCCCGAACTCGATCGGCGGCGCGCACGGGCGGTATGATCCGGCGTCGTTCCATCCCGGATGCGCACCCATGAGCGAGCCCATCGGCCTCGACCGCGGCCTCACCAACTACGGCGACCGCGACTTCGCGCGCTACCTCCGCCGCTCGTTCGCGCGCTCGATGGGCTACTCCACCGCGATGCTCGACCGGCCGGTCGTGGGCATCGCGACCGCGGCGAGCGGCTTCAACAACTGCCACCGCACGACGCCCGAGCTCGTGGAGGCGGTGAAGCGCGGCGTGACCGCGGCGGGCGGCCTGCCGCTCGAGTTCCCCACCATCTCGCTCGGCGAGGTGTTTCTCAGCCCGACCAGCCTCGTCTTCCGCAACCTCATGTCGATCGACGTCGAGGAGATGATCCGCGCCCAGCCGATGGACGCGGTGGTGCTCGTCGGCGGCTGCGACAAGACCACCCCGGCGCAGCTCATGGGCGCCCTGAGCGCGAACGTGCCCGCGATCTACCTCACCATCGGCCCGATGATGACCGGCCGCTTCCAGGGCGAACGCCTCGGCGCCTGCACCGACTGCCGCCGCTTCTGGGCCGCGTACCGGCGCGGCGAGATCGACGCGCAGCGCATCGGCGCGATCGAGGGCAACCTCGCGACCACCGCGGGGACGTGTGCGGTGATGGGCACCGCGAGCACGATGGCGAGCATCACGGAGGCGCTCGGGATGAGCCTCCCCGGCTGCGCGGCGACTCCCGCGGTCCACGCCGACCGGCTGCGCATGGCCGAGGCGAGCGGCGCGCGCGCCGTCGAGCTTGCGCGCGAGAAACTCCGGCCCGCCGACATCGTCACTGCGCGGTCGGTCGAGAACGCGCTGCGCGTGCTGCTCGCGATCGGCGGCTCCACCAACGCGATCATCCATCTCACCGCGATCGCGGGGCGCGCCGGCGTGACCGTCGACCTCGCGCGGCTCAACGCGCTCGCGGAGACGACGCCGACGCTCGTCGACCTCAAGCCGGTCGGGCAGGGTTACATGGAAGATCTCGCCGCGGCGGGCGGCATCGGCGCCGTGCTGCGCGAGATCCGGGATCTCCTGCATCTCGACTGTCGCACGGTCGCCGGGCAGACGCTCGGCGAGCGGCTCGCCGCGGACGATCCGTGGGTCGACCGGGCGGTCGTGCGCAGCCGCGCCGAGCCGTTCGCGCCGCAGGGCGGCCTGGTGGCGCTGTTCGGCAACCTCGCGCCGAACGGCGCGATCCTCAAGCAGGCCGCAGCCGACTCGAGGCTGTTCGAGCACGAGGGCCGCGCGATCGTCTTCTCCGACCTCGAGGACCTCGCGCGCCGCATCGACGACCCGGATCTCGACGTCGAGCCCGACGACATGCTCGTGCTGCAGAACGCCGGTCCGATCGGCGCCGGCATGCCCGAGGCGGGCTACCTCCCGATCCCCGGTCGGCTCGCCAGGCGCGGCGTGAAGGACATGATCCGCATCTCGGATGCGCGCATGAGCGGCACGGCGTACGGGACCGTCGTGCTGCACGTGTCGCCCGAGTCGGCGATCGGCGGCCCGCTCGCGCTCGTCCGCAACGGCGACCGCATCCGGCTCTCCGTGACGCGCAGGCGCATCGACCTCCTGGTGAGCGAGGAGGAACTCGCGCGCCGCCGGGCCGCATGGCGAGCCCCTGCGAAGCCGGCGCGCGGCTACGCGCGGCTCTACGCGGAGAACGTGCTCCAGGCCGAGCACGGCTGCGACTTCGGCTTCCTGCGCGCCGCCAGCGGCGCCTGAGCCCGATCAGCGCGCCGGCTCGCGCGTGCCGTCGTCGCGCAGGCGAAACGCCGCCCAGGCGTCCGTCCCTTCGCGCCTGCACGCACCGAACCGGAACGGATTGACCTCGCGGCCGGGGGTGTTGAAGCGCAGGTCCTCGAACCATACGCAGCGCGCAGGGTTGCCGGCGTCGATCCGGTAGAGCGCGGGGTACTCGGCGAACCAGCGGAAGAACGCAAGCGCGGGCGCGTCCCACGCCGCCGCCGCAATCGACCGCGCCGCTGGTGCATCGCCGAACTTCGCGACGGTGGTCCAGCGCGCCTCCGCGACCGGCGTGTAGGCCGCGTCCAGGCGCGCGATGAACCCGGTGTCGGGTCCCGGCGGCGGCGGGGTGCGACTGCGCACGAGGTTGACGTTCGCGTAGTGATAGCGGTCCTGCTCGGCCACCACGACCATCCAGTTGAACGGCGACACGGGACGCGGGACCGCGGAGACGCGCGCGTCGGCGTAGCCCTGGCGTTGCGCGTACTGCACCCCGACATCGACGGCGCGCCCGTGCGCGAGCGCCTGCAGCCCGACGTAGCCGGCCAGCACCGCGAGGCCGAGCACCGCCGGGACGCGCGAGCGCCGCCAGATCCAGGCCGCGACGAGTCCCGCGACGATGATCCCCGTGAACCACAGATCGATGATGAAGGTCGTGCTCCACGCGACGCGCCGGTCCGACGCCGGGGCGAAGACGATCGTCCCGAAGGCGGTGATCAGGTCGCCGAGAATGTGGATGCCGAGCGCGATGGCACAGACGCCGAAGTAGTCGCGCCACGACGCGCCGCGCGGGCCGAGCCTGGCGCAGACCCATGCGAGCAGTCCGGCCCAGAGCGGAAGGAGCAGCACCGAGTGGGTCACGCCGCGGTGGCCGGTGAGGTAGGCCACCGGCGAGACGTACACGAGCAGCCAATCGATGTCGGGGAACGCGGCGGCGAGAAAGCCCGCAGTCACTCGCGCGGTGACCGAGATGCGCGCGTTGCGGGGCGCCGTGGCGCGGGCCGCGAGCGCGCCGCTCAGCGCATGGGTCAGCGTGTCCATGCGCGGACTCTAGCAGTCGGCGCGCCGCGGGCGAGGGCCGGGCGGCAGGCTAGTTCGAGAAGGCGTGCCGGATCGGCTGCGTCTCGCCCGCCTGCAGCTCGACGAACGTGTGATAGGGCAGCTGCGCCGAGTTGCGGATCTCGATGCGGTGCCGGCCCGGCGGAAGCTCCACCTCTGCGAGCGGCGGCGTGGTGCCGCGCAGCGTGCCGTTCACGTAGACCTCGCCCCAAGGGGACACCGCGAGGACGACCCGGCCGGTCTGCGGTGGCGGAGGTGCCGGCCGCGGCAGCGGGGCGACCTCGACGACCGGGAGCGGCGGCGGCGGTTCGGCGACCGGCGCGGGCTGCGGCGGGGGCGGCGGCTTCTTCGCGGCGCGCGGTGGCGCCATGGGCCGCGGCGCCGGCTCCGGCGGCTTCTCCACGAGCACCTCAGGTGGCGCGGGGGGCGGCGCGGGTGGCTCCACGATCGGTGCCGCGGCGACGACCGGCGCCGGAGTCTGGGCCACGGGGGGCGGCGCCTCGCCGGGCACGAGCGCGATCGCGGCGACGGCCAGTGCGACGAGCGCCGCGCTGGCGGCGGCCCAGCCGACGAAGCGACCCGCCCGCGCCGGCGCCGCGGCGGGAGAGGGCTCCGGAACGCCAATGACCAGCGTCGGGTCGTCGAGCGAGACTTTGCGCGCCTCGGCCCGGGGCGCGGGTGCGGGCGGCGTCTTCTCGAGCCGCTCCTCGAGCTGGCGGAGTTCGCGGTACAGCCATCGGGCGCTCGGGTGTCGCTCGTCGGGCCGCTTCGCGAGCATGCGCAGCACGAGCGCGTCGAGTTCCGGCGGGACGGCTGCGTTGTGCGCGCTCGGCGGCGCGGGCGCGCTCTCGAGCACCGCGCGCATGATGTCGATCACCTCGACGCCGGCGAACGGCTGGCGCCCGGTGAGCATCTCGTACAGCACGGCCCCGAGCGAGAAGAGATCGCTGCGGCCGTCGAGCGCGCCGTCGCCGCGGATCTGCTCCGGCGACATGTACTTCGGCGAGCCGGCCCGGCTGCCCGCCAGCACGTCGGCCTCGCCCAGACGGGCGATGCCGAAGTCGGTGATCTTCGGCCGGCGGTTGCGCTGGATGATGATGTTCGCCGGCTTGATGTCGCGATGCACGACGCCGTGCTCGTGCGCGTAGGCGAGGCCGCGCGCGACCTGGCCGGCGATCTCCACCGCGCGCTGCGCCGGCAGCGGCGCCTGCTCGTCGAGCATCTGGCGCAGGCTCGCCCCCTCCAGAAACTCCATGGCGATGTACGCCTGGCCGCCCGCCTCGCCCGCGTCGTAGATCGTGACGATGTTGGGGTGGTTGAGCCGCCCCGCGGAGCGCGCCTCCTGAAAGAAGCGCTCCGCGAAGCGCGCGTGCGCCTCGCCCGACCGGCCGGGGTCGATCGTCTTGAGCGCGACCACGCGGTCGATGATCGGGTCGCGCGCGCGGAAAACGACGCCCATCGCGCCGCGACCGAGCTCCCCGAGCAGCTCGTAGCGGCCCAGCCGGCCGGTCACGGATGCCTGGCTCGCCTCTTGCATGGAAGCGATTGTCGCAAGAAACCCCCTGCTTTGGCCGGGCATAAGCGCCGGAATCCAAACTATTTCTTTTTGTGGTGGGGGCCGGCCGGCCTAACATCCGGGCAAAATCCCGGCATGCGGCTGGCGCTTTCCGGCCGCCCGGGCGAAAATTCCAGGCTATGTCAATGTCATATCAGCGGCGCTGCGGCGGCGCGCCGGCCCGCGCACGGGTTGCGCGCGGTCGCGCCGCGGGTGAACGGCCGAGCGCGCCGCGCGGCGGGGCGGTTCGATGAGCCGGATCGCGCTCGACGTCGCCGCCCGCTCCGACCTGGGACGGGTCCGGAGCTTCAACGAGGACAGCTTCGTCACCGACGCGGAGCGCGGCGTGGTCGCGGTGGCTGACGGCATGGCGGAGCACAAGGGCGCGGAGGTGGCGTCCAAGCTCGCGACCGCCACGCTCGTGCAATCGCTGCTCGCCGGGCAGAACCTCGCGCCGCGGGCCGCGACCCACGCCGCGTTTGCCGCGGCCAACCGGGCGATCCTGGAGCGCGCGCGCGCCGAGCCCGCGCTGAAGGGCATGGGCACCACGCTCGCGCTCGCCTGGTTCCAGGGAGACCGGGTGTCGATCGCGCACGTCGGCGACTCGCGCGTGTATCGCTGGCGATCGGGCCGGCTCGAGCGGCTGACGACCGACCACTCGTTCGTGCAGAGCCAGCTCGCCGCAGGCCAGATGACGAGCGAGGAGGCGCGCGTCTCGCGCAGCCGCCAGCTCGTGACGCGGGTGCTGGGCGCCGCCGAGCAGATGGCGCCGGACCTGGGCGAGCACGAGGTCCTGCCGGGCGACGTGTACCTCCTGTGCACCGACGGGTTGCACGACCTGGTCGAGGACGGGGACATCGCGTCCGCGCTCGAGGTCCTCGCGCCCAACCTCGAGCTGGCGGCCTCCACGCTGGTCGCCATGGCGAACGATCGCGGCGGTCGCGACAACATCTCCGTGGTGGTCGTGCGCGTCGATCGCAAGCGCGAGCCGAAACGGGCGCCCGAGCCGGAGCCGCAGGGGTTCTTCGGCTGGCTGCGCACCAAGCTCGGGGCGTGAGCGGACGATCATGGCGAAACTCGTCGCGAGCCGCGCCGGCGCCGCCCTCGGGTCCTGGTTCATCGAGCGTGACCGGGTGGTGATCGGCCGTGCCGAGGGCGCGGGCATCCGCCTCGAGGACCAGGCGGTGAGCAAGCAGCACGCCGCGATCGATCTGGTCGGCAACGACCACATCCTCCAGGATCTCGGCAGCGCGAACGGCACGTGTGTGAACGGGACCCGGGTCACGCGCCATCTCCTGCGCCACGGCGACGTGGTCGAGATCCTCGACTTTCAGCTTCGCTACGTCGATCACAAGAGCGTGGTGGGCCAGGAGGGCGAGCGCACGACGATCTTCCACGCCTCGGACGCGACGCGGGCCGCCGCGCCGGGGGGGCGTCCACCCGGCGCGTCGGCGCGCGCGCTCGACCTGAAGCTCCCCGAGGGCGTGCTCCGCGTCCCCGGCCAGGAGAGCGGACGCGTGGTCGCGCTCGACCGTGCGCTGGTCGCGCTGGGGCGGCGCGGCGACGAGTACGCCGCGATCTTCCGCCGGCCGCAGGGCTATTTCATCGCGCGCGTGGGGGGGAAGCCGCCGCGGGTGAACGGCAAGCCGATCGCCGACGACTGGCAGCCGCTCGCGGCGGGCGACGTGATCCAGGTCGGTCTCGAGAAGTTCGAGCTCGCGCTGGTCGAGCACGACCAGCGCTGAAGGACTGCGGCCCATCGGTGGGACGCGTCTACGGCTTTGCCTCCCGCACGAGCAGGCCGGTGGTCGACACGCGCACCTCGAGCTCCATCGGACGGTCGACCGGCACGAAGCTCGCCGAACCGTACTCGGTGTCGTAGAGCGGCGCGAGCCAGGCGCTCCGTTTCCGGAGGTCGAAGAGATCCAGCGCGCGCGGGGCGCCGAGCGGGTACACGGTGCGAAGGGCAGTGCGCTCCTGCTCGACCGACCGGTAGCGTCCGGCGATGCGGTCGAGCTCGTAGGCGGTGTGCAGGCCGAGCACGTTCGCGATCGGCTTCCACTTGAGGATGTGGGCGTCGACGTACAGCTCGTCGCCCGCGATCACGTAGCCGGCGGTGCGCCCGTCGGGGAACTTCACCTGCGCATCGAAGCGCTGCGGCGCGCTCGGCTTCACCGTGATGCGCGCGGCGACCTCCTCGCGCGTGAGCGCCTGGTAGCCCCGCATGCCGACCGAGACGACGGTGGCGAGCAGCCCGAGCGCGGTCACCGCGAGGCCGATCAGGAGCCGCACCGCGAACCCGACCGGTTCGCGCCGGAAGAGCACGACGAAGCCGGCGGCCATCTGGAGCAGGCCGACCAGTCCGAACGCGAGCCCGACCAGGAAGAGTGGCGACCCGGCGATGTCCTCGAGGCTCGACACGTGCCGCGATGCGTGCCGGCTCAGGCGGCCTGCAGGAGCTCGGCCGCGTAGTCGCGCAGGTACTCGGCGAGGGTGCGGCGGGGCCGGCCGAGCAGGGCGTCCGCCCCGTTGCAGCAGCCGCACCGTAGCACCCCGCTCGCCAGGTAGTCCCAGTACTCGGTGATCGCCCGGACGCGCGCGGGCGCGAGTCCGGTCGCCTCGAGCATGCCCGCGGCCTCGGGTCGGCCGATGTCGACGTAGCGCACCGGCTCGGCGAGCGTGGTGGCGAGCTGTTCCGCGACGGCTTCGAAGGTCCACTCCTGGGGCCCGGAGAGGTCGCAGGCGAGGTTGCCGCCGGCAGTGAAGCCGAGGCGATTCGCGATGACGCTGCCGGCGTCGTAGGCGTCGACCCAGGCGAAGGCCGCGTCGCGGAACGGCCCGACCACCTTCCAGCCATTTGTGTCCCGGCGAATGAAGAGGGGAATCGACTGCATGTACGGCATGCAGCGCAGGATCGTGTGCGGCAGGCCCGAAGCGATCACCTCGCGCTCGAGCAGGCCGAGCCAGCGCAGGAGCGTCACCGGCGAGCGCGCGTCCGCCCCGGCGGCGGACAGGACGTGAACGCGCTGGATACCTGCGTCCCGCGCCATGGCCGCGAGCCCCATCTGCTGCTCGGTCACGCGCTGGTCGAAGCTCGGCACCAGCACGAGGTTCGTGGCGCCCGCCATCAGGCGCGCGCGTTCCTGGGGCGAGTGGAGCGGGGTGGTCTGGAGCGCGAACGCCGCCGGGAAGCCGGCCGCCGCTCCCGGCTTCAGCAGCCCGAGCCGCTTGCCGCCCGGGGCCGACGCGAGCGCCGCAGTGACGGCATGAGCGACGCGGCCCGATCCTCCGCTGACCACAAGCATTTCGGCATCTCCCTCGACCCGGGTTCCGTGCGCCGCTCTAATGGGCCGCGACAGGGGCCGGACGCTTAGGGTCGCACATTTTCGGGCCGCCGTTCAGCCCACGCGCCCGTGCGCGTCGGTGGCGAGTTCGATGCGATCGAGGACGAAGACCGGGATCTCGTGGCGGTCGGAGAAACCGGCCTCGGCGCGCGCATGAATCGGCGCGAGCAGCAGGGCGAGGGCTGCGGCGGCAAGCACCGCAATGCCGGAAAGACGCAGTTGGAGCGATTTCATTGAAGCCTCCTTGCCGAGGCTCGGGCGGCCGGGACTCGCGTCCCGGCTCCCCGGCTTCGGACATTACGGGTTGTAGCGGTCGACCTGGTCGTACCGGCCGCGCGCCTCGTCCGACCGGTCGGTCTGGACGGACTGGATCGACTGGCCCTGCTTCCAGTAGGCGTCGTCGAACGCGTAGTTGTTGTCGGCGAAGGCGGCGGTGGTGCCGAGCGCGAGCGCGGCGGCGAGGATGGCGTTGCGGATCATGGTGTCTTCCTTGAGGTTGAGGTGCTGCGATTAGTAGTTGTACTGGTTCACGAAGTCGTAGCTGCCCCGGGCCGGGACCGACTGCACGGTCTGGACCGATTGCGTGCCGTGCGCCTGCTTCCAGTAGGCGTCGTCGAACGCCCAGTTGTTGTCGGCGAAGGCGGCGGTGGTGCCGAGCGCGAGCGCGGCGGCGAGGATGGCTTTGCGGATCATGGTGGTCTCCTTGGGTGGCGTTACGGGTTGAAGCGGTCGACTTGCTCGTACTTGCCCTGCGCCTCGGCCGACGCGGCGGCCTGGACGGACGGGACCGATTGGCCCTGCTTCCAGTAGGCGTCGTCGAACGCCCAGTTGTTGTCGGCGAGGGCGACGTTCGCGCCCAGCGCCAGGCCGATGGCGGCGACTGCGATCAGGTTGCGTTTCATGATTCGTTTCCTTTCCAGTGTCGGTTGACGGTGCACTTCTGGCCTTTCGAGGTCCCAGTCGCCGGAGCGCTGCGATCTCGATGGAGCGCATTCTGGATGTTCGTCAGGACCGAAAAAACGGGGTAGCATCGAAATGACTGTTCGGTACTGCAGAACAAAAGGACGGCCTGAATGGACCGATTGACGAGCATGGAGGTCTTCCATTGGGTGGTCGAACTGGGCGGCTTCTCTCGCGCAGCCGACCGCCTGGACTTGTCCAAGGCGAGTGTGACCGCTCACATTGCAGCGCTCGAGAACCGGCTCGGCGTGAAGCTGCTCAATCGCACGACCCGGCGGCTGAGCCTGACCGACGACGGCGCGGCCTACCTGGAGCACGTCCGGCGGGTCCTCGCCGACGTCCAGGAAACCGAGACGATGCTCGGGGCGGGAAAGCGCGTGCCCCGAGGCGTCCTCCGTGTGGAGATGCCGGTGCCGCTCGGGCGGCAGTACATCGTTCCCGCCCTGCCGCGCTTCGCGGCGCAATACCCCGAGCTCCAGGTGCTCGCGCTCCTGGAGGACCGCCGCACCAATCTGGTCGAGGAAGGCGTGGACGCCGCAGTCCGCGTCGGTCCCCTGAGCGATTCCTCACTCGTCGCGCGGCGGCTGTACGCGGCGCAGTGGGGGACCTACGCGTCTCCCGACTACCTGGCGCTGCACGGCGAGCCCGTCGTCCCGGACGACCTCGACGCTCACAACTGCCTGGGGCTCTACGCGGTGTCGCGCGGAGAGGTGTTCACCTGGACGTTCGAGAAGGACGGGAAGCGGGTCGTCCGCACGCCCGGCAGCCGGCTCTCCGTCAGCAATGGCGAGGCGATGGTCGACGCCGCGGTGAGCGGGGCCGGCATCGTCCAGACGCTCGATCTCTTCGCGAGCCGCTGGGTGGCCTCCGGGGCGCTGCGGCCGATCCTCACGGACTGGCAGCACGCCGAGCTCTATCCGATCTCGGTCGTGTACCCCCAGGGCCGGCACCTCTCGGCGAAGGTGCGGGTGTTCGTGGACTTCGTGGTCGGGTTGTTCCCGCGCGCGCCGCGCGCCTAGCGCGGCGTACCTACCCGCGCGCCTCCCACGCCGCCTTCTCCGCGAGGACGAGATCGACGACCTCCTCCCACGAATGTGCGCGCGGCCCGGGGAGGTGCTCGTTGGTCGAGTTGGAGAAGACGATCGTCTTGAGCCCCTGCGCGCGCAGCCGCGCGACGTTCTCCGGCGAGTCCTCCACGTAGAGGTCGGCGCCCACCGCCGCCTTCTCGCGCATGAAGCAGAGGTCCCAGTACGGGATGTCGTGGTAGTCGAGCCACTCGATCGTCTGGCGCACCGCGACCTGGTGGAAGTACTTGATGAAGAGCCGGTGGGTGATGATGCGGATGCGCACGTCGTGCGCCGAGAGCTCACGCAGCGCCTGCGGCGCGCCGGGCATCGGGGGCAGCCGCCGGAACAGCTCGCGCTGGGTCACCGCGAAGCGATGCAGGGCGTCGTAGCCGCCCGGCGCCCGGTCGACGCCCCACTCGGGCAGCGTCCACGACACGCGCTCGGGCAGGCTCGCGACGTCCACGCCGAGCCACTCGGCCGCGACCGGCTTGAGTCCGCCGTAGAAATCCGCGCAGACGCCGTCGAGGTCGACGCCGAGGACGAAGCGGCGCTCCGACGGCATCGGCGCGCGGTCAGGACTTCGGCTTCTCGTCCGGTTTGAGCTGCAGGGACTTCAGCTCGAGGAACTCCTCGAGCCCGAACTTTCCGAGCTCGCGGCCGTGCCCCGACTGCTTGAAGCCGCCGAACGGCGCGAACATGTTGAACGGCGCGCCGTTGATGTCCACCTGGCCGGTGCGCAGCCGCCGCGCGACCTTCAGCGCGTGCTCCTCGCTCCCCGACCACACGCCGCCGCCGAGCCCGTACGGGGTGTCGTTGGCGATGCGGATCGCCTCGGCCTCGTCCTTGTAGGTGATGATCGCGAGCACCGGGCCGAAGATCTCCTCCTGCGCGATGGTCGACTTCGGGTTCACCTTGCCGAACACGGTGGGCTTCACGTAATAGCCCTTCCCGAGACCTTCGGGTGCGTCGGGCCCGCCGGCGAGGAGCACCGCGCCCTCCTCGATGCCTTTGCGGATGTAGCCGCGCACGCGCTCGCGCTGGGCGGCCGAGGTGAGCGGCCCGAGTTTCGTCTTCTCGTCGAGCGGGTCGCCCAGGGTGTACTTCTGCGCTTCCTCTGCGGCGAGCTTCGCCGCCTCCGCGTACTTCGCTTCCGGAACCAGCATGCGGGTGTGCGCGCTGCACGTCTGGCCGGAGTTGAGGAAGCACGCGGACACCGTGCCCTTCACCGCCGCGGCGAGGTCGGCATCCTCGAGGACGACCGAAGCGCTCTTCCCGCCGAGCTCGAGCGCGACGCGCTTCACCGTCGCCGACGCGAGCTCCGACACGCGCTTGCCGGCGCGCGTCGACCCGGTGAACGACACCATGTCGACGTCGGGGTGCTTCGCGAGGGCCTCGCCGACGACCGGGCCGTAGCCGGTGACGAGGTTGAACACGCCCTTCGGCAGCCCGACCGAGTCGACGATCTCGGCGAGGATGAAGGCGTTGAGCGGCGCGACCTCGGAGGGCTTGAGCACGACGGTGCACCCGGCCGCGAGCGCGGGCGCGACCTTCGCGGCGATCTGGTGCAGCGGATAGTTCCACGGCGTGATGCATGCGACCACGCCCACCGGCTCGCGCACGACGATCGACGCGCCGACCTTCTCCTCCCACTGGAAGCCCGCGCCGAGCTTCGCGTACATGCCGAACGTGAATGTCGGCGAGCCCGCCTGGATGCGCGTGGCGAGCTTCACCGGCATGCCGACCTCCTGCGCGATCGTCCTGCCGATCTCGTCGGAGCGGGCCTTCATGCCCTCCTGGATCTTCGCGAGGAACGCGGCGCGGTCGGCCGGCGGCGTCGCGGCCCAGCCCTCGAACGCCGCGCGCGCGGCCGCGACCGCAGCGGCAGCGTCGTGCTCGTCGCCGTCGGGGATCCTCGCGATCACCTCTTCGGTCGAGGCGGAGTGGACGTCGATCGTGCCTTTGCCGTGCGGCGCGGTCCACGCGCCGTCGATGTATAGCCTGTCGCGGAGGAGCATCGGGAGCCTCGTCGGAAGGAGGGCGGAAGGGCGCCTATTATACGGACGCGTGCTGCCCGTCCGCGCATTCCTCCTCGCGCTCGCCGTCTGCGCCGCGCCCGCGCAGGCCGCCGGTCCGCTGCCCGCGCTCGGCGCCGATGCGCGGGCCGTGACGGTGTCCGGCGTCTCCTCCGGCGGCTACATGGCGGTGCAGTTCCACGTCGCCCACTCCAGTGCGGTGAGCGGCGTCGGCGTGCTCGCGGCCGGCCCGTACTACTGCGCGCAAGGGTCGGTGTTCACCGCGCTCTTCAACTGCATGACCCCGGGCGCGTGGACGGCGCTGCCCGCGATCGAAGTCCTCAAGGTCCAGGCCGATCTATTCGCACGCGCGGGCGCAATCGACGCGGTGGGGCAGCTCGCGCCCGCGCGCATCTGGCTCTTCTCGGGGACGCAGGACCGGACGGTGGACGCATCGGTGGTCGCAGCGCTGCGCGCCTTCTACCTGCGCGCCGGCGTCGCACCGGAGCGCATCGCGTTGGTGCGCGACAAGCCCGCCGGGCACGCGATGGTGACCGAGAGCGCGGGGAGCGCATGCGAAGTCACGGCGGCGCCGTTCATCAACGATTGCGACTACGACGCGGCGGGCGAGCTTCTCGAGCACCTGCTCGGCCCGCTCGAGCCGCCGGCGGCCACGCCGTCCGGGCGCATCGTCGCGTTCGACCAGACGCGCTTCGCCGCCGGCGATGCGCACTCGATCAGCCTCGCCGACACCGGTTTCGCGTACGTGCCGGCCGCCTGCGCGGCGGCGCAGTGTCGCGTGCACGTCGCGTTTCACGGCTGCCGACAGAGCGCAGAGGCGATCGGCGAGCGCTTCGTACGCGAGGCCGGGTTCAACCGCTGGGCCGATGCGAATCGGCTGATCGTGCTCTATCCGCAGACGATCAGCCGCAACGGCTGGAGCGGAGCGGGCCTGCGCCGGAGCTTCGTGTTCAATCCGCGGGGCTGCTGGGACTGGTGGGGCTACACCGGGCCGAATTACGCGACCAAGACCGGACCTCAGATCGCCGCGGTGAAGGCGATGGTCGACCGTCTCGCGTCGCCGCGCACGCCCTAGGAACTGCGCGCGCCGACGACCTCCGGCGGCGTGCGCTCGTAGGCGAGGATCCGTTCGCGCAGGAACGCGGGCCAGGGCGTCGACTGCCTCGTCTTCAGATCGGCGTTCACGTAGACGAGCTCGCCGCTCGTGAGGTGCTCCTCGCCGCGCCAGATGCCGAAGAGGAGCACCATCGAAGTGCGCCCGATGCGCGCGGTCCGGCAGCCGATGTCCAGGAGCTCGTCGTAGCCGGCGGACCCGTGGTACTCCGCGGTCGCCTTGATCGCGTAGATGTCCATGCCCAGCGACACGATTTCCCTCGGGTAGTCGAATCCGATGGCGCGCCAGTACTCGGCCATGGCGACGTCGAAGTAGAGGAAGTAGTTGCCGTTGAAGACGACGTCCTGACGGTCGACTTCCGCCCAGCGCACGCGCAGGCGGTGCACGAAGGTGAAGTGCTCGCGCAGCATCGTCGTGCCTAATCGTGGTCGACCTGGACCGCCTCGAGGAAGCGCGAGACGCAGTTGTAGCCGGCGACCGTGACGGTGAGCTCGACCAGCTCGCGCTCGGCGAAGTGCCTGCGCACGGCTGCGAACACGTCCTCGGGCACGCGCACCGCGCGCGTCATCGCGTCGGTGTAGGCGAGGACGGCGCGGTCGGCCTCGGTCAGACCCCCGGGCGCGCGGTCGGCCGCCAGCGCGTCGAGCTGCGCCGGCGTCAGGCCTTCTTTCAGCGCGAAGGGCACATGCGCCTTGAACTCGTATTGCGCGCCGTTGATCACCGCGATACGCATGATCGCGAGCTCGCGATAGCGGCCGGACAGCGCGCCCTTCTGCCGCACCGAGGTGAAGAACGCGAGCCAGCCTTCGGCCATCGGCGGGCTGTGCAGGAGCATGCGGTAGAGATTGAGCATCCGGCCGCCGCGCTCGCGCGTGATGCGTTCCACGAGCGCTGCGAGCTCGGGCCGGTCGACGTCGGGGTAGGGCAGGCGGGCCATGGAACGTCCTCGGGCGAGGCGCGCAGTATAGCGATGCCGCGTCGCTGCAATCTGGCGCATACTCTCGCGCCCATGACTGCACACTGCGACGTCCCGGCGCTCGCCGCCGCGATTCCCGACGGCGCGACGGTTGCGATCCCGAGCGCCCCCTTCGGCGTCGCGATGGCCGCGACGCGCGAGCTGGTGCGCCGGCGAGCGAAGGCGCTCCGCCTCGTCTGCGTGCCGACGAGCAGCATCCAGGCCGACGCGCTGATCGGCGCCGGCAGCGTCGCCGCGATCGAGACCTCTGCGGTGTCGATCGGCGAGTACGGCACCGGGCCGCGCTTCGCGGCTGCGGCACGCGACGGCAGCGTGACGATCCTCGACGCGACCTGCCCGGCGATCCACGCCCGGGTGCAGGCCGGGATGAAGGGCCTGCCGTTCATCCCGCTTCGCGGCCTGCTCGGCAGCGACCTCGTCGCGAACCGGCCGGACTGGAAGGTGATCGACAACCCGTTCGCGCCCGGAGATCCGGTGGTCGTGCTTCCCGCGATCCGTCCCGACGTCGCGTTGTTCCACGCCCCGCGCGCCGATCGCCTCGGGAACGTGTTCATTGGACGCTCGCGCGACCTCCTGAACATGGCGCAGGCTTCGCGCGCGACCTTCGTCACCGTCGAGGAAGTGGACGAGGACGACCTGCTCGCGGATCCCGACCGCGCCGGGGCGGTGATCCCCGCGCTCTACGTCGACCGGATCGCCGTCGCGCCGCGTGGCGCGTGGCCGCTCGGGCTCCCGGGTCGCTACGCCCCAGACGATGCCGCGCTCGGCCGCTACGCGCAGGCGGCGCGCACGCGCGAGGGGTTCGCGTCGTGGCTCGCGGCCTGGCTGAGCCAATGAGCGCAACGAAGTCCGAGATCCTGATCGCTGCGATCGCGCGCCTCCTCGAGGGCAGCCGCAGCGTCGTGATCGGCAACCAGTCGCCGATTCCCGGCTCCGCCGCGCTCGTCGCGCGCGAGCTCTCCGCGGGCGCGCTGCGCGTCACGATCCTCGGCTCGCGCAGGCACACCGACTTCACCAACGGCGGGGTGGAGACGTTCGATCGCGCCGCGCAGGGACGCGTGGACGTCTTCTTCCTCGGCGGCGGCCAGATCGACGGGGAGGCGAACATCAACCTCGTTGGCGCGGGCGCCTACCCGCGCGTCGACGTGCGCTGGCCGGGCTCGTTCGGCTCGGCCTATCTCTATTTCCTCGTGCCGCGAGTGATCCTCTTCCGCGAGGAGCACTCGCCGCGCGTATTCGTGAAGAAGGTCGACTTCGTCAGCGCGCCGGGCACGAGCCCGTCCGGTGTCTATCGGCCGGGCGGGCCGTGGAAGCTGCTCACCGGGCTCGGGCTGTTCGCCTTCGACAGGGCGCGCAAGCGCTTCGCCCTCGAGAGCGTGCACCCCGGCCACACGGCCGAGGAGATCGTCGCGAACACCGGGTTCGAGTTCGACCGGCCGGCGCGGGTGCCGGTCACGCCCGAACCCGACCCGCGCGTGCTCGCGCTCATCCGCGGCAGGATCCGCGACGAGATCGCGGAGACGTATCCGAAGTTCGCCGCGACGCTGGGCGGCTGATCAGGCCGCCTCGCGGATGTGCCGCGCCTCGTTGTCGACGAGGATCGGCGTGTCGTAATAGGTGAAGGTCGGCTCGCTGCCGTAGAGCTCCTTGATCCGCTTCCTGAACGCCTCGCCGTGCCATTTCTGTGCGTCGGCGAGCGACTTCCACGTGTACGCCCCGCCGCCGTAGCCGCGCTCGGCGTCGTAGAGATAGTTCTTGCGGATGAGGTCGGGGTTCGCGCCCCAGGTCGCTGCGGACTCCCGTGCCTTGGCGGCGTATTGCTCGCGCGTCATCCCGGCGGGGAGCTTGAAGAGAACGATCTCGGTGATCATGGCGGTACTCCGCGACGTTGGGGGACGTTCACTCTAGCACCCGGGTCACCGGGCCGCGAGGGACGCGTGCGTTCTATGGCATCCTTGCCGCAAGTCGTTGCGATTCGGGAGCCCGTGGACGAGATCGTCATCCGTGCGATGCAGAAGTGGCCGAACGTGCCGAACGTGTTCGGCTGGCTGCGGCTCGACCGACGCGGCAACTGGCTCGTGAAGGCGCGCCAGGCGCGCGACGCGCAGCCGGTCTTCGAGCGCATCGCGAACGAGGCGGTCGTGGACTTCATCGGCCGCAATTACGCGCACGACGACGCCGGGCGCTGGTACTTCCAGAACGGGCCGCAGCGCGTGTTCGTCGCGCTCGAGTACACGCCTTACGTGTACCGGCTGCGCGGCGACGGCGAGTCGCTCGAGACGCACACCGGACGCGCGGTGGACGAGGTCCGGGCGGCCTGGATCGACGATGCCGGGATGCTCGTGCTGGAAACCGAGCTCGGGCCGGGCGTGCTGCTCGACCGCGACCTGCACGCGCTCCTCGACCGGATCGAGACGGCGAGCGGACCCGTGAGCGAAGAGTCGCTCGCCGAGCTGACCGCGGGCGCGCTGCCCGACCTCGCGCTCGTACTCGGACGGCGGCGCGTCCCGCTGAGCGCGATCAAGGCGGCGGAGGTGCCCGCACGGTTCGGCTTCAACCCGGCGCCCGCGCCCGCGCCGGGCGAGCCGGAATGCTGATCGAGGCAGGGGGAGGCGTCGTGAAGGCAGAAAGCCTGTTCGCGGTGATCGCCGCGGCCGCGCTTGCCGGCTGCTCGAGCGGGTGGCCGTTCGGCAGCTCGCCGGCGCCCGACCGGCCGTGGTACCCGGCCGATGCCACGGTCTACAAGTGCGAGGGAAACAGGACGCTCGTCGTGCGCTACCTCGACGGCGGCAAGGCGGCGATGGTGATGTTCCCGGACCGCGAGTTCCGTCTCGACGCGATCCGCACGGCCTCCGGCGTCAGCTATTCCAATGGCCGCACCGACCTGCGCACGCAAGGCGACGACGCGCAGCTCGAGGAGGACGGCAAGCGGCTCTACGAGAACTGCAGGCGCGCGCCGCGGTGACCTGTCACAGCGCGGCGTCGAACTCCGGCTCGTAGCGCACCAGACCGCCGGCGCCGGCGAGCGCGCCGGGGGCGAGCTCGAGCGCCATGAACGCCTCCTCGGGCGCCTCGAACTCGCACGCGAGCCCCAGGGTCGCGGCGGTGCGGAACCCGAAGCGGCGGTAGTACGCCGGGTCGCCGAGCAGCACCATGAAGCCGTAGCCGGCCTCGCGCGCGCCGGCGATCGCGGCGCGCATCAGCGCCGCGCCGATGCCGCGCCGCTGCAGGGCGGGCCGGACCGCGAGCGGCGCGAGTCCCGTGCCCCGCGGGGAGAGGCCCGGCCCGTGCAGCGCGACGTCGCTCAGCAGTACATGGCCGACGATCGCGTGCCCGAGCGTCGCCACCAGCGACGCGGAGACCTTGCCGTGCCGGCGCAGCGTGTCCACCAGGTCGGCCTCGAGCTGTCCCTTGAACGCGGCGACGATCACCCGCCGGATCGCGCGCGCGTCGTTCGGCTCCTCCGCGCGCACCGTGACCTCGCGCGGCGCGTCCCGCGCGCCGGCCTGCGGCAGGGCGTGCGTCACCATCCGAGTCGCACCCGGCCGATCGCCATCGCCACCGCCGCCTGGGTGGGCTCCACCACCGGCACGCCGCAGGCCTGCTCCACGCGGTCGCGGTACTGCGCCATGCCCGCACAGCCCATGACGATCGCGTCCGCGCCGTCGGCGGCGAGCGCCTTGCCGGCCTCGATCATGCGCTGCGCGGTCTTCGCCTCGTCGGCGAGCTCGACCACCGGCAGCCCGACCGCGCGCTCGCCTGCGAGCCGGCCCGCGACGCCCATCGCGCTGATCGTGCGCAGGTGGCGCGGAATCGAGGTCGGCAGGATCGCAATCACGCCGAAGCGCTGGCCGAGCGTGAGCGCGGTGAGGATGCCGCACTCCATGATGCCGAGCACGGGCTTGCGGGTCGCCTCGCGCGCCGAGTGCAGGCCCGGGTCGCTGAAGCACGCGATGACGAACGCCGCGGCGCGGGCGTCCAGCTCCGACACGAGCCGCAGCAGCGGCGCGACGACGCCGTCGACGTCGCGCTGGGTCTGGATGCCGGGCGGGCCCGCGGCGAGCGTCACGCACTCGATCGGCGGGGCGCCGGGCATCCGCAGCGGCTCGCACGCGCGGTCGATGCCGCGCGTGACCGCCTCGGTCGAATTGGGGTTGATGACGACGATCGCCCCGCTCATGGCGCCGGATTATGCAAGAAGTTTCAGGCCGCGGCGGCGGCCGGGGCCTCCAGGCGCGCCGCGGCTGCGAGCAATAAGTCCGGGTCGTTGCGCGAGAGCGCTGCAGCATCGGAGAGCGTGCGGCGCCAGGCGCGCGCCCCGGGGCGGCCCTGGTAGAGCCCGAGCAGGTGCCGCGCGATCGCCCGCAGCGGCGTGCCACGGGCGACTGCCGCAACCGCGTAGCGGTGCATGCGGGCGACGACCTCGGGGCGCGTCGGCGCGGTCGTGCCGAAGAGGCGCGCGTCGAGCGTGGCGAGGAGGTAGCTGTCGTGATAGGCGGCCCGCCCGAGCATGACGCCGTCCACCTGCGCGAGCGCGGCCTCGGCCGCCGCGAGGGTGGCGATGCCGCCATTCGCCACGATCTCCAGCTCGGGGAACTCGCGCTTGAGGCGTTGCACCTCGTCGTGCCGCAGCCGCGGCACTTCGCGGTTGTCCTTCGGCGAGAGGCCCTTCAGCACGGCGTTGCGCGCGTGGACGATGAAGGTCCGGCACCCCGCGTGTCGCGCGAGCGTCGCGACGAACCGGCGTGCGAAGTCGTAGTCCTCCACGCGATCGATGCCGAGGCGATGCTTGACCGTGACCGGAATCGACACCGCGTCCTGCATCGCCTTCATGCAGTCGGCGACGAGCACCGGCTCGGCCATGAGGCACGCGCCGAAGGCCCCGCGCTGCACGCGCTCGGACGGGCAGCCGCAGTTGAGGTTGATCTCGTCGTAGCCCCAGCGCTCGGCGAGCTTCGCGCAGGCGGCGAGATCGCCGGGCTCGCTTCCGCCGAGCTGCAGGGCCACCGGGTGCTCGGCCGGGTCGAAGTCGAGGTGGCGCGGCAGCTCGCCGTGGATGAGGGCCCCGGTGGTGATCATCTCGGTGTAGACGAGCGCGTGCGGGGCGAGCGCGCGGAAGTAGAACCGGCAGTGCCGGTCCGACCAGTCCATCATCGGCGCGGTGCAGAGGCGGTGCGCGAGCATGGTGCAGATTGTCCCCGAGCTTGACGACGCGCGCCGGGCGGGACTATGTTCGACCGCGTCCCCATGTACGACCTCACCGTCCGCAACGGCACCGTCGCGACCGCGACCGACACCTTCGCCGCCGACATCGGCGTCGCGGGCGGGCGGATCGCCGCGATCGCGAAGGATCTCGCGCCCGGCAGGCGCGACCTCGACGCGCGCGGCCGGCTCGTGCTGCCCGGCGGGATCGACAGTCACTGTCACGTCGAGCAGCTCTCCTCGACCGGCAAGATGTGCGCGGACGATTTTTACAGCGCCACCGTCGCGGCCGCGTTCGGCGGCACGACGACGATCATTCCGTTCGCCGCGCAGCACCGCGGCAACTCGATCGTCGCGGTCGTGGACGACTACGCGCGGCGCGCCGCCGAGAAGGCGGTGATCGACTACGGCTTCCACCTGATCGTCGCCGACCCGAACGAGCGCGCGCTCGCCGAGGAGCTGCCGGCGATGATCCGGCGCGGCATCACCTCGCTCAAGGTCTACATGACCTATGACCTCCTGCGCCTCACCGACGACCAGCTCCTCGACGTGCTCGCGGTCGCCGACCGCGAGCGCGCGCTCGTGATGGTGCACGCCGAGAACCACGAGATCATCAAGTGGATCGCGAAGCGGCTGCTCGAGCGCGGCCACACCGCGCCGAAGTTCCACATGACGAGCCACCACCCGCTCGCGGAGGCGGAGGCGACGGGCCGGGTGATCGCGCTGTCGCGCCTGCTCGACGTGCCGGTGCTGATCGTGCACGTCTCGGGGATCGAGGCGGTGCAGACGATCCGCGCCGCGCAGACGCTCGGCGCCCGGATCTTCGCGGAGACCTGCCCGCAGTACCTCTTCCTGAAAGCGAGCGATGCCGACCGGCCGGGCCTCGAGGGTGCGAAGTGGTGCTGCAGCCCGCCGCCGCGCGACGAGGCCTCGCAGGAAGCGGTCTGGCGCGGGCTCGCCGACGGGACGTTCCAGGTGTTCTCGTCCGACCACGCGCCGTACCGGTTCGACGCGACGGGCAAGCTGCCCAAGGGCGACGAGACCACGTTCAAGGACATGGCGAACGGCGTACCGGGCCTGCAGGTGCGGCTGCCGCTGCTCTTCTCCGAGGGCGTCGGGAAGGGGCGCATCACGCTGAACGAGTTCGTCGCGCTGACCGCCACGAACCACGCGCGCCTGTACGGCCTTGCGCCGCGCAAGGGGACGATCGCGGTCGGTGCGGACGCCGATCTTGCGATCTGGGAGCCGGAGAAGCGAGTGGCGCTCACCGCGGCGATGATGAAGGACAACGTGGGCTACACCCCGTACGAGGGCACGACGGTGACCGGCTGGCCGACGACGGTGATCAGTCGCGGACGCATCGCGGTCGAGGACGGCGCGCTGAAGGTCGCACGCGGCTCGGGCGAGTTCATTCCGCGCGGTGTGCCCGGGCCGGTCGCGACCGCGCGGGCCTCGAGCGGTGGGACGGGCCCGTTGCGAGGATTACTCGGAGGACGCAAATGAGCGAGCTGGTGCTGGTGGTGAACATCCGGATCAAGCCGGAGAACGTCGAGAAGTTCATGGCCGAGGTCCTCGCGAACGCGCGCGCCGCGCGCACCGAGGCGGGCTGCAAGCAGTTCGACGTGCTGGTGGACAAGAACGACCCGACCAGGGTGATGCTCTACGAGATCTACGTGGACGATGCGGCGTTCGAGTCGCACCAGCAGACGGCGGCATTCAAGCACTACCTCGCGAACGCGGTGCCGCTGCTCGCCTCCCGCGAGCGGACTTTCTTCCGGCGTGCGGGGTGAAGCGGGCGGCAGTCGCGCTCGCCCTCGCCGGCTGCACCCCGCTCGCGCCGTACGCGCCGCCGGCGGACGGGCCGCACGCGGCGCTCCGGGTCGTCGCCTTCACGCTCGGCGGCACGGCCGTCGCCGTCGCGCGCGACGAGCCCGGTTGCGAGGGCGGCGCGGCGCGGCTGATCGCCCGCCTCGAGGAGCGCCAGCCGGCGGACGTGCGCGCGATCTACCGCCCCGACGGCTCGCTCGCGTCCGCGCCGTCGGCGGACGTGCAGGTCGCGGCGAACCGGGGGTTCACGCTGCTCGTCCAGGCGCAGGGACTGCTCGACGGATGGTACGGTTACGGCTGCGCGCGGGCGGTGACCTTCAGGCCGGAGGCGGGCGGGCGATACCTCGCGGTGTACGTCGCCGAGGATCCGTACCGGTGCCGCATCGACGTGTGGCGCGTCGAGCCCGGCCACCGCGAGACGCCGCCGGATCTCGAGCGGCACGGCCCGCAGTGCGCGCTGCGGGCCTACCGGGACCCGGAGTAGGAGACAGGGAACGATGGCACGGCACATGAAGATCGCGGCGGCCCAGCTCGGGCCGCTGCACCTTTCGGACACGCGCGAGGCGGCCGCGAAGCGCCTCGTCGCCCTCTTCGGCGATGCGATCGGCATGGGCGCGAAGTTCGTCGTCTTCCCGGAGCTCGCGCTCACCACGTTCTTCCCGCGCTACTGGATGGAGGACCCGGCCGAGGTCGACCGCCGGTTCTTCGAGGCCGCGATGCCGAATCCGACGGTGCAGCCGCTCTTCGACCTCGCGCGCGAGCACGGCGTGGGCTTCTATCTCGGCTATGCCGAGCTCGCGCAGGAGGACGGCCGCACGCGGCGCTTCAACACCGCGATCCTGGTCGGGCCGGACGGCCGCATCGCCGGCAAGTACCGCAAGATCCACCTGCCGGGGCACGCCGACCACAAGCCGCAGGCCGCGTTCCAGCACCTCGAGAAGAAGTACTTCGAGGTGGGCAACCTCGGCTTCCGCGCGTTCCGGTTCATGGACACGGTCACCGGGATGCTGATCTGCAACGACCGGCGCTGGCCGGAGGCGTTCCGCGTGCTCGCGCTGCAGGGCGCGGAGATCGTCGCGCTCGGCTTCAATACGCCGACCGAGAACCTGCACTATCCCGAGCCGCCGGCGCTGCGCGTGCACCACCACCTGATCATGGCGCAGGCGATGG
>CAZIXQ010000012.1:0-31482 GCA_964543155.1 uncultured Enterobacteriaceae bacterium
GCCTCGAGCCCCTCGTAGGGCTTCGGACGTGGCGGCGCGACCCCGAGCGCCTCGCGGATCGCGGCGTCGAACTTCACCGCGAGCGCGGTCTCGAGGCACACAACCGGGACGCCCGGCTCCCGGAAGCCCAGTCCCACCTTGATTCCGTCGGCGGTGTGAGTGTCGATGATGTAGCCGTACTTCTCGTGCACCCGCCGGATCGTCGCGAGACGGTCGGCGTGCGTACTGAAGTCCGAGACGAAACCGGTCTCCGCCACACGCTGGTAGTAGGCGGAATTTGAGAGATCGAACTCGCCATCCGTGTCCACGCGCCGCCACAGCTCGCGCACCCGCGCCGGGTCCCGGCCGACGAGGTCGTAGATGTAGCGCTCGAAGTTGGAAGCCTTCGAGATGTCCATCGAGGGGCTCGAGGTCTGGAACACCTCCTTCGCCGACCGCACCCGGTACACGCCGGTGCGGAAGAACTCGTCGAGCACGTTGTTCTCGTTCGTCGCCAGGATGAGGCGCCGGATCGGCAGCCCCATCGACCGCGCGACGTGGCCGGCGAGGATGTTGCCGAAGTTCCCGGACGGCACCGCGAACGACACCGCCTCGTCCTCCCCGCGCGTCACGGCGAAGTAGCCCTTGAAGTAGTAGACGACCTGCGCGACGACCCGCGCCCAGTTGATCGAGTTCACCGATCCGATCCGCAGCCGCGCCTTGAAGTCGAGGTCGGCGGAGACCGCCTTCACCACGTCCTGGCAGTCGTCGAACACCCCGCGCACCGCGAGGTTGAAGATGTTCGGGTCGGCGAGCGAGTACATCTGCGCCGCCTGGAACGCGCTCATCTTGCCGAGCGGCGACAGCATGAACACGCGTATCCCGCGCTTGCCGCGCATCGCGTACTCGGCGGCCGAACCGGTGTCGCCCGAGGTCGCGCCGAGGATGTTCAGGGTCTCGCCGCGGCGCGCGAGCACGTACTCGAAGAGATTCCCGAGCAGCTGCATCGCGATGTCCTTGAAGGCGAGCGTCGGACCGTTCGAGAGCTGCAGCAGGTGCAGGCCGGGCTCGAGGGTGCGCACCGGCGTGATCTCGTCCGATCCGAACGCCGCCGCGGTGTACGTGCGATCGACGATCGCGCGCAGGTCAACGGCGGGAATATCGTCGATGTAGCGCGACAGAATCTCGAATGCGAGGCCGCGATAGTCGAGCCGGCGCCAGGCCGCGAGGGTCGTCCGGTCGACGCGCGGATAGGACTCCGGGATCGTCAGGCCGCCATCGGGCGCGAGGCCTTCGAGCAGGATGTCGCAGAACGCGGCAGGCGGCATCCCGCCGCGGGTCGAGAGGTACCGCATCGGCCCCGGCCTATGCGGTGCCCAGCTCTTCGAGCCGGATGCGCGTGATCGACCCCGCGACCACCGGCAGCGCCTCGATGGCCGCGATCGCCGCGTTCACGTTCTTCTCCTGGGTGCGGTGCGTCAGCATGATGATGTCGACCTGCTCCTCGCCCTCCTCCGGCTCGCGCTGGATCATGGCGTCGATCGAGATCGTCCGGTCGGCGAGGATGCGCGTGATGTCCGCGAGCACGCCGGGACGGTCGAGCACCCGCATGCGCAGGTAGTAGGAAGTGGTGACCTCCTCCATCGGGAGGATCACGGTGGCGGCCAGGCGATCGGGCTGGAACGCGAGGTGCGGCACGCGATGCTCGGGGTCCGCGGTGTGCAGGCGCGTGATGTCCACCAGATCCGCCACCACCGCGCTCGCGGTCGGCTCGGCGCCCGCACCGGCGCCGTAGTACATCGTTGGCCCGACCGCGTCGCCCTTGACGAGGATTGCGTTCATGACGCCCTCCACGTTCGCGATCAGGCGCCGCGCCGGGATCAGCGTCGGATGCACGCGCAGCTCGATGCCGGCCGCGGTGCGCCTGGTGATGCCGAGCAGCTTGATCCGGTAGCCGAGGCTCTCGGCATAGCGGATGTCGGCCTGGGTCAGCTTCGTGATGCCTTCCCGGTAGCAGCGCTCGAACTGCATCGGCACGCCGAAGGCGATGGCCGACAGGATCGTGAGCTTGTGCGCGGCGTCGACGCCCTCGACGTCGAAGGTCGGGTCGGCCTCGGCGTAGCCGAGCCGCTGCGCCTCGCGCAGCACGTCGTCGAAGGCGAGGCCCTTCGCGCGCATCTCGGACAGGATGAAGTTCGAGGTGCCGTTGATGATCCCGGCGATCCACTCGATCCGGTTGGCGGCCAAACCCTCGCGCACCGCCTTGATGATCGGCACGCCGCCGGCCACCGCGGCCTCGAACCCGACCATGACGCCGTGCTTCTGCGCCGCGGCGAAGATCTCGTTGCCGTGCACCGCGAGCAGCGCCTTGTTGGCGGTGACGAGATGCTTGCCGTTCGCGATCGCCGCGAGCGCGAGCGTCCTGGCGGCGGTGTAGCCGCCAATCAGCTCGACCACGATGTCGATGTCGGGGTCGGTAACGACGGCGTTGCCGTCGGCAACGCAGCGGGCGGCCCCGCCGGTGAGGCGCCCGGCCTTCGCGAGGTCCTTGTCTGCCACCAGCGCGATGCGGATCTCGCGCCCGGCGCGGCGCTGGATCTCCTCGCGGTTGCGCGCGAGCACCGCCCAGGTCCCGCCGCCGACCGTGCCGATGCCGAGCAGCCCGACGTTGATCGGTTTCACTGCGAACGCGCCTTCAGCGGCCGACGGCCGTCAGGCCGCCCGCGTGGTTCTGAGCAGGCCGTCGCGGCGGAACATCTCCTTGATGCCGCGCACGGCCTGGCGGGTGCGGTTCTCGTTCTCGATCATCGCGATCCGGACGTGCGTGTCGCCGTACTCGCCGAAGCCGACGCCCGGGGAGACCGCCACCTTCGCCTCGACGAGGAGCTTCTTGGCGAACTCGAGCGAGCCGAGCGCGCGATAGGCCTCCGGGATCTCGGCCCAGACGTACATCGCGGCCTTCGGGTTCTCCACCATCCAGCCCGCCTCGTGCAGGCCCTTCACGAGCACGTCGCGACGCCGCTGGTACTTCACGCGGATCTCCTCCACGCAGTCCTGCGGGCCTTCGAGCGCGACGATGGAGGCGACCTGGATCGGCGTGAACGTGCCGTAGTCGTGGTAGCTCTTGATCCGCGCCAGTGCATAAACGAGATCGCGGTTGCCGACCATGAAGCCGACCCGCCAGCCGGCCATGTTGTAGCTCTTCGACATGGTGAAGAACTCGACCGCCACGTCGCGGGCGCCGGGCACCTCCATGATCGAGGGCGCGCGGTACCCGTCGAAGACGATGTCGGCGTATGCGAGGTCGTGCGCGATCAGAATGTCGTGTTCCTTGGCGAGCGCCACGATGCGCTCGAAGAAATCGAGCTCGACGCACTGCCCGGTCGGGTTGCCCGGGAAGTTGATGATCAGCATCTTCGGCTTCGGGAACGACTCCCTGATCGCGCGCTCGAGCTCCTCGAAGAAGTCGACGTCGGGGGTGTTGCGCACGTGCCGGATGTCGGCACCGGCGATCACCGGGCCGTAGATGTGGATCGGATAGCTCGGGTTCGGCACGAGCACGATGTCGCCATGGTCGAGCGTGGCGAGCGCGAGATGGGCGATCCCCTCCTTGGATCCGATCGTGACGATCGCCTCCTTGTCCGGATCGAGGTCGACGCCGTAGCGTCGCCGGTACCAGTTGCAGATCGCCAGCCGCAGGCGCGGGATGCCCTTCGATACCGAATAGCCGTGGGTGTCCGGGCGCTGCACGCTCTCGACGAGCTTCTCCACGATGTGCGGCGGCGTGGGCCCGTCCGGGTTGCCCATGCTCATGTCGATGATGTCGTCGCCGGCGCGGCGCGCGGCCATCTTGAGCTCCGCCGTGATGTTGAAGACGTACGGCGGGAGGCGCTGGATGCGCGGGAAGTTCTTCATCGCTCGTGATCCGGGTCCGGGGCGGCATCGCGCCGCAGCAAGCTATAATCGTACCTGCTCTAACCCCTTACCGCAATTCGCGTTTTCGTCCTTGAAGCTGCATCTTTCACAGGCCGCGGGCACGAACGCCTTCACCGCGTACGGCGAGCGCTACGTGGCGGTGAACGGCACGCGCTACGGGCGCAGCCTGCTGGTGCTCCCCGACCGCGTCGTGGCCGACTGGGGGCCGGACGAATTCGACGCGCTCGGACCCGAGCACCTTTCCGCGCTCGTTGGCATCGCGCCCGAGGTCGTCCTGCTCGGGACCGGCGAGCGACTGCGTTTCCCGCGCCCCGAGATCACCCGCGCGCTCGTCGAGGCACGCATCGGGCTCGAGGTGATGGACGTGCAAGCGGCCTGCCGCACCTTCAACATCCTCGCCGCCGAGGGGCGCAAGGTCGCCGCCGCCCTGGTGCTCGCGTGATCGCATCGCCGCTCGCGCTGCGGGCGCACCTCCGGAGAGGCCACCGCCGATGACCGCTCTCAGCTTCTCGCTCGTCCTCGCCGGCGTGCTCCTGAACGCCGCCGCGCAGCTCCTGCTCAAGGCCGGCACGAACGCGGTCGGGCCGTTCGAGTTCGCCGCCACCAACGCGCTCCCGGTCGGCATGAAGCTCGCCTTCGAGCCCCACATCCTGGGCGGCATCGCGTGCTACGTCGTGAGCGTCGTCGTCTGGATCCTGGCGCTCTCGCGCGTCGAGGTGAGCATCGCCTATCCGATGCTCTCGATCGGCTACGTGGTGAACGCGGTGGCCGCCTACTATCTCTTGGGAGAGGCGGTGTCGCCCATGCGTCTCGCCGGCATCGGCGTCATCATCCTCGGCGTCTTCATCGTCGCGCGCAGCTAGCGAGTGAGAGTCGGTCTGCGCATCAGCGTCGCGACGGCGCGCGGGGCAGCGCGCGCGGTGCCGCTCCTTCTCGCCCTCCTCGCCCGGCACGGCGCCACCGCGACCTTCTACTTCAACCTCGGGCCCGACCGGAGGCATCGGCTGCTTCCGGCGCGCGAGGTCGGCGAGCGCGCCGCAACCGCGCTGGCGATGGTGCGCGACGCAGGATGCGAAGCCGGCGTGTACGGCTGGGACCCGGCGCGCTGGCCGCATCGCACCGGCCCCGGCCACACGCCCTGGATCGAGTCGGCGCTCGAGCGCGCGTGCGAATCGTTCGAGCGCCTCACCGGGCAGCCGCCCCGCACCCACGCGGCGCCCGGCTGGCAGACGAGCCGCCATGCGCTGCGCCTCACGCAGCGCCTCGGCTTTCACTACGCCGCCGACACGCGCGGGCGGCATCCGTTCATGCCGGTGTGCGAGGCGGAGCCCGTGCTCTGCCCGCAGCTCCCGACTTCGCTGCCGACGCTCGACGAGGCGGCCGGGGAAGCACGCGACGGCGCTGCCCACGAGCCGGTACTCGCGGCAATGGCCGACCGCGAGGATCACGTCTTCGCGCTGCGGTCGGAGCTCGGCGCAAGCACGTACGAGTCGTCGTTCGGGCTTTTGCTCCAGAGCTGGCGCGCCCGCGGCTGCGAGGTCGTCGCGCTGCGCACGCTCTTCGAATCGCTCGAGCCGGCGCGCCTGCCGCGCCACCGCGTCCTCCCGAGCGAGCTCGCCTCGCGCGCCGGTACGTGCGCGGTGCAGGGCCCGCAGTTCCTGGCCTGAGCGTGCCGGGCCGCCCGCTCGCTTGCCTCGGCGCGCCGCGCCCGGCGCTTGCGCCGCAGGTCGATTGACCCGACAATCCGGGGCAGAGTCACGTACCGCGATGCCACAGCAGGTCGTCAAGGATTTCTCCCTCCCCGCCACCGGCGGCGGCACCTTCCAGCTCTCGAAGTCCAAGGCCCGCGTGCTCGTGCTGTATTTCTACCCGAAGGACAACACGCCCGGCTGCACCACCGAAGGCCTGCAGTTCAAGGAGCTGCACCGGGAGTTCCAGAAGGCCGGCGCGGAGATCTACGGCATCTCGCGCGACAGCCCGAAGTCGCACGCGAACTTCAAGGCCAAGATGGGCTTCCCCTTCGAATTGCTCGCCGACGAGGACGAAGCCGTCTGCCAGCAGTTCGGCGTCATCAAGATGAAGAACATGTACGGCAAGCAGGTGCGCGGCATCGAGCGCTCGACCTTCGTGCTCGACGCCGGGCACGCGATCCGCCGCGAGTGGCGCGGCGTGAAGGTTCCCGGCCACGCCAAGGAGGTACTCGACTTTGTCAAGACACTCTGAGCCTCACCTGCGCCACGAATCCGCCGCGGGCGCCCAGCGCTCGGGCACCAAGAGACCGCGCGAGAAGGCGCGGTCCCTCGCCACCAAGCTCTTCGTCCTCGACACCAACGTGCTGATGCACGATCCCACGAGCCTCTTCCGGTTCGAGGAGCACGACGTCTTCCTGCCGATGCAGACGCTGGAGGAGCTCGACAACCACAAGAAGGGCCTGTCGGAGGTCGCGCGCAACGCGCGCCAGGCGAGCCGCTTCCTCGACGAGATCGTCAGCCGGGCCACCGGCAAGATCGAGTCCGGCATCCCGATCGCGCGCCACGACGCCGACACCGCTACCGGGCGGCTCTTCCTCCAGATCGAGGTCATGAACGGGCGCCTGCCCGCGAGCCTCGCGACCGGCAAGGCCGACAACCAGATCCTCGGGGTGGTGATGGCGCTCGCCGAGCGGGAGGCCGCGCGCGAGGTCATCCTGGTGTCCAAGGACATCAACATGCGCATCAAGGCGCATGCGCTCGGGCTCGCGGCCGAGGACTACTACAACGACAAGGTGCTCGAGGACACCGACGTCCTCTACACCGGCGCGCGCGAGCTCGCCCCCGACTTCTGGGACCAGCACGGCAAGGACGTCGAGTCCTGGAAGAAGGACGGCCGCACGTACTACCGCGTCCGCGGTCCGCTGTGCCAGGAGCTGCTCCTCAACGAGTTCGTCTATCAGGAGGGCGAGCGCCCGCTGCACGCGATGGTGAAGGAGGTCCACGGCCGCAGCGCGGTGCTCGAGACGGTGCGCGACTACACCCACGCGAAGAACGCGGTCTGGGGCATCACCGCGCGCAACCGCGAGCAGAACTTCGCGCTAAACCTCCTCATGAACCCGGACATCGACTTCGTGACGCTGCTCGGGCAGGCAGGCACCGGCAAGACGCTCCTCACGCTCGCCTCGGGGCTCATGCAGACCCTGGAGGTGAAGCACTACAGCGAGATCATCATGACGCGCGTGACGGTCCCGCTCGGGGAGGACATCGGCTTCCTGCCCGGCACCGAGGAGGAGAAGATGGGCCCGTGGATGGGGGCGCTCGAGGACAACCTCGACGTCCTCAACAACACCGACGACGAGGCCGGGGAATGGGGCCGCGCGGCGACGCGCGACCTGATCCGCTCGCGCATCAAGATCAAGTCGCTCAACTTCATGCGCGGGCGCACCTTCATCAACAAGTACCTGATCATCGACGAGGCGCAGAACCTGACGCCGAAGCAGATGAAGACGCTGATCACCCGCGCCGGGCCGGGCACGAAGGTCGTCTGCCTCGGCAACATCGCGCAGATCGACACGCCGTACCTGACCGAGGGCAGCTCCGGCCTGACCTACGTCGTGGACCGCTTCAAGGGCTGGTCGCACTCAGGGCACGTCACGCTCCAGCGCGGCGAGCGCTCGCGCCTCGCCGACCACGCGGCCGAGGCGCTGTAGCTAGGGGCGTGGCGCGCGCGCCGGCGCGAGCGCCGCCCACAGGCGCTGGAGCCCGAACCACTGCTGCGCCCAGAACCCCTCTCCGTAATCGCGGCCCGCGAGCTGGTCGCGCACACCGGTCGGCAAATAGGAAGGCTTGAAGTCGGCGGTCCGGAAGAGCACGTCCCAAAGCGGGAGCAGCACCGCGAAGTTGACGCCGCGATGGCGACCTTCGTGGCCGTCGCCGATCGCGTGATGCAGGCGGTGGAAGCGCGGGCTCACGAGCAGCCGCTCGCCGAAGGCGCCGAACGAGAGCCGGAGATTCGCGTGCTGCAGGCTCTCCAGCATGCGCGTCGCGATCACGATCAGCAGGAACTGGCCGGGCGGCACCCCGATCAGGAGAGCGATGCCGGCGAGCCACAGGCTGCCGATCAGGTCGTCGAGCAGATGGTTGCGGTTGTCGGTCCAGAAGCTCATCTTGCGCTGGCTGTGGTGCAGCACGTGCAGCGCCCACCACCACTCGAAGCGGTGCTGCAGCCGGTGGCGCCAGTACTCGGCGAAGTCCAGCACCACCAGGTACACGAGGAACGACAGCAGCGGGTGGGTCCCGAGCGCGGGCACGAGATCCTCGAGATTGTAGGGTCGGTAGCCCGCGACCTTGAGCGCCGACTCGGCCGCATCGAGCAGCGGCGCGAGCAGGAAGAAGAACGCGAGCGGCAGCACGCCGAGTCGGTTCAGCGCCGTGTAGAGGACGTCGGTCCGCACGAAGCGCCGGTCGTGCCACACCTCGGCCGGGAAACGCGCCTCGAGCGGCCGGAGGATCGCGTACAGCACCGCGATCTCGATCACGCCGTACATGAACCATTCCGTCGCCCCGAACGCACTCTCGGCGAACCCGACCAGGTCGAGCCCGTAGAGCACCGGCTGTACCACCCCTTCGTACAGGCGGGCGTGGACGGCGCCGAACGCGTCGCCGAGCGCGCTCATCCGGCGCCCCGCGCCGGCAGGGTTGCGAAGCAGAAGCCGCGCGCCTTCAGGCCGGCGAGCAGCGGGTCGAGCGTCGGCGCGAACGGTTCCTTCCGCGACCAGATGCCCAGATGCATCATCATCACGTCCCCGTCGCGCAGGCGCCTAAGCGCACGCTCGAGCAGCGCATCGTTCGGATACCGGTCCGACGGCAGCTCGTCGCCGAGGAAGCCGGCATCGGCCCAGTGCACGTGCACGTATCCGCACGCCTTCGCGGCGGCGACTGCGTTAGGCGTGGTGCGCCCGCCGGGCGCGCGCCACAGCGGATCGAGCGCACGCCCGGTCAGCTCGCGGAAGCGATCGTCGACGCGGCGGAGCTCGCCGCAGACCTCCTTCGCGTCGAGGGTTCGAGTCGCGCCATCGTGCGCGTACCGGACGCGCCCGCCATCGGCGTCGCCGCGAAAATATCCGTGGTGCCAGGTGTGCGTCCCGAAGGCGTGGCCCTCCCTCACGCGCGCGCGCCAGTAATCGCCCCAGCCCGGATCGAGTGCATGATCACCGCGCGCGGTCCGCTCATTCGCGAGGAAGAACGTTGCGCGCACCTCGTGCTTGGCGAGGATTCGCGCGATATTCTCGGCCTGGGACATGCTGCCGGTGTCGAGCGTGAGGTACAGCGTGCCCTTGCAGACCGGCGCCGCGTCGGCGGCGCCGGCGAGGGCAAGCGCGACGACGGCGCTAATCGCGCGGCGCATTCGCGGTCAGGAACACCCCGTGCGGCGAGCGTCCCACCGGGATCGTTCGCACCACCCTGCGGGCTGCGACGTCGACCACGGCCACCTCGCGCGCCCAGCGCGCCGTGACCCAGATCTCCTTGCCGTCGGGGCTCACATCCATGCAGTCGGGCCCACTCGGTACCTTGATTGCGTCGACGACGGCGAGGGTCTGCCAGTCGAGGATCGAGAGGGTGTTCGCCGCACGGTTGGACACCAGCACGTGGCGACCGTTCGGCATCGGCTGGAAGTTGTGCGCCCCCTGCCCGGTCGGCACCGTCCGCACGCTCTTGCGGGCGCGCCAGTCGATCACTTCGACGTAGTCGCGTCCGGTGATGCCGACGAGGAGGTGGCGGTCGTCCGGCGTCATCCAGATCCCCGCCGGCGTGCGGCCGACCTTCATGCGCCAGGCGAGCGCCTGCCTGCCCAGGTCGATCGCCGCGATCTCGTCAGACTCCTGCAGCGTCACGAAGACGAATTCGCTCGCGCGGTCGAACGCGAGATGGCTCGGCACACGGCCGAGCGGCAGGCGCTTCACCAGCTTGAAGTCGGCAGCGGTGTACAGGTCCACGTGGTCCAGGCGGTTCGCGTTCGTCACCAGCCAGCGCCGGTCGGGACTGAACCCGAGATGGTAGGGATCGACGATGTCCTTCAGGCGCCGCTGGATTTCACCGGTGCCCGGATCGAGGAACACGAGCTCGTTGCCGGCGGCGGCGGCGACGATGAGCGACTTGCCGTCATGCGACCAGATCAGGTGGTGCGGTTCCTTGCCGACCGGGACGCGACGTACTTCGCTGAAGGTCTTCCGGTCGATGACGCTGACCGTGGCATCCTGCGAATTGAGCACGACTGCCATCTCGGCCCGGGCGGCAAGGCAGACGAAGGCCGCACACGCGGTCAGGGCGCGCAACGCAAGGGGGGTCATGGAAGTTCCCGGAAAGCCTTGGGGATCAGGATATTAACGCGGCCGGCGGGCGCTGCGATGACAACCAGTTCACGAACGTGCAGCGCACCAAAGGGACCGGCCCCGCCCGGACCTAGAAGCTCGTCGCGCTGGCGTAGTTCTCGAACCGGGTGTACTGGCCGAGGAAGGTGAGGTTCACCGTCCCGATCGGCCCGTTGCGCTGCTTGCCGACGATGATCTCGGCCTTGCCCTTCTCGCCGGTGTCGCGGTTGTAGACCTCGTCGCGGTAGATGAACAGGATCACGTCCGCGTCCTGCTCGAGCGCGCCCGACTCGCGCAGGTCCGACATCATCGGGCGCTTGTCGTTGCGCGACTCGACGCTGCGGTTCAGCTGCGAAAGCGCGACCACCGGTACCGAGAGCTCCTTCGCGAGCGCCTTGAGCGAGCGCGAGATCTCCGAGAGCTCGGTCGCACGGTTCTCGTCGCGCCGCCCGTCGGTGATCATCAGCTGCAGGTAGTCGACCACGATCAGCCCGAGCTTCCCGTACTGGCGCGCCAGGCGCCGCGCGCGCGAGCGCAGCTCGAGCGGGTTGAGGGCGCCGGTCTCGTCGATGTGGATCGGCGCGTCGTGCAGCTTCCCGAGGCCGTCGGCGAGCCGGTTCCAGTCCTCGTCCGAGAGCCGCCCGGTGCGCAGCTTGTGCTGGTCGATGCGCGCGATCGAGCCGAGCATGCGCGCGGCGAGCTGCGTGCCCGACATCTCCATGCTGAACACCGCCACCGGCCGCTTCTCGTGCACCGCGACGTGCTCGCCGATGTTGAGCGCGAACGCCGTCTTGCCCATGCTCGGTCTGCCGGCGACGATCACCAGGTCGCCTTCCTGCAGTCCCGAGGTCATCGAGTCGAGGTCCCGGTAGCCGGTCGGCACGCCGGTGACGTCGCTCGGATTGTCGCGGCTGTAGAGGAAGTCGACCCGCTCCATCACCTGCGAGAGCAGCTGGTGGATGTCGTGGAAGCCGCCGCCGGTGCGCGAGCGCGCCTCGGCGATCTGGAAGACGCGCGATTCGGCCTCGTCGAGCAGCTGCCCGACCTCCTTCCCGGCCGGGTTGAACGCGCTGTCGGCGATCTCGTTGCCCACCGCGACGAGCTGGCGCATCACCGCGCGCTCGCGCACGATCTCCGCGTACCTGCGGATGTTGTGCGCCGAGGGGGTGTTCTGCGCGAGGCTCGCGAGGTACGCGAGGCCGCCTGCCCGCTCCTTGTCCTCGCTCGACTCGATCGACTCGGCGACCGTGACCACGTCGGCGGGCCGGCCCTGCTCGATCAGCTTCGCGATGTGCCGGAAGATGCGCCGGTGGTCGTCGCGATAGAAGTCGTCGACCGCGATCGCGTCGCCGATGCGGTCCCAGGCGCCGTTGTCGAGCAGAAGGCCGCCGAGGACGGACTGCTCGGCCTCGATCGAGTGCGGCGGGACTTTCAGGCTGACGAGCTGGGCGTCGGCGGCAGAAGGCGGTGGGCTCTGAATGACGGGCTGCGCCATGGCCGGAAATTCTACCCCTCAAAAGGACGGGGGCCGCTTTCCGCGGCCCCCGGGGAATTCCTGCGGGCGACGCCCGTTCCTCAGCCCTCGCCGAGTACCGAGACCTTGATGTGCACCAGGACGTCGCCGTGCAGCGCCACCGCGATGTCGTAGTCGCCGATCGTCTTGAGCGGGCCCTGCGGCAGCCGGATCGCGGCGCGCTCGACCTCGTGGCCGAGGCCCTGCAGCGCCTCCACGATGTCGTAGGTCGTAACCGAGCCGAAGAGCCGCCCATCGACGCCCGCCTTGCGCGTGATCTGCACGGTCAGGCCGTCGAGCTGGGCGCCGCGCTCCTGCGCCCTGGCGAGCGCGTCGGCCTGCGCCTTTTCCAGGTCGGCGCGACGCCCCTCAAACTCCTTCAGGTTCTCCGGCGTCGCACGCTTCGCCTTGCCCTGCGGGATCAGGAAGTTGCGCGCGAAGCCGTCCTTGACCTTGACCACGTCCCCCAATCCGCCCAGGTTCACCACCTTCTCGAGAAGGATGACCTGCATGGCCTAGCGCCCTCCGTGGAGGTCAGTGTAGGGCAGCAGCGCGAGGAAGCGCGCGCGCTTGATCGCATCGGACAACTGGCGCTGATAGCCCGTCTTCGTCCCGGTGATGCGGGCCGGAATGATCTTCCCGTTCTCGCCGATGAAGTCCTTGAGCAGATCGACGTCCTTGTAGTCGATCCACGCGATTTTCTCCGCGGTGAAACGGCAGAACTTGCGCCGCTTGAACAGCTGGCGCGAACCGCCGCGCTCGCGCCCGCGCGCGTCCTTCTTGCCGCCGCGGCCGCCGCTACGTCCTCTGCTGGGTGGAGGCATCTCGATCTCCTTGCGTGTCTTGCGATTCTTTCGATTCCTGCGTGAATTCCAGTCCGGTCACGTGCAGCACGAGCTGCCGGCTCGACCTGCCCTTGCGGGCGAGGAAGCCCTGGGTGCGGACACCGGTGCCGAGCGGTGCCGCGGCGACCAGCCGGGCGAGCGACTCGACGGCCACGCAGGCCATTTCCATCTCCACGTCGCGCGTCGTGCCGGCTTCGTGCTGCCGCGAGGCGTGCGCCACCTGGAAGCTCACGACGGGAACACCTGCCGGGGTGTAGCGGAGCGCGTCGCGTGCGGCGAGCGTGCCGGCGAGGACCAGCCGGTTGCCCGGCTCGAGTCCCGGCGCGGTCAGGCCCGCGCCTCCGCGGGTCGCGCCTCCGCGGGTCGCGCTTCCTTGCCGCCGCCGGCCTCGCCGAGCAGCGACTTCGATTTCTCCTCTTTCATCATGGGCGAAGGCGCCGTGACCGGGGCCTTCATCTTGACGATGAGGTGCCGCAGCACCGCGTCGTTGAACTTGAACGAGTGCTCGAGCTCGCTCAGCGTCTCGTTGTCGCACTCGATGTTCATCAGCACGTAGTGCGCCTTGTGGACCTTCTGGATCGGGTAGGCGAGCTGCCGGCGGCCCCAGTCCTCGAGGCGATGCACCTTGCCCTGGCGCGCGGCGACCGCGTTGCGGTAGCGCTCGACCATGGCGGGCACCTGCTCGCTCTGGTCCGGATGGACGATGAACACGACTTCGTAGTGCCGCATGCGCTCTCCTCGTGGGTGTTCGGGGCACCGGTGTCCAGCGCCCCGAGGGTCAGCCTCCCGGCATGCGCCTCCGGTGAGGCAAGGAAGGCCGGGCCGGAGCCCGGAAAGCCGTGGATTATAGCGACCCGCGGCCCCGGCCAGCAAGCCGAATCAACGGCTTGGCCCGGCACCGCGCCGGCGGCGCGATTCGAACAGGCACAGGCCGGCGGCCACCGACACGTTCAGGCTCTCCACCTGGCCGTGCATCGGAATGCGGACGAGCCGGTCGCAGCGCTCGCGGGTCAGGCGCCGCAACCCCTCCCCTTCGGACCCGAGGACCCACGCGACCGCGGCGGGGAGGTCCGCGCCGTAGAGGTCGTCCGGGGCGTCCTCGACCGCACCCACGATCCAGACCCCCCGCTCCTTCAGCGCATCGAGCGTGCGGGCCAGGTTGGTGACCGCGACGAACGGAACGGTCTCCGCCGCGCCGCTCGCGACCTTCGTCACGACCGGCGAGAGTCCCGCGCTCCGGTCCTTCGGCACGACGACTGCGTGCGCACCGGCCGCGTCGGCCACGCGCAGGCACGCGCCGAGGTTGTGCGGATCGGTGACGCCGTCCAGCACGAGGAGGAGCGCGGGCTCCTGCAGCACGTCGAGCACTTCGTCCAGCGTGGCCTGCTCCGCGCGGCCGGTTACGCGCGCCACGATGCCCTGGTGGCGTCCGCCGCCGTAGAACCCGTCCAGACGCTTGCCCGGCACGCGCATCACGCGCACGCCCGCGGCTTCGGCGACCCGCACCACGTCGGCGAGCCGGGCGTCGTGGCGGGTCTCGTCGACCAGGATCTCCACGACCGAAGCGGCATTCGTGCGCAGGCGGGCGAGCACGGCATGGAACCCGATCAGGACGCGCGCCTCTTTCATGCCGGGACGAAGTCGATGCGGCCGAGCGCCAGGTCCACGCGCACGACGCGCACGCGCACCCGATCGGCCAGGCGATAGGTCTTGCCGGTACGCTCGCCGCGCAGCGCGTGATGGACGGGGTCGAAACGGAAGTAGTCGGCGCCGAGCTCCGAGATGTGCGCCAGCCCCTCGACGTACACCTCGTCGAGCGCCACGAAGATCCCGAAACCCGTGACCGCGCTGATGCTGCCCTCGAACTCCTCGCCGACGCGATCGCGCATGTAGTAGCACTTCAGCCAGGTCTGGACGTCCCGGGTCGCCTCGTCGGCGCGCCGCTCGGTCATCGAGCAGTGCAGGCCCAGCTCGTCCCACTTGCCGGGCGCGTAGGTGCGTCCTGCGAGCGCGGCCTTGATCGCGCGGTGGATCACCAGATCGGGGTAGCGCCGGATGGGCGACGTGAAGTGCGTGTACGACTCGTAGGCGAGGCCGAAGTGGCCGACGTTCTCGGGGCTGTACACCGCCTGCCGGAGCGATCGCAGCAGCACGGTCTGGAGCAGCTGCACGTCCGGGCGCTTCTTCACCTGCGCGAGCAGCTTTGCGTACTCCCTGGCGTGCGGCTCGTCGCCGCCGCCCAGATGCAGGCCGAAGCTCTTCAGGAACTCGCGCAGCGCCTCCAGCTTCTCCGGCGTCGGGCCCTCGTGGATGCGGTACAGCGCCTTGTGACCGCGGCGCTTCAGGAAATCCGAGGCGCAGACGTTCGCCGCGAGCATGCATTCCTCGATCAGCCGGTGCGCGTCGTTGCGCGGCGCCGGCACGATGCGCGTGATCTTGCCGCGCGCATCGAACTCCATCACCGTCTCGAGGGTCTCGAAGTCGATCGCGCCGCGCCGCTCGCGCGCCGTGAGCAGCGCGCGGAACACCTGGTCCAGCGTCTCGAGGTGGCCGAGGAGCGGCGCCACCGGGCCCTCGGCGCGGGCGGCCTTCTCGTAGAGCGCCCGGGCGACCTGGGTGTAGGTCAGGCGTGCGTGCGAGCGGATCACCGCAGCGTAGAACTCGTAGCGACCGACCTCTCCGCGCGACGAGACGCTCATGTCACACACCATCGCCAGCCGGTCCTCGTCGGGATTGAGCGAGCACAGGCCGTTGGAGAGCTTCTCCGGCAGCATCGGGATCACGCGGCGCGGGAAGTACACCGAGTTGCCGCGGTTGCGCGCCTCCCGGTCGAGCGCATCGTCGGGCTGGACGTAGTGGCTGACGTCGGCGATCGCCACGCGCAGGCGGAAGCCGCGCCCTTCCCGCTCGCAGAACACCGCGTCGTCGAAGTCCTTCGCCGTCTCGCCGTCGATCGTCACGAACGGCGCCGCGCGCAGGTCGGCACGGCCCGCCGCGTCCGCAGGACGCGCGCGGCGCGCGAGGCGCGCGGCGAGCCGCGCGGCCTCGGGCGGAAACTCGAACGGCAGCTCGTGCTTGCGCAGCGCGATCTCGATCTCCATGCCCGGGTCGTCGTGCGCGCCGAGCACCTCGACGACGCGCCCGATCGGCTGCGTGTGCGCGCCCGGCTGGACGACGATCTCCGCGGTGACGATCTCGCCCGGCCTCGCCCTGCCGGTGGCCCCGGGCTCGATCAGGAGGTCGTGCTGGATGCGCCGGTCGGCGGCCGCGACGAACGCGACGCCGTGTTCGACGTGCAGGCGGCCGACGATGCGCAGCCGCGCGCGCTCCACCACCTCGACGATCCGCGCCTCCCGGCGTCCGCGCCGGTCGTAGCCCGCCGGCTGCGCGAGCACCCGATCGCCGTGCAGCACCTGCTTCATCTCGGCCGGCGGGAGATAGAGATCGTCCGAGCCGTCGTCGGGCGCGAGGAATCCATAACCGTCCGGATGGGCCTCGACGCGGCCGCGCACGACGTCGACCTTCTGGGCGACGAGGATCGCGCCCTTGCGGTTGCGCAGGATCTGTCCGTCGCGCTCCATCGCCGCGAGCCGCCGGGCGAAGGCCTCCGCTTCGCTGCGCTTCACCCCGAGCAGGCGCGCGAGGGCGCGCTCCTCGAGCGGCACCGCCTCCGACTCGAGCGTCTGCAGGACGAACTCTCTGCTGGGCAGCGGCTCCGCGTAGCGGCTCGCCTCGCGCGCCTGGAACGGATCCGCGCTGCGCCGACTCGGCCGCTCGCCGCCGCGCGGCGTCGTTCGCGTCTTACGTCGCGTGTTCATTGAAGGTCGCCTGCGATTCAATTAGAATGCGCGCCGCGTGCCGAGGTGGCGGAATTGGTAGACGCACTAGGTTCAGGTCCTAGCGGTGGCAACACTGTGGGGGTTCGAGTCCCTTCCTCGGCACCACCGGTTCGGAAGTCCTGCGCGCCGTAGCGCCGGCGCGGTCCCGACGCCCGCTTCGACTGCGCTCAAGCGGTCCGCTTGAGCAGGTCGTCCGCGCTCATCAGGTCGTAGGGTTCGAACGGCTGGTGGATCCAGGGGTTCTCCGCGAGATAGTCCACGTAGTAGTCGGGCTTGTATTTCGAGCACTGCTTGTACCAGAGCACTGCGGTGCGGATCTCCTTCACCGCGGGGAATGCCTCCACGATGTGCCGCTTGACCACATCGAGCGTGACGCCCGAGTCGACCAGGTCGTCGACGAGCAGCACGCGCTCGCCGATGCCGTCGGTCGTCATCGACATGTGCTTCGACACGGTGAGGTTCCCGCGGTGCATCCCCGCCTCGCCGGTGTAGGAGCTGGTGAAGATGATCGCAAGCGGCAGCTTGAAGATGCGCGACATGACGTCGCCGACCCGCAGCCCCCCGCGCGCGATGCACACGATCTGGTTGAACCGCCATCCCGATTGGTACACCTGCGTGGCGAGCCGCTCGATCGCTTTGTGATAGTCGGACCAGCTGACGTACAGGTCTCCTGGCATCGTCGTCGCCCGCTTCGCGCTGTCAGTGGAACGGATGGCGCCGGACGATCGTCTCCGCACGATCCGGCCCGGTTGAGATGATGTCGATCGCGACGCCGCAGATCGCCTCGATGCGGTCGAGATAGGCGCGCGCGTTGCGGGGCAGCGCCTCGAGGCGCTGGACCCCGACGGTGCTCTCGCTCCAGCCGGGCAGGTCCTCGTACACCGGCTCGCAGCGCGCGGTGTCCTCCGCGCCGGCAGGCAGGAGATCGCTGAACTGCCCCTCGATGCGGTAGCCGACGCAGACCTTGAGCTCGTCCATTCCGTCCAGCACGTCGAGCTTGGTGACGCAGAGCCCCGAGACGCCGTTGATCTGGATCGAGCGCTTGAGCGCCGCGGCGTCGAACCAGCCGCAGCGGCGCGGCCGCCCGGTCGTCGCCCCGAACTCGTTGCCGCGCGCGCGCAGTCGCTCCCCGGTGTCGTCCTCGAGCTCGGTCGGGAACGGTCCGGAACCGACGCGCGTCGTGTACGCCTTCGTGATTCCGAGCACGTAGTGGAGCATCTGCGGCCCCACGCCGGCGCCCGCCGCGGCAGCGCCGGCGACGCAGTTGCTCGAGGTCACGTACGGATAGGTGCCGTGGTCCACATCGAGGAGGCTGCCCTGCGCGCCCTCGAACAGCAGGTTGCTTCCAGCGCGATGCGCCTCGTACAGCGCGCGCGGCACGTCGGTGACGAGCGGCGCGAGCCGGCTCGCCATCGCGAGCGCCTCGTCGCGCGTGCGCGCAAGATCGACCGGCGCCGCGTCGAGGCGCCGGGTCAGCACGAAGTTGTGGAAGTCGAGCAGCTCCTCGAGCTTCGCCGCGAAGCGTGCGGGAACGAGCAGGTCCTGGAGCCGGATCGCGCGCCGCGCGACCTTGTCCTCGTACGCCGGGCCGATCCCGCGTCCGGTCGTGCCGATCTTCGCGGCGCCCTTTGCCGCCTCGCGCGCGACGTCGAGCGCCACGTGGTACGGGAGGATCAGCGGGCAGGCTTCGGAGACGCGCACGCGCCCCGCGAGGTCCACCCCGGCCGCGCCGAGTTCGTCCATCTCGGCGAGCAGCGCGTGCGGGGAGAGCACGACGCCGTTGCCGATGTAGCAGGTGACGCCCGGGTGCAGGATGCCTGACGGGATCAGGTGCAGGACGGTCTTGCGCCCGCCGATCACGAGCGTGTGACCGGCGTTGTGCCCGCCCTGGAAGCGCACTACCCCCTGGGCGTGGTCGGTCAGCCAGTCGACGACCTTGCCCTTCCCCTCGTCCCCCCATTGGGTGCCGATGACGACGACGTTCTTGGCCATCGCGTGCTTGGCCTCTGCCGTGCGCGGCTAGAGCGCCTCGACCTCCCACTTCGCGCCGCGCCGGACCAGGCGGCGATCGCACCCGAGCTCGGCGCGCGCCGCCTCGTGTCCCGGAAGTTCGACGATCACGATCTCCCCCTCGTCACGAAGCGCCTTCACCGCTGCGCGCAGGACCGCGTCCTCCAGGTACGGCGCGAGAATCGCGCCTGACCGCGTCTCTCTGGGCGCCACGCGCGCGATCTCGCGCAGGTCCATGGAGAAACCGGTCGCGGGACGCGCCCGCCCGAAAGCCTTGCCGACCTCGTCGTAGCGGCCGCCCAGCGCAATCGCGCTGGGCAGCCGTTCGCTGTAGGCCGCGAACACCACGCCGCTGTGGTAATGGTAGCCGCGCAGGTCGGCGAGGTCGACGCTCATCTCGAGCCCGTTCGCCTGCACGAGCGCGCGCAGATCGTCGAGCGCCGCGCCGATCTCCGGATAGGCGGGCAGCTGCCTCGCCGCCGCGTCGATGACCTCCGGCCCGCCATAGAGATCGGGCAGCGTGCGCAGGGCCTGACGGGTCGCGCCGTCGAGCGATTCGCTCAGCGCGGCGATCCCCGGGCGGTCCTTGGCGAGCAGCGCCTCGAGCAGCTCGGCCTCGAGCTCGGCCGGAACCGCGCTGCGCCGGGCAATCGTGCGAAACACCGCGACGTGGCCGACGTCGAGCCGCACGTTCGCGACCCCGCAGGCGGCCAGGGCCGCGCGCAGCAGCTGCTGGATCTCGATGTCGCTCTCGATCCCGGCGTGGCCGTAGATCTCGGCACCGATCTGCAGCGGCTCGCGCGTGGCGGTCAGGCCGCGCGGGCGCGTGTGCAGCACCGTTCCGCAGTAGCAGAGCCGCGCCACGCCCTCGCGATTGAGGAGGTGGGCGTCGATGCGCGCGACCTGCGGCGTCATGTCCGCCCGCAGCCCCATCGTCCGGCCCGAAAGCTGGTCGATCAGCTTGAAGGTGCGCAGATCGAGGTCGCTTCCGGTCCCGGTGAGAAGCGAGTCGATGTACTCGAGCATCGGCGGGGCCACCAGCTCGTACCCGTGCACCCGGAACACCTCGAGCAGGCGAGCGCGCGCCGCTTAGATGGCAAGCGCCTCCTCCGGCAGGACGTCTTCGACGAACTCGGGAAGCAGCCACTTGCGCATGGGAGGCCGCAGGACGGGAACGGGCGGCGTTAGCGCGCCAGCGCGACGATTGCGAGGCCCGCAAGCATCGACGCGAGCCCCGCGAAGCGCAGCTGGCCGTCGGTGAACGCCATGATCTTGCGGAACATGTCGCGCCAGAGGCCCGGCGCGACGAACGGAAGGACGCCCTCCAGCACCAGCATCAGGCCGAACGCGAAGAGCAGGCCGCCCGCCATCGCTCACTTGGCCGGTGGCGTCCCGCGTGCGCCGCCCGGGTTCCTGAAGTACCTGAAGAGCTCGGAGCTGGGATCGAGCACGAGCACGTCCGAGCGATTGCGGAAGCTCGCCCGGTAGGCCTCGAGGCTGCGGTAGAAGGCGTAGAACTCGGGGTTCTCGTTGAAGGCGCGCGCATAGACTGCGGTCGCGCGCGCGTCGCCTTCGCCCTTGACGCGCTGCGCCTCGCGGTAGGCCTCGGCGATGATCACCTCGCGATCCTTGTCCGCCTCGGCGCGGATCTTCTCCGCGTCGGAGAATCCCTGCGAGCGCAACTCGGCCGCCACCGCGCGGCGCTCCGCCTCCATGCGGCGGTACACCGCTTCGCTAACCTCCGAGGGGAGCTCGACGCGCTTCAGCCGGACGTCGACGATGCGCACCCCGATGCGCTTGGCATCGTCCTCGAGCTTCTCGCGCACGACCGTCATGATCCTGTCGCGCTCGCCCGAGATCACCTCCTGGACCGTGCGCTTGCCGAACTCCTCGCGCAAGGTCGAGTTCACCGTCTGGTTCAGCCGGGTGACCGCGAGCGCCTCGTCGCCGCGCACGCTGACGTAGTACTGCTTCACGTCGTCGATGCGCCACATCACGAACGAGTCGACCAGCACGTTCTTCTTCTCGGAAGTGATGAACCGTTCCGCGTCGGGCGTGTCGAGGGTGAGGATCCGCTTGTCGAAGTAGCGGACGTTCTGGATGAGCGGAAGCTTGACCTTGAGCCCCGGCTCGGCGACCACGTGCCGGATCTCGCCGAGCTGGAGGACGATCGCGCTCTCGCGCTCGTCGACGGTGAAGAGGGAGAGGCTCCCGACCACCGCCGCGACGACGAGGACGCCGAGGATCGCGCCGACGCCGCCCTTCATGGCCGGCCTTCCCGATCGCGGGTGCGCAGCGAGTCGCGCGCGCGCGCCGGCTGCTCGGGCGCCGCCGGCGCCTCGACCGGACGCGCGCCGGCAAGGCCGTCGGCCGCGCTGGTGGCCGGCATCTGCAGGATCTTGTCGAGCGGCAGCATCAGCAGGTTGCTCCCGGCACGCGCATCGACCATGACCTTGCTCGTGCTCGACATGATCTGCTGCATCGTCTCGAGATAGAGTCGCTCGCGGGTCACGACGGGCGCCTTCGCGTACTCCGTGAGCACCGAGCGGAAGCGTGCGGCCTCGCCCTCCGCGTTCGCCACGACGCGCTGCCGGTAGCCGTTGGCCTCCTCGGTCAGGCGCGAGGCGGTCCCGCGAGCCTTCGGCACGACGTCGTTGTAGTACGCCTGCCCCTCGTTCTTCTGGCGCTCGAGATCCTGCTTCGCTTTCACCGCGTCGTTGAAGGCCTCCTGCACCTGCTCGGGCGGCTGCGCGTTCTGCATCGTGACGCGGCTGATCGACACGCCGGTCTTGTAGCGGTCGAGAATGTCCTGCATGAGCTTCTGGGCCGCGGCGGCGATCTGCTCACGTCCCTCGTACAGCACGAAGTCCATGCTCGACTTGCCCACGATCTCGCGCATCGCCGACTCGGCGACCTGCATGACGACCTGCTCGGGCCGCCGGACGTTGAACAGGAAGTCCTCCGGGTCCATCACCGTGTACTGCACGGCGAACTGGATGTCGACGATGTTCTCGTCGTCGGTGAGCATGAGCGCTTCGCGCAGGACCTTGGACTTGACGTTGTTGCGGTAGCCCAGCTCGACGGTGCGCACCTGCGACACGTTGACCACTTCGGCCGACTGCACCGGGTAGGGCACGCGCCAGCGCAGGCCCGGCCGCGTGGTCTCGGCGTACCTGCCGAAGGTGAGGACGACGCCGCGCTGGCTCTCGTCGACGATGTAGAAGCCGCTGGCGAGCCACACCACCACCACGAGGCCTGCGAGCAGGCCGAAGCCGCCGCCGAGCTGGCGCAGGCTGGGCGGCTCCGTGCCGCCACCGCCGCTGCCGCCGCGTCGACCGAAGATTCCGGCGAGGCGCTGGTTGAAGTTGCGCCACAACTCGTCGAGGTCGGGCGGCCCCTGGTTGCCGCCGCTCCCACCGCCGCCGCGGCGACCCCACTGGGGATCGTTAAGTGACATGAGCGTCGCTCAGGAGTTCGGTCTGGTTCGGTGTCCGGGAGGTATTCTTCGAGGCGGCCGCCTCGATCAGGGCCTGGCGCAGTTCTGCCACCCCCGCGCCCGTGCGAGCGCTCATTCGGACGCGGCGGATGGTACCACACTCGTCCCGGTCCACCCCCGCGGGAACGCCGCTGAGATCGATCTTGTTCAGCACCAGGATCTGCGGCACGCCGTCGGCCCCGATCTCCGCCAGGACCTTGTTGACTTCCTCGACCTGGAGATCGCGCGTCGGACTCGCCGCATCCACGACGTGGAGCAGGAGATCGGCGTGGATCGTCTCCTCGAGCGTCGCGCGGAACGCCGCGACCAGCGTGTGCGGCAGCGCGCGGATGAACCCGACCGTGTCGGAAATCGTGATCCGGCCGACCTCGGGCAGAAAGAGCCGCCGGGTCGTGGTGTCGAGCGTGGCGAACAGCTGGTCGGCGGCGTAGGCCCCGGCGTGAGTCAGGGCATTGAAGAGCGTCGACTTGCCCGCGTTGGTGTAGCCGACGAGCGAGACCGACATCACCTCGCCGCGGACCCGCGAGCGGCGCTGCACGTCCCGCTGGCGCTGCAGCCGCGCGAGCCGCGACTTCAGCACCTTGACCCGCTGACCCAGGAGCCGCCGGTCGGTCTCGAGCTGCGTCTCGCCCGGGCCGCGCAGGCCGATGCCGCCTTTCTGGCGCTCGAGGTGCGTCCAGCCGCGCACCAGGCGGGTGGCGAGGTGCTGGAGCTGCGCGAGCTCGACCTGGACTTTGCCCTCGTGCGAGCTCGCCCGCTGCGCGAAGATGTCCAGAATGAGGCTGGTGCGGTCCACCACCCGACAGCCCAGCCGCCGCTCCAGGTTGCGCTGCTGTGCGGGCGAGAGTTCGTGGTCGAAGAGCACGATCCGGGCGTCGTTGGCCGCGCACGCGCGCGCGATCTCCTCCACCTTTCCGGAGCCGGCAAAGAGCGCGGGGTCGGGCCGCGAGCGCCGCCCCTGGACGACCGCGCGGACGTCGACGCCCGCGCTGGAGGCGAGCAGGCGCAACTCGGCAAGGCTGCCCGCGGGGTCGTTCGAACCGAGGTCGAGCGCGACGAGCACGGCGCCGTCGGCCGCGCGGGCCGCGCCGTTCAGCTGCTGCGGGCGCCCGGTAATCTCGCCGGCCGCCACTACTGCCGGAGCATCAGTTGTCGCCGCCGTGGTCGATGTTGAGATTCACCGGGCGCGACGGGACGACGGTGGAGATGGCGTGCTTGTACACCATCTGGGTCACCGTGTTCTTGAGCAACACGACGTACTGGTCGAACGACTCGATCTGGCCCTGGAGCTTGATGCCGTTCACCAGGTAGATCGATACCGGAATGTGCTCCTTGCGCAGCGTGTTCAAGAACGGGTCTTGTAGCAGTTGCCCTTTGTTGCTCATGGTCGCTCCGGCGTTTAGTTATTTCCGCGGCTACTTTAACCGGTTTCCCCCGACCGTGCCATCCGGGGAACGGGCCCGGCGCGGAATCCCCGGCCCCTATGACTTCCGCGCCACGTAAGGGTTCCGCCCGGTCTTGAACTCGATGCGGAGCGGCGTGCCGGTGAGGCCGAACGCCTTGCGGAACACGCCCTCGAGATAGCGCCGGTAGCTCGGCGGCACCGCGTCGAGCGAGGTCCCGTGCACGACGATGACCGGCGGATTGACTCCGCCCTGGTGCGCGTAGCGCAGCTTCGGACGCACCAGCCCCGTGCGCGGCGGCGACTGGCGGGCGACCGCGTCGATCAGCGCGCGCGTGACCTTCGGCGTCGGCAGGCGCGCGGTGGCGGCGCGATAGGCCTCGTCCACCGAGGCGAGCACCCGGCCCAGACCTTCCCCGCGCAGCGCGGAGACGAAGTGCATCCGCGCGAAGCCGAGAAAGGCGAGCTTGCGCTCCAGCGTGCGCCGCGCGTTCTCGCGCTGGTACTCGTCGAGCCCGTCCCACTTGTTGGCCGCGACGACGATCGCGCGGCCGCGTTCGAGGACATACCCGGCGAGATGCGCGTCCTGCTCCGACACGCCCTGCGCCGCGTCGACCACCAGCACGACGACGTTCGCCCGATCGATCGCCTGCAGGGTCTTGACCACCGAGAACTTCTCGACCGCCTCGAACACCCTGCCCTTGCGCCGCACGCCGGCGGTGTCGATGAGCACGTAGCGCCGGCCGCCGCGCTCGAAGGGCACCTCGATCGCGTCGCGCGTGGTGCCCGGCTCGTCGAAGACGATCATGCGCTCCTCGCCGAGCAGCCGGTTCACCAGGGTGGACTTGCCCACGTTGGGCCGGCCGACGACCGCGATGCGCGGCGCATCCTCTGCGGCGGGGGGCTCCGGCGCCTCGTCGGGAGGGAACGTCGCGAGGACTTCGTCCACGAGCGCGCGCACGCCCTCGCCGTGCGCCGCCGATATCGCGTGCGGGGGCCCGAGCGCGAGCTCGTGGAACTCCGCGGTCACGATCGCGGCGTCCATGCCCTCGGTCTTGTTGACCGCGACCCAGACGCGCGCGCGCAGGGCGCGCAGCTCCGCGCCGATGCGCCGGTCCTGCGGTGCGAGACCGTCGCGTCCGTCGACGATGAAGATGACGGCGTCGGCTTCCGCGAGCGCGCTGGAGGTCTGCTTCGCCATCTCCCCCAGCATGCCCGACCTGGCGACCGGTTCGAGGCCGCCGGTGTCGACCACGAAGTACGGCCGGTCGCCGAGGACGCCGTCGCCGTAGTGGCGGTCGCGCGTCAGCCCCGGAAAGTCCGCGACGAGCGCGTCGCGGCCGCGCGTGAGACGGTTGAACAGCGTCGACTTGCCCACGTTCGGGCGACCGACGAGGACGATCGTGGGCTTCATGGGAGGCGCGTCGCGCGTTACTGCGTCGCGAGCGCGTAGAGGTTTCCGCCGGCCGTCTGGATGAGGAAGCCCGTGCCGAGCGCAACGGGCGCGCTGCGAATCGCGGTGCCGTCGGTCGCGATGCGCCCGACGAATGCGCCCGAATCGCGGCCGAGGAGGTGCACCTGCCCCTCGAGGTCGCCGAAGGCGACCTCGGCGCCCACCGGCAGCGGGGCGGTGAGCCGTCGGTTCGCGAGCTTGTCCTGGCGCCAGTAGCTGCGCCCGGCGGCGCGGTCGAAGGCCGCGACCGCGCCGCGGTCCTCGCTCACGTACACGGTGCGCGCGTCGACGCCGAGCCCGGCGCTGGAGGACACCTCGCGCGCCCAGATCTGGGTCCCGTTGCCGAGATTGAAGCACGCCACGCGGCCCTGGTAGGCCACCGCGCACCCCTCGCGCTCGCCGATCCACGGCAGGCCGACCACGTCGCTCACGCGCTCGAGCTCGGTGGTCCCCTTTGGCAGCGCGACCGTGCCCTCCCAGCGCTGGCCCCCGTTCGCGAGCGCGAGCGCGACGAGCTTGCCGCCCGAGAATCCGGCGAACACGAACCCGCCCGCGACGACGACGCCCGCGGGGTTGCGAATCGCGAGCGCCGGCGCCGCGCGCTGGAACACCCAGCGCCGCCGGCCGTCGCGTGCGTCGAGGGCAAAGATCTTGTTGTCGGCGCTGCGCACGACCACGACCTCGCCCGCGACCACGGGCGCAGCCAGCACCTCGCTCGAGACGCGCGCGCGCCACAGGGTTCCGCCGTCCGCGTCGAGCGCGATCACCTCGCCCTCGCTCGAGCCCACGGCGACGAGCTTGCCGTCCGCGCCGACCCCGCCCGTGAGCGCGCTGGGCAAGCGCACGCGCCAGATCTGCCGGCCGGTCGTCGCGTCGAGCCGCACCACCGTCCCGTCCGCGCCGGCTGCGAAGACGCTGCCGGCGGCGACCGCCGGCGTGAACGTCGCGAGCTCCGCCTTCCCGACGGCGGTCTGCCAGAGGACGCGCACCGGGACCGGGTTGGCGATCGGGACGAGCGGCGCCGGCGGCGGGGGCGCCGACCGGCTGAACCAGTCGATCGGATTCAGGCTGAACTGGCTGAAGGAGCCGCACCCGCCCAGCACCGCCGCGGCGAGGCACGCGGCGAGCCCGCGGCCCGCAGCCCGCGCGTGCGCGCGCGGCGCCCTAGTTGCCGCCGACGCCATCGAGCTTGAGCTGAATCAGCTCGCGTGCGGCGGTGTCGGCGGCCCCCAGCTTCGAGAGGGCGGCCTGGTACGCCGCGCGCGCCTCGGCGCGCTTGCCCTGCGCGTGGAGCACGTCGCCGCGGGCGTCCTCGAACAGCGCCTCGAACGATGCGGGAGGCTTGGCGGCGAGCACCTTGAGCGCCTCGTCGTGGGCCTTCTCGTCGAGGAGGACCGCCGCGAGGCGCAGCCGCCCCAGCGCCTGCACCTCGGGGTCGCGCGCCTTGTCGACCACCCACTGCAGCTGCACGCGCGCGGTCTTGAGGTCGCCCGAGTCGAAGTGCGCTTTGGCCGAGATGAGCGCGCCGAGCGCGGCGTAGAGCGAGCTCGCGTGCGACTCGAGCAGCGTGCCGGAAAGCTCGCGCACCTTCTTCGCGTCGTTCGCACCGGCGGCCCGCTGCAGCTCGGCGTACACCGCGGCGGCCTGCGCCGACTGCGAGCCCTGGTACCAGCCCCAGAAGCGCCAGGCCGCGACGGCGAGCAGCGCCGCCGAGATCGCGACCAGGATCAGGTTGCCGTACCGATTCCAGAACGCCTTCAGTTCGGCGATCTGTTCCTGTTCTTCGAGGTCGTAGGCGGCCATCTAGGCTTCGTCCGCGTAGAGGAGTTGGGAAAGTCCGTCGGCAAGGGCGTCGAGCGCAAGCCGCACCTGCGGGCGCTCGCTGCGCAGCGGTTTCACGCTCGCCTCACCGGCGGCGGCCTCGTCGTCGCCGACGATCACCGCGACGTGTGCGCCGCTCGCGTCGGCGCGGCGCATCTGCGCCTTGAAGCTGCCGCCGCCGCAGTGGTGCGCGACGGAGAAACCGTGGTCGCGCAGCCGCTCCGCGACCACGAAGGCGAACCGGTCGGCCGCCTCGCCCTGGTGCACCAGATAGACGTCCTGCGGCACGGGCGGCACCGGCCCCCCCGCGTCCCGGACGAGCGCGATGAGGCGCTCGATGCCGAGCGCGAACCCGATTGCGGGCGCGGGCTTCCCGCCGATCTGCTCGAAGAGCCCGTCGTAGCGCCCGCCGCCGCACACGGTGCCCTGGGCGCCGAGGCGGTCGCTGACCCACTCGAACACCGTCAGGTTGTAGTAATCGAGGCCCCGCACGAGGTGGTGGTCGATCGCGAACGGCAGGCCCGCCGCCTTCAGGATCGCCTGCAGGCCCTCGAAGTGCTTGAGCGAGGCTTCGCCGAGATGGTCGAGCAGTTTTGGCGCGGCTTCGATGACCGGCCGCATCGCCGGGTTCTTGCTGTCGAGCACCCGCAGCGGGTTGGTCGCGAGCCGGCGGCGCGAGTCGGCGTCGAGGTCGGCCGCGTGGCGCTCGAGGTGCGCGACCAGGGCGGCGCGGTGCGCGCGGCGCTCGTCGGGCGCGCCGAGCGAGTTGAGCTGCAGCCGCAGCCCGTCGATGCCGAGGTCGTCCCACAGGCGCGCGCACATCAGGATCAGCTCGCCATCCACGTCGGGCCCCGGAAAACCGAGGGCCTCGGCGCCGATCTGGTGAAACTGGCGGTAGCGGCCCTTCTGCGGCCGTTCGTGCCGGAACATCGGCCCCATGTACCAGAGCCGCTGCGGCCCGTGGTGGAGCAGCGAATGCTCGATCGCCGCGCGCACCGTCGAGGCGGTGGCCTCGGGCCGGAGCGTGAGGCTCTCGCCGTTGAGCTCGTCGACGAAGCTGTACATCTCCTTCTCGACGATGTCGGTGGCCTCGCCGATGGCGCGGCGAAAGAGCGCGGTGTGCTCGAGCAGCGGCGTGCGCACGTTCCGGTAGCCGTAGGCGTGCGCCCACGAGCGCACCACTTCCTCGAGCCGCTCCCACAGCGTCGCCTCGTCCGGCAGGATGTCGTTCATCCCCCGGACCGCCTGAATGGTCTGGGTCATCTGCGCGTCCGACGCCGTCAGTGGGTGAGCGCCCTCTCGGGTTCGCTCGCCTCGACCGCGCCCGTGCGCCGGCCGCGGCCGCCCGGCCCGTAGGTCGCGCGCACGTACTCCTCGACGATGCGCTGGAAGTCCTCGGCGATCGACTCGCCCTTCAGCGTGACGGTCTTCACGCCGTCCACGTACACCGGGGCCACCGGCCGCTCCCCGGTGCCGGGCAGGCTGATGCCGACGTTGGCCTGCTTCGACTCGCCGGGTCCGTTCACGACGCAGCCCATGACCGCCACGTGCATCGCCTCCACGCCCGGGTACGCCTCGCGCCAGAGCGGCATCTGCTCGCGCAGGAACGCCTGGATGCGCGCGGCGAGCGACTGGAACACGGTGCTCGTGGTGCGGCCGCAGCCCGGGCACGCGATCACGAGCGGGGCAAAGGATCGCAGCCCCATGGTCTGCAGGAGCTCCTGCGCGACGACCACCTCGCGCGTGCGCTCGCCTCCGGGCTCCGGGGTGAGCGAGACGCGAATCGTGTCCCCGATGCCTTCCTGCAGCAGCACCGCCATCGCCGCCGTGGACGCGACGATCCCTTTGGATCCCATCCCCGCCTCGGTGAGGCCGAGGTGGAGCGGATAGTCGCAGCGGCGCGCGAGCTCGCGGTAGACGGCGATCAGGTCCTGCACCCCGCTCACCTTGCACGAGAGGACGATGCGGTCGCCGGGCAGGCCGAGCGCCTCGGCGCGCGCCGCGCTCTCGAGCGCCGAGGCGATCAGCGCCTCGCGCATGACCGCCTCGGCGGCGAGCGGCTCCGCGCGCGCCGCGTTCTCGTCCATCATGCGCGCGAGCAGCGCCTGGTCGAGGCTGCCCCAGTTCACGCCGATGCGCACCGGCTTGGCGTGGCGGCACGCGATCTCGATCATCTGCGCGAACTGCTCGTCACGCTTGGCGCCCTTGCCGACGTTGCCCGGGTTGATGCGGTACTTCGCCAGCGCGGCGGCGCACCCGGGGTGCTCGGCGAGCAGCTTGTGGCCGTTGAAATGAAAGTCGCCGACCAGCGGGACGGCGCAGCCGAGCGCATCCAGGCGTGCGCGGATCTCGGGCACCGCCGCGGCGGCCTGGGCGGTGTCGACGGTGACGCGCACGAGCTCCGAGCCGGCGCGCGCGAGCTCGAATACCTGCCGCGCAGTCGCCTCGGGGTCCGCGGTGTCGGTGTTGGTCATCGACTGCACGACGATCGGCGCGCCCCCGCCGACCGGGACCGCGCCGATCCGGACCTGGCGCGAGCTGCGACGATGCACGGGAACGGCCACCGCCCTACTTGAGGGTCAGCCGCGCGACGTCGGTGCGCGTGTACGGCATGAGATCGACGTCGGAATCGTTGTAGCGCAGCTTCACGCCGTGCGCGTTGCCGATCACGATCGAGAACGGGCCGACGCCTTCGACTTCCCGGCGCGTTCCCGGCCGGTTGAGCTGGGAGAACACGATGCGGCCCTCCGCGTCGCGAATCTCGACCCAGGACTCGCGGTTGAAATCGAGCTCGATGCGCTGGGCCGTCACCACGGTCTCCACCGGCCCGGACGGGCCGGACGAGACCGCCGGCGCGATGGACGAGACCGCCGGCGCGATGGACGCCGCCCCGGCCTCTGCGGTCGCCGGTGCTGGCGCGCTCGCCTCGCGCGCCGGCGGGGCCGGCAGCGTCAGCCGCGTAGCGGCCGACTTCGCGGGCACGACCGGGCGCAGCAGCCACTCCCCGAGCACGCCCGCGACCGCGATCACGACGAAAACCGACAGCACGACGTACACCATCGAGCCGCGCCCCGGCTGGCGCGGGATCGTGACGCCGATGGCACGCGGGCCGGTCACGGTGGGCCCCGCGACGGTCAACGGCGAGGCGCGCAGCGCCGCGATCAGCGCGTCGGCGTCCTCGCCGACCAGCTTGGCATAGGCGCGGATCATGCCGCGGACGAAGGCCGGGCCGGCGAGCGCGTCATAGCGGTCGGATTCGAGCGCCTCGATCTGCCTGGGCGCGAACTTGAGCCGCAGCGCGATCTCGGTGATCGTCAGCCCGCGCGCGGTGCGCGCCGCGGCGAGCCGGCGCCCCGGCAGCTCCGGCGCGGCGTTCTGGGGCATCGACGTGTCGCTCATTCGGGTGCGCCGTTCAGTCGTAGTCGCCGCGCTGGAGCGCCTGGTACTCGGGGGAGCCGGCATAGCGGCGACGCAGCTGGCTCGCAAGGCTCGCCTCGGCGAGGCGGTCGCCGAGCTTGCGCTCGATGCGCACGCCCAGCCACAGCGACTCCGGCGTGCCGTCCGGCACCAGGCGATTGAAGCGCACGACCAGCGACTTCGCCTCCTGCAGCTGACCGCGCCGATAGAGGAGCTCGGCGTAAGGCAGCATCGCCTGGAAGCTGTTCGGGTCCAGGCGCAACGCGCGGTCGAAGTACGTTACCGCCTCCGTCGGGTTGCGCTTCACGAGGCAGCGCCCCGCCGCGGCGAAGGACTTCGCCGGGGTCGGGTAGAGCGGGTTGCGCACCGCGTTCAGGAACCACTGGATCGACTGCTCCTCGCGCCCGGTCTGGCAGAGGAACCAGCCGTAATTGTGATTGAGGTCGGGATCCTGGGGTGCGAGCTGCAGGCCGCGCCGGAAATTCGCCTCGGCGGCGGCCGTGTCCTTCAGCTCGAGGTTCACGAGGCCGAGCACGTTGTAGGCCTGGTAGTAGTTCGCGTCGGCCTGGAGCGCGATGCGCGCCTCCTCGAGGGCGACGCCGAGATTGCCGAGCTCGTAGTAGGCGCCGGCGAGGTCGGTGTGCGCCTTCGCACGGGTGCGGGCGTCGCGCACCTCGCCCACGATCCCCGTGTCCGGGTCGGGCGCCTGCACGCCGCGGTCGGAACCCGGCTGCGGCGCGCTCTGATCGGTCGTCGCGCAGCCGGCCACGAGTGCGGCGGCCAGCACCACGATCCACTCGCGACTGCCGAGGCGGGGGATCATGCCGCCGCTCCCGCGACGCGCTGCGCGCGGCGCGTGCGATCGTGCACCCGGCCGGCGAGCTGACCGCAGGCCGCATCGATGTCGTCGCCGCGCGTCTTGCGCGTCGTGGTCACGATCCCCGCGGTGTTCAGGATGTCGGCGAAGCGCCGCACCGACTCCCGCGGCGAGCGCGCGAATCCGGCGTCGGGGAACGGGTTGAACGGGATCAGGTTCACCTTGCACGGCACCTCTTCGAGCCGCCGCGCGAGCTCGCGCGCGTGCGTGTCGGCATCATTCACCCCGTCGAGCATGACGTACTCGAAGGTCACGAAGTCGCGCGGCGCGCGCTCGAGGTAGCGCCGGCACGCGGCGAAGAGCGTCGCGAGCGGATACTTCTCGTTGATCGGCACGAGCCGGCTGCGCAGGGCGTCGTCCGGCGCGTGCAGGCTCACCGCGAGCGCGACCGGGCACTCCTCGCGCAGCCGGTCCATCATCGGCACGATCCCGACCGTGGACACGGTCACGCGCCGCCGCGACAGGCCGTAGCCGTTGTCGTCGAGCATCAGGCGCAGCGCGGGCAGCACGTTGTCGAGGTTGAGCAGCGGCTCGCCCATGCCCATCAGCAC
>CAZIXQ010000013.1:0-13128 GCA_964543155.1 uncultured Enterobacteriaceae bacterium
AGCGGGTCGCGACGGCGCTCCGGAAGGCGGGGGGCACGGCGGCGTTCGTGAAGGCCGACGTGGCGCTGTCCGCGGACTGGGCGGCGATGGTGAAGGCGACGCTGGACGCGTTCGGGCGGATCGACGTCGTGGTCAACAACGCCGGCTGGACGCACCGGAACAAGCCGTTCCTGGAAGTCACCGAGGAAGAGTACGAGAAGGTCTACGCCGTCAACGTGCGCTCGATCTTCCTCTCTTCGCGGCACGTCATTCCGGTGTTCCAGAGGCAAGGCGCCGGCGGCTGCTTCGTCAACATCGCCTCCACCGCCGGAATCCGCCCGCGCCCCGGGCTCACCGTCTACAACAGCTCCAAGGGCGCGGTGATCACTTTCAGCCGCTCGCTCGCCGCCGAGATGGGCCCGCAGAAGATCCGGGTGAACGTGGTGAACCCGGTGTTCAGCCCGCAGACGGGGCTCTCCGCGGACTTCGCCGGCGGCGCGCTCACGCCAGAGTTGCAGGCGAAGTTCGTCTCGACGATCCCGCTCGGCCGCCCGTCGACGCCGCGCGACGTCGCGAACGCGTGCCTCTACCTCGCCTCGGACGACGCCGAGTTCATCACCGGGGTGTGTCTCGAAGTGGACGGCGGGCGCTGCGTCTAGGGCGGGAAGGAACGCCCCGTTCAACTGCCGGATCGCGGCAATCAGCTCGCCTTCTTGAGTCCGCCGAGCAGCGCCGCGACCTGCGGCGCGCGCTTCTGCGGCGCGCGCTCGCCCGCGGCCGGCTTCGCGGGGGCCGCCATGCCGGGCTCGTAGGGCCGCGAGAAGATCGGGTCCGCGGGCGCAGGCGCGCGCGCGGGCTCGCGCCGGCGCTGCCCCGTCAGCCGGTCCTCGTCCGCCGAACGGCGCCGCTCCCGGCGCGGCGGCTCCATGATCGGCGCCTCGGTGCCGTGCGGCCCGAAACCGGGAACGGTCTCGCGGGGGATGCGCAGGCGGATCGTCTTCTCGATCTCCGCGAGCTTCTCGGCCTCCTCGCCGCAGACGAGCGAGAGCGCGGTTCCGGCCGCGCCGGCGCGTCCCGTGCGACCGATCCGGTGCACGTAGTCCTCGGGCGAGTTGGGCAACTCGAAGTTCACGACGAAGGGCAGGCTCTCGATGTCGAGCCCGCGCGCGGCGACATCGGTCGCGACCATGACGCCGACCTTGCCGGCCTTGAAGTCGTCGAGCGCCTGCAGGCGCTCGGCCTGCGAGCGGTCGCCGTGGATCGCGGTGGCGTGCACGCCTTCCCGGTTGAGCTGATAGGCGAGGCGGTTCGCGCCGATGCGCGTCGCCACGAAGACCAGCACCTGCTTCATGCCGCGCGACTTGATGAGGTGCACGAGCAGCTCGCGCTTCTTCTCGCGCGGGACGGGGTGGGCGACGTGGGTGACCAGCTCGGCGGTCGCGAGCTTCGGCGCCACCTGGACGACCACCGGGTTGCGCAGGAACGAGTCGGCGAGCCGGCGGATCTCGTCGGTGAGGGTGGCCGAGAAGAGCAGGCTCTGCTGGCGGTTGGGCAGCAGCGAGAGGATGCGCCGCACGTCGGGGATGAACCCCATGTCGAGCATGCGGTCCGCCTCGTCGAGGACGAAGATCTCGACCTGCTGGAGGTTGAGCGTGCGCTGCTGCACGTGGTCGAGCAGCCGCCCGGGGGTGGCGACGAGGATCTCGACGCCGCGGCGCAGCGCCTCGGTCTGCGGCTCCATCGGCACGCCGCCGAAGATCTGCACGCTGCGCAGGGGAATGTGCTTGCCGTAGGCCTTTACGCTCTCCTCGACCTGTGCGGCGAGCTCGCGCGTCGGGGTCAGGATGAGCGCGCGCACCGCATGGCGCGCCGGCGAGGGACTCGTGTTCGCGTGGTGCGCGAGGCGCTGCAGGAGCGGAAGCGTGAACCCCGCGGTCTTGCCGGTCCCGGTCTGCGCGCCGCCCATCACGTCGCGGCCGGCGAGCACGTGTGGGATGGCCTGGACCTGGATCGGGGTCGGGATGGTGTAGCCCTGCTCGGCGACGGCCTGCAGCAGCTCGGGCCGGAGGCCCAGATCAGCGAAAGTGGTCAAACAGCGAAGCTCCGGGGAGCGTGCCGGCCAGTGCGGCGCGCGGCGCGCGTGCGCGGGACGGCGGACGGATCGGACGGGTTGGCGGCGACTGGTGCGGGATGCAAAGTGCCCAAAATTATAGCAGACGCCCCGCGACGCCCTCCGCTACCATCCCGGCCCCGTGATCACGCTCCGCAAAGTGACGCTCCGGCGCGGCGCCAAGCTGCTGCTCGACGGGGTCGACGCCGCCATTCACCCCGGCGAGCGCGTCGGCCTGGTGGGGCCGAACGGCAGCGGGAAGTCGAGCCTCTTCGCGCTCCTCCTCGACGCGCTGCACGCCGACGCGGGCGACGTGGAGCGCCCGCCCAGCTGGGTGGTCGCGCACGTAGCGCAGGAGGCATTCGGCCTCGACCGGCCCGCGATCGAGTTCGTCCTCGACGGCGACGCCGAGTTGCGCCGGATCGAGGCCGAGATCGCGGCGACCGAGGCCGCGGGCGACGGCGTGGCCCTCGCCCACGCGCACGAGGCCTACGCCCACATCGAGGGTTATGCGGCGCGCGCGCGGGCCGCGGCGCTGCTCGACGGGCTGGGGTTCGGGCAGGACGAGCTCGCGCAACGCGTCGGCGCGTTCTCCGGCGGCTGGCGCATGCGCCTCAATCTGGCGCGCACGCTGATGTGCCGCTCGGACCTGCTGCTTCTCGACGAGCCGACGAACCATCTCGACCTCGACGCGGTGGTGTGGCTGGAGGGCTGGCTCGCGGGCTACCGCGGGACGCTGATCGTCGTCTCGCACGATCGCGAGTTTCTCGACGCGGTGGCGACGGCGATCCTGCACATCGACGGCAAGCGGCTGCGCAGGTACAGCGGGAACTACTCGGCGTTCGAGGCCCAGCGTGCCGCGCAGCTCGCCAACGAGCAGGCGATGTACGCGCGCCAGCAGCGCGAGGTCGCGCGGCTCGAGCGCTTCGTCGAGCGCTTTCGCGCGAAGGCGACCAAGGCGCGCCAGGCGCAGAGCCGGATCAAGGCCCTCGAGCGCATGGAGTTGATCGCGCCGGCGCACGTGGACTCGCCGTTCGCCTTCCACTTCCGGGAGTTCCCGGGCAGCCCCGACCCCGTGCTGGTGCTCGACGACGCGGCGGTCGGCTACGACGGGACGCCGGTGCTCCGGGACGTGAAGCTCACCATCCAGGCCGGCGCGCGGATCGGCCTGCTCGGGCGCAATGGCGCGGGCAAGACGACGCTCGTGAAACTGCTCGCGGGGCGGCTCCCGCCGCTCGCTGGCGAGCGGCGGGAAGGGAAGAACCTGCGCGTCGGGTACTTCGCGCAGCACACGCTCGAGATCCTGCGGCCCGACGAGTCGCCGCTGCAGCACTTCACGCGCGTGGACCCGCGGGCGCGGGAGCAGGTGCTGCGGGACTTCCTCGGCGGATTCGATTTCTCCGGCGACATGGCGCTCGCGCGCGTCGCCGATTTCTCCGGAGGCGAGAAGGCACGCCTCGCCCTCGCGCTGATCGTGTGGGAGCAGCCGAACCTGCTGCTCCTCGACGAGCCGACCAACCACCTCGACCTCGACATGCGCGAGGCGCTCGCGCTCGCGCTGCAGGAGTTCGAGGGCGCGATGGTGCTCGTGTCGCACGACCGGCACCTGCTGCGGACCGCCACCGACTCGTTGATGCTCGTCGCAGGCGGGCGGCTTGCGCCGTTCGACGGTGACCTCGAGGACTACCGTGCCTGGCTGGAAGGGCGGCGCTCGGTCGACAAGCCGCGCTCCGAGACGGGCGCGCAGCGGCGCGAGCAGAAGCGCGCGGAGGCCGAGGCGCGTCAGGGACTCGCGCGGGCGCGCAAGCCGCTCGAGACCCGGCTGCGCGCGCTCGAAACCGAGATCGCGCGGCTCGAGCGCGAGAAGGGGGCGGTCGAGGCGAAGCTCGCGGCAGAGGACTTCTACGCTCGCGGCGATCAGGACGAGGTGGCCGCCACCTTGCGCGCGCAGGGCAAGATTGCGCAGGCGCTGGAGAAGGCCGAGGCGGAGTGGCTGACGCTGCAGGAGAAGCTCGAAGCGATCGGGTAGCGCGCCCGGGTCCCGGCCTGCGCCGCAATGACGAGGCTTCGCGTCGTCAGTTGATCGTCGGGCGCCCGCCCTCTTCCGGCACGACCGGCACCATGCCCACCGGGACCTTCAGCTCGAGGTCCCACTCGGCGCGCGTGACCGCGTTCTGGATGAGCTTCACCAGGCCGTGCAGCAGGTTCTCGTCGAGGGTGATGTGCACGCCCTGCCCGACCGTCGGCAGCAGGCCGAGCACATGGCGCCCCTGCTGGTCGCGCCGCGGCTGGATGCGCGTCACCAGCAGCGGGTTCGACCCGAGCGGGCGCTCCCGCGGCGCCTCCTCGTACGGCTTCGAGAAGTCGGCCTGGCGCACCGCCTTCTCGTGCTGGAAGCCGAGCAGGGCCTTGCGCGCCTCCGGATTCGGCTGGGTCGCGATCGCGGGGGTCGCCTGGGCCATCTCCATCAGCAGCGGCCACAGCCGCTTCACGCAGCGTCGAGTCAGCCAGAGCGACACCTCCGCACCGTTGTCGGTGGAGATCCGCATCATCAGCCGGTCGTGCTCGGGCACGAACTCGATCTTGAGCTGGTGTAGGCGCATGTCGACGTTCCGTCGAAAAGTTTAGCCCCAAACCGCCCGCGCGGCCGTTCTCCCTGCACCCCGGCGTGCGCTTTCCCACGCCCGGCGCGCGCATCGATCGTGGCGAGACCTCGCACAGGCGAGGGCTCGCTCTGGAATTGGGGCTGCGCCGAAGGGGCTGTGGCCCCTTCGGCATCGTTCCCCTAGACTGCGGCCCGATGGGAAGCGACCGCCCCGACGAGGAGCTGATGAGCGCCTACGGCGCTGGCGACGCGGGCGCCTTCGACGTGCTCTATGCGCGCCATCGCGGCGGCGTGTTCCGCTATCTGCGCCGGCACACCGGCAACGCCGCGCTCGCCGAGGAGCTGTACCAGGACGTGTGGATGAAGCTGATCGACGCGCGCGGCCGCTACCAGCCCCAGGCGAGGTTCACCACCTGGCTCTACACGATCGCCCACAATCGCCTCATGGACCACTTCCGCGCCGCCGGGCGCGTGAGCTTCGCGACCGCGGACGACCCCGAGGACGATCCGCTCGACGACGTGCCCGCGCCCGATCCGCGGCCCGAGGACGTGATCGCGCGCAAGCAGGACGCGCAGCAGCTGCTCGCCGCCCTCGACGCGCTGCCGGCGGCACAGCGCGAGGCCTTCGTGCTCCAGCAGGAGGGCGAGCTGAGCGTCGAGGAGATCGCGCAGGTGACCGGCGTCACGCGCGAGACGGCCAAGAGCCGCCTGCGCTACGCCCTCGCGAAGCTGCGCGCGACCCTGCGCACGCAGGTCGAACCGGAACCCCGATGACCGAGCCCGAACCGCGCGATCCCCGCATCGATGCCGCGTATCGCGACGCGGCGACCGATGCGCCGCGGGCGGAGGTCGACGACCGGATCCGCGCCGCCGCGCACCGCGCCGCGGCGGCCGGCCCGCAGTCGCTCGAGACGCGTGCACGGGCAGACGCGCGGCGCTCGTGGATCGCGCGGTGGCGGGTGCCGGTGTCGATCGCCGCGACGGTGGTCGTGGCCGTCACGCTCGCCTACATGATGGAGCGAGAGGAGGTCCAGCTCACGCGGACGGATGGCGTCCCCGCCGGCGCGCCAACCGCCGCCGTCGTGGCCCAAGCCGAGAAGATCCAGAGCCCCGCGCCCGCCGCAGCGCCCTCGGTCTCCCCGAAGCCGGAGAACGCACCACGCCCCGATTCCGCCACCGCACGGCGCCTCGACGAGGCGGTCGCACGACGGCGCGCGGAAATCGAGGCGGCGCAGAACAAGCTCGATGCGCGAACGCTCAGCCAGCGTCCCACGGCAGCCGAGCGGTCCAGCCCCGCCCCCGAAGCCGCCCGCCCATCGGCGAGCGAAGCGCCTGCGCCTTCACGTGCCTTTTCGGTGGAACGCGATCAGCGCCAATCGGTCGGCGAGGCACGCCTCGCTTCACCAGCGCCGGAGCCGGCCGCGCCGGCAGCCGCGCCACCATCCGCGGTCCCGGCCGCCCCTGCCCCCGCCCCGGCGGCCAAGCTCGCGCCGCTGCCCGCGCGCGAGGCCGCGGGGGCCGCTGCGCGCGACCGCGCTCTTGCCGACCGGCCCGAAAGGATGGAGCGCCAGACCCCGATCGCCGAGCAGAAGGTGCGCACGCCCGAGGAATGGGTCGAGGACCTGCGGCGCCTCAAGGCGCAGCGCCGCGACGACGACTTTGCCCGCGAGCTCGCCGAGTTCCGCAAGCGTTACCCCGACTTCAAGCTGCCCGCCGACCTGCTCCAGTAAGCGTGACCTCCGTCACGCCGCGCTAACCCCTTGCGCCCCGCGCCGCCGTTTCACCGGGCGTCGCCATCCACGCGAGAGGAGCCTCCGATGCAACGCATCACCGCCGCCATTGCAGCGGCCGCCGCGATCCTTGCGGCCGCCCCGGCCGCCGCCACCGCGCTCGTCGACGTCGCCGTGATCAGCCGCGCCACCGGCCAGCGCATCCCGGTATACAGCCACGCCGGCCGGCTGTACGTGCCCGGCACCCCGGGCGAGCGCTACGCGGTGTACGTCGCCAACCGGACGGGCGAGCGCGTCATGACCGTCGTTTCGGTCGACGGCGTCAACGTCGTCTCCGGCGAGACCGCGAGCCCCGACCAGAACGGCTACGTGCTCGCACCCGGACAGTCGTTCGAGATCAACGGCTGGCGGAAGAGCATGAACGAGGTGGCGGCGTTCTACTTCACGCACCTCCCGGACAGCTACGCGGCCCGCACCGGCCGGCCGCACCACGTCGGCGTAATCGGCGTCGCCGCCTTCCGCGAGTGGCAGCGGCCGCGGCCGGCGCCCCAGCCGATCGCACCGCTTTCCCGGCGCGAGGCAGACGCGGCCGAGCGCCTCGCGCAGGCCGATGCGGCCGGGGCCCCCGCCGCGAACGCGTCAGAAGGCGCACGCGCGCCGGAACCGGCGCGCGCGCGCGTCGAGCGGGAGGCGAAGATCGGCACCGGCCACGGCGAGCGCGAGCGTTCGGAGGTCGTGCACACGACCTTCCGACGGGCGTCCTCCCATCCGGCCCAGACGCTGACGATCCACTACGACACGCACGCGAACCTCGTCGCGCGCGGGATCATCCCGGGCCCGACGCCGGTCGGCGTCCCGAACCCCTTCCCGGGCGGCCGGTTCGTGCCCGATCCGAGAGGATGATGCTCACGCGGACGGGCCGTGCCGAGCGAGCGCCCACGCCACGTGGCTGCGCACGAGCGCGGACGGATCTTCCGCGCGGGCGCGGAGCGAGGCGACGACGCGCCCGGAGGTCGGGGCGTTGCCGAGGCCGACGGCGAGATTGCGCGACCAGCGCTCGTAGCCGATGCGGAAGATCGCGCTGCCGGCCAGGCGGTCCCGGAACTGCGACTCGGTCCACGCGAAGAGCTCGACCAGCTCGACGTCGTCCAGGCCGTTGCGGACGCGGAAGTCCGGTTCGCGCGCCACCTGGGCGTACTTGTTCCACGGGCAGGCGAGCTGACAATCGTCGCAGCCGTACACGCGGTTCCCGATCAGGGGCCGCAGCTCGGCCGGGATCGCGCCCTTCAGCTCGATGGTGAGATACGAAATGCAGCGCCGCGCGTCGAGCCGGTAGGGCGCGACGATCGCCCGCGTGGGGCAGGCCGCGATGCACCGGTCGCACGTGCCGCAGTGCTCGCCCACCGGCCCGTCGACCGGCAGCGGCAGGTCGGTGTAGAGCTCGCCGAGAAAGAAGTACGAGCCGGCCTCGCGGGCGAGGAGCAGTGTGTGCTTTCCCCGCCAGCCGAGCCCGGCGCGCGCCGCGAGCTCGACCTCGAGCACCGGCGCCGAGTCGACGAACACGCGATAGCCGAACGCGCCGACCTCGGCGCCGATGCGGTCGGCGAGCGCCTGGAGCCGGCCGCGGAGAACCTTGTGATAGTCGCGGCCCAGCGCGTAGCGCGAGATGAACGCTCTCGCGCCGTCGGCGAGCACCGCGTCGGAATCGGCGCCCCCCGGCTGGTAATCCATCCGGGCGCTGATGACCCGCACGGTCCCCGGAACGAGCTCGCCCGGACGCGCCCGCCTCGAGCCGTGGCGGGCCATGTACGCCATCTCACCGTGGAAGCCCTGCTCGAGCCAGGCGGCGAGGCCGGGTTCGGCGCTCGCGAGGTCCGCGTCCGCAATCCCGATCGCCTGGAAGCCCAGGTCGCGCCCCCACGCTTTGATCGCGGCGGCGAGCGCGTGGAGATCGCGCAGCGCGGTGGCCTGTACCATCGACCGCATGGTAGCGCCGCTGCACGTGCACCTTCCCGACGAGGCGGCGACGCGCGCGCTCGGCGCCCGGCTGGCCGCCGTCCTCGTGCCGGGCATGTCGGTCCACCTGTGCGGCGATCTGGGGAGTGGCAAGACCACCCTTGCCCGCGGGCTCATCCGGGCGGCAGGATTTCCCGGCCGGGTGAAGAGTCCGACCTATACGCTGGTTGAACCTTACGAAGATTCTAGGTTAACCTTGTACCATTTTGATTTATTTAGATTCAATGACCCCGGCGAGTGGCGTGACGCGGGCTTCGGCGAGTGCTTCAACGAGCGCTCGATCTGCCTCGTCGAATGGCCCGAGCGGGCGGCAGCGCTGCTGCCGGCGCCCGACGTCCGTGTTCGCCTCCTCATCCCGCCGGGCGGTGGTCGCGACGCGACGATCGACGCCGAAACGGCGCGGGGTCGCGCGTGCTTGAGCGCGCTCGTCACCGGGTGATGCGCCTGGCGGCCGCCGCCGCCGTCCTTGTCGCGACATCGGTGTGTGCGGAGGAGACGATCCGTGCGGTGCGCGTCTGGCCGTCCAAGGATTACACGCGCGTCACGCTCGAGACCACGAACGAGCTCCGCTATCAGATCTCCGCGGTCAAGGCGCCCGAGCGCCTGGTCGTGGATATCGAGAATGCGGATTACGACTCGCTCGCGGAGCAGGTCGCCGCGAAGGTGCGGCCCGACGATCCATACGTCGCCAACCTGCGCGTCGGGCGCCCGAAGCCCGGGACGGTGCGCTTGGTGATCGACCTGCGGGGCGAGGTGAGCCCGCAGGCGTTCCTGCTCAAGCCGATCGGGGAGTACGGCCACCGTCTCGTCCTCGACGTGTACCCGACGGTGCCCCCCGATCCGCTGGCGACCCTCATGAAGCAGCTCGACGAGGAGAAGGCGGCCGCCGCAGCGCAACCCGCCCCGCGCGCCGGGACGCCCGCACCGCGCGGCGAGGCCGAGCGCAAGGGCGGGCCGGCGAAGCCGGGGGTGAACCGCTTCTTCACCATCGTCGTCGACGCCGGGCACGGCGGCGAGGACCCCGGCGCGCGAGGGCGCGGCGGCACCTACGAGAAGTCGGTCACGCTGGCGATCGCGCGCAAGCTCAAGGCGCTGATCGACGCCGAGCCGAACATGCGGGCGGTGCTCACGCGCGACGGCGATTTCTACGTTCCGCTCGCGGCGCGCGTCGACAAGGCGCGCCGTGTCCGCGCCGATCTCTTCGTCTCGGTGCATGCGGACGCGTTCATGCTGCCGCACGCGCGCGGCTCGTCGGTGTTCGCGCTTTCGGAACGCGGGGCCACGAGCGCCGCGGCGCGCTGGCTCGCGAAGCGGGAGAACGACGCGGACCTGATCGGCGGGGTGAACCTGGACGGCAAGGACCGCCACCTCGCCCAGACGCTGCTCGACCTGTCGCAGACCGCGACGATCAACGACAGCCTGCGGCTCGGCCGCGCCGTGCTCGGCGAGCTGGGCGGCATCAACTCGCTCCACAAGCCGCACGTCGAGCAGGCGGGATTCGCGGTGCTGAAAGCGCCCGACATCCCGTCGATCCTGGTCGAGACGGCCTTCATCTCGAACCCCGAGGAAGAGAAGCGCCTCGCGGACAACCGCTACCAGGACAAGCTGGCGCGCGCCCTCCTCGCCGGCATCAAGCGCCACCTCGCCAAGTACCCCCCGCCCGCCCGGCCGACGCTGGCGGCGGGCGAACCCTCTCCGCTGCCGGCCCCCCGGGGAATCTAGCCCGCTTTCGCGGCACGCAGCTGCAGGCGCACGAACTCGATCACGATCGGCGCCACCGAGAGCGCGACGATCACGAGGATCATGATTGCCAGGTTCTCCTTCACGATCGGCACGTTGCCGAAGTAGTAGCCCGCCGTCACGAGCGAGATCACCCACAGCAGCGCGCCGGCCACGCTGAAGGCGAGAAAGCGCAGGTAGGGCATCGTGCCCACGCCGGCCACGAACGGCGCGAAGGTGCGCACGAGCGGCACGAAGCGCGCGATGATCACCGTGCGCCCGCCGAAGCGCTCGTAGAAGGCGTGCGTGCGGTCCAGCGCCTTGCGGTTGAAGAACCGCGAGCCTTCCCGGCTGAACACCTTCGGACCGATGTGCCGGCCCACCCAGTAATTGACGTTGTCGCCGCAGAGCGCGGCGACGATCAGCGTCGCCGCGAGCAGGCGCGCATCCATTCCGGCCGCCGCCCAGAGCGCGCCGGCGACGAAGAGCAGCGAATCGCCCGGCAGGAACGGGGTCACGATGAGGCCGGTCTCGCAGAACACGATCAGGAAGAGCAGCGCATAGATCCACGGCCCGTACTGCTGGAGCAGCGCCCCCAGGTGCCGGTCGAGGTGGACGACGAGGTCCCAGAGGAAAGCCAAGAGTTCCATCGGCGATGTCGGAGGGCGGTGCGGAGGTCCGGCATTCTACCGGGCGCCTGCTAGACTCCGGCCTGCCTTTCGCCCGCGTCGTCCGCCGTGCCCGAAGACTCCGTCGCGAACCATCCCGCCGTCCGGCGCGTGCGCGCCGTCCTTGCCGCCGCCGGCGTCGAGGGATCGATCGTGGCGCTTCCCGAGGCGGCGCGCACCGCGCGCGCGGCCGCAGAGGCGATCGGCTGCGACGTCGCCCAGATCGCGAACTCGCTCGTCTTCCGCGGCGAGACCTCGGGTGCGCCGCTGCTCGTCCTGACGAGCGGCGCGAATCGCGTCGACACCGCGCGTGCCGCGGCAATCGTCGGCGAACCGGTCGGCAGGGCGGACCCTGCATTCGTGCGCGCCGCGACCGGTTTCGTGATCGGCGGGGTTGCGCCCGTCGGCCACCCTGCGCCGGTGCGCACGCTGATCGACCGCGACCTCTTCCGTCACGCGCAGATCTGGGCGGCGGCGGGTCACCCCCACACCGTCTTTCGCCTCACGCCCGACGCGCTCCTGCGGCTCACCGGCGGCACCGTCGTCGAGGTCGCCTAGCGTGGCGATCCGCCTCCTTCCCGACACCCTCGTCAGCCAGATCGCGGCCGGCGAGGTCGTCGAGCGCCCCGCATCGGTGGTGAAGGAGCTGCTCGAGAACAGCCTGGATGCCGGCGCGCGCACGATCACCCTCGCGCTCGACGCGGGCGGCGCGAAGCGCATCCGCGTCACCGACGACGGCGGCGGCGTACCGCGCGAGGATCTGGCGCTCGCGCTCGCGCGGCACGCGACCAGCAAGATCGAATCCCTCGCCGACCTCGAGCGCGTCGCCACGCTCGGCTTCCGCGGCGAGGCGCTTGCGAGCATCGCTTCGGTGGCCCGCGTGACCGTCACGTCGCGCACGGCGGGCGCCGAGCACGCATGGCGGATTGCCGCCGAAGGGGGGCCGCCGGGCGCGGTCGAGCCGGCCGCGCACGCCGCCGGCTCGACTGTGGAGGTCCTGGATCTCTACTTCAACACGCCTGCGCGCCGCAAGTTCCTCAGGACCGAGGGCACCGAGTTCGCCCACTGCGCCGAAGCGTTCGCGCGTGCGGCGCTCGCCCACCCCGAGGTCGCGTTCACGCTGCGGCACAACGGTCGCGTGAGCAACCACCTGCCCGCGACCACGGCCCCGGCGCGCATCGCGGCGCTGCTCGGGGCCGAGTTCGCTCGGTCGGCGCGGCGGCTCGACGCGGCGGTGCCGGGGCTGCGCGTGACCGGCATGCTCGGCGACCCCGCGCAGGCGCGCGGGACGCGGGATGCGCAGTACGTGTTCGTCAACGGGCGTTTCGTCCGCGACAAGGTGGTCGCGCACGCGCTGCGCGAGGCCTACAGCGACGTGCTGCACGGCGACCGGCATGCGGCCTACGTCGTGTTCGTCGAGATCGACCCCGGCGCGGTCGACGTGAACGTGCACCCGGCAAAGACCGAGGTGCGCTTTCGCGACTCGCGCGCGGTTCATCAGTTCGTCTTTCACGCGGCACAGCGCGCGCTCGCGCTCACCGCGGCCGCGGCGCCCGCGCCGCGTGCGACCGCCGAGCCGGTCGGCGAGCGATTCGTGCCGCGAGCGCCGTCGTTCCAGGGCGCGCTCGGGGTCGCGCAACCGGTTGCCGCCTACGCCGCACTGCTGGAAGGGGAAGCGCGCGGGCTCGCCGTGGCGCGCGCGCCCGAGTCGCCGGCAGCGGACGCAGCCGAGATGGAGCAGCCGCTCGGGTTCGCGCTCGCGCAGCTGCACGGCGTCTACATCCTCGCCCAGAACCGCCAGGGGCTCGTGCTCGTGGACATGCACGCCGCGCACGAGCGGATCGTGTACGAGCAGCTCAAGCGCGCGCTCGACGCCCACGTGCCCGGCACGCAGCAACTCCTGATCCCGGTCACCTTCGAAGCCGACGCGCTCGACGCTGCATCGGTGGCGGAGCATGCGGACGCGCTGCGCGCGCTCGGCTTCGAGATCGGGGCGCTCTCGCCGACCGCGGTGGTCGTGCGTGGCGTCCCCGCCGCGGTCGCGGCGGGCGACGTCGCCGCTGTCGCGCGCGCGCTGCTGCGCGACCTGCGGGAGTTCGGCGCGAGCCGCATGCTCGCCGAGCGGCGCGACGAGCTCCTCGCAACGATGGCCTGCCACGGCGCGGTGCGCGCCAACCGGGCGTTGAGCGTCGCGGAGATGAACGCGCTCCTGCGGCGCATGGAGGAGACCGAGCGCGCCGGACAGTGCAACCACGGCCGGCCGACCTGGTACCAGCTCACGCTCGCCGACCTCGACAGGCT
>CAZIXQ010000013.1:13138-24302 GCA_964543155.1 uncultured Enterobacteriaceae bacterium
GCGGCCGCTGAAGCCCGCTCGCGCCTCCCGATGGGCCCGACCGCCATCCTGCTGATGGGCCCGACCGCGAGCGGCAAGTCGGCCGCCGCCCTGGCGATCGCGGCACGCCTGCCGGTCGAGATCGTGAGCGTGGACTCGGCGCAGGTGTACCGCGGCATGGACGTGGGCACCGCGAAGCCCGGGCCCGACGAGCGGCGCTCGGCACCCCATCACCTGATCGACATCCTCGATCCGACCGAGGCGTACTCCGCGGCGCGGTTCCGCGCCGACGCCGTGCGGCTCGCCGGGGAGATCGCCGCGCGCGGGCGCATCCCGCTGCTCGTCGGCGGCACGATGCTCTACTTCAAGGCGCTGCGCGACGGCCTGTCCGAACTGCCGGCCGCCGACCCCGCAATGCGCGCCGAGATCGACGCCGAAGCGCGCGTTCGCGGCTGGCCGGCGTTGCACGCGGAGCTCGCGCGCGTGGATCCCGCGAGTGCGGCGCGGCTCGAGCCGGGGGACGCGCAGCGCATCCAGCGCGCCCTGGAGGTGTTCCGTGTGACCGGGACGCCGCTGTCGCGCCAGCTCGGCGATCGCGCGCGCGAGCTGCCGTTCGCGCTGCACCCGCTCGCGCTCCTCCCGTCCGATCGCGGCGCGCTGCACCGGCGCATCGCCGAACGGTTCGACGCGATGCTCGCAGCGGGCCTGGTCGAGGAGCTGGCCGAGCTCCGCGCGCGCTACGACCTGAATCCGGGGTTGCCCTCGATGCGCTGCGTCGGCTATCGCCAGGCGTGGCAGCACCTCGAGGGCGAGTACGGGCGCGCCGAGCTCCGCGACCGCGGGATCTTCGCCACCCGCCAGCTCGCGAAGCGGCAGCTGACGTGGCTGCGCGCCTGGGCGGGCCTGCAGACGTTCGACTGCCTCGACCCGCACGTTGCGCGCAGGGTGCTCGCCGCGGTGCAGTCGGCGATCGAGGCGTAGCGCCTGCGGCGCCGCCTGCCGCGTCCCGATCGAAGCGCTAGTCGCCGCGCGCCGCGCCATCGCGGCGCGGATCCGCAGCACCGATCCAGGCGCCGCCGACGCGCTGGACCGCGTGGACGCCGCTCGTCATCGGCACGACGCGCACCGGGTGCCCGAGGGCCTCGAGCCGAGGCCGCAGCGCTGCCACCGGCGTTCCCGCCTCGAGCTCGGTCGGGCCATTGCGGCTCCCGAAGTGCGGCGCGTCCAGGGCCGCCTGGAGCGGCATGCCCCAGTCGAGCACCGCCACGATCACGCGCGCCACGTAGTGGATGATCGCGTGGCCGCCGGGCGAGCCGACGACCAGCACGAGGCGACCGTCGGCGTCGAAGACCAGCGTTGGCGACATCGAGCTGCGCGGGCGCTTGCCGCCCGCGACGCGGTTGGCGACCGGCCGCCCGTTCTCCTCGGCGACGAACGAGAAGTCGGTGAGCTCGTTGTTGAGCAGGAAACCGCGCGCGAAGCGGTGGTTCCCGAAGGCGAACTCGATGCTGGAGGTCACCGCCACCGCGTCGCCCGCCGCATCGACGATGGAGAAGTGGGTCGTCGCGGGCAGGTCCGCCTCCACGCCGTCGGCGCGCGCGCGAGCACCTGCGGGCCGCCCCGGCTCGGCGCGCACCAGCGACCTGTCCGCGGTGACCAGGCGTGCGCGCGTCGCGAGGTAATCGGGCGCGAGGAGTCCCGCGACCGGGACGTCGACGAAATCGGGGTCGGCCACGTAGCGGTCGCGATCGGCGTACGCGAGACGCGCGGCCTCGGCGAAGAAGTGCACCGCCTGCGCCGGGTCGCGCGTGAAATCGGTCTGCGGCAGTCGCTCGAGGATGCCGAGGATCTGCAGCACGGCGATCCCGCCGCTCGACGGCGGCCCCATGCCGCACACGCGGTAGGCGCGGAACGGGCCGCACACCGGCGAGCGTTCCCGTGCGCGATAGGCGGCGAAGTCGTCGAGCGCCAGATCGCCTCCGCCGGCCCGCACCGCGCTGACCACGTCGGCGGCAATCGGGCCGCGGTAGAACGCACGCGCCCCCTGCGCGGCAACTGCGCGCAGGACGGCTGCGTACTCGGGGTTGCGCAGCATCGCGCCAACCGGCTTCGGCCGACCGGCCTCGCCGTAGAAATAGCGCGCGGCGTAGGCGTCGCGGGCGAGCCACCGGTCCCACTCGAGGAGCGCGTGCAAGCGCGAGGAAACCGGAAAGCCCTGCTCGGCGAGCTCGATCGCCGGCGCCGCGAGCGCGTCCCAGTCGAGCCGGCCGTGGCTGCGGTGCGCGAGCTCGAGCGCCGCGAGCAGCCCGGGCACGCCGACCGACTTCCCCGACAGCACGGCATCGATGAACTCCATCGGCCGACCGAACTCGCCGACGAATCGGTCCGGCCGCGCGGCGGCCGGTGCCGTCTCGCGGCCATCGTAGGTGCGCACCCGGCGGTCGGCCGCCGAGTAGTGCACCACGAATCCGCCGCCGCCCAGGCCGGAGGACTGGGGTTCGACCAGGCCCAGCACGAGCTGCACCGCGACGGCGGCGTCCATCGCGGTGCCGCCGCGCTTCAGCACCGCGTGGCCCGCATCGACGGCAAGCGGGTGCGCCGCGGCCACCATGAACCGCAAGCCGGTCGCCGCGGCTCGCGTGGCGACGCCCGAGGGCGGCTCGGGCGCGAGCTGCGCCCAGGCAGGGACGGCAAAGAAAAAGGGCAGCCAGCAGGCTGCCCTTCCGAGACGCGCGAGCGATCGCGCGCGCGTCACTTCGCCGCGCTGATCTCGACGCGGCGGCCCTCGGCGTCCTGGCCCGCGCCGACGATCACCTCGGTCGGCTTCGCGAGGATGATCCGGTCCTCCGCGACACCGGCAGACTTGAGGGCATCGCGGACCGCGAACGCACGCTGCTTGGCGAGCTCGAGGTTCTGCGCGGCATTGCCGGTCTTGTCCGCGAAACCCGAGACGTTGACCTTGAGGCCGGTGTTCTGCTGCATCGCTTGTGCGACGGCCGCGAGGATCTTCTGATCCTCGCCGCTCAGCGCGGTCTTCCCGCTCTCGAAGTGAACGCGGGCAGGGAGCGGTCCGGCCACACTCGCCGGGGCCACGGCAGGCGCAGACGCGGGTGCCGCCACCGGCGCCGGCGTCGCCGCGGGGGCGGTCGCGACCTGGGCCGCCGGCGCAGGCGTCCCCGCGGCCTTGCCGTGGTCGCCGCCGCCCGCCATCAGCGGCACGATGAGGAGCGCGACGATATTGATGATCTTGATGAGCGGGTTCACCGCGGGACCGGCAGTGTCCTTGTACGGATCGCCGACGGTGTCGCCGGTCACCGCCGCCTTGTGGGCGTCCGACCCCTTGCCACCGTGGTGGCCGTCCTCGATGTACTTCTTCGCGTTGTCCCAGGCCCCCCCGCCCGTCGTCATCGAGATCGCGACGAAGAGGCCGGTGACGATGGTACCCATCAGGACGCCGCCGAGCGCCTGCGGGCCGAGCACCAGCCCGATCACGATCGGGATCAGCACCGGCAGCAGCGACGGGACGATCATCTCCTTGATCGCCGCGCGGGTGAGCATGTCGACCGCGGTGCCGTACTCCGGCTTGGCCGTGCCCGCCATGATCCCCGGAATCTCCTTGAACTGCCGGCGCACTTCCATCACTACCGACCCGGCCGCGCGCCCGACCGCCTCCATGGCCATCGCGCCGAAGAGGTACGGCACCATTCCGCCGATGAAGAGGCCGATGATGACCATGTGGTTCGAGAGATCGAAGCTCAAGTGCTGGCCCATGCTCTCGAGCGCGTGCGTGTAGTCGGCGAACAGCACCAGCGCAGCGAGGCCGGCGGAGCCGATCGCGTAGCCCTTCGTCACCGCCTTGGTCGTGTTGCCGACCGCGTCGAGCGGGTCGGTGATCTCGCGCACCGACTTCGGCAGGTCGGCCATCTCGGCAATGCCGCCCGCGTTGTCGGTGATCGGGCCGTAGGCGTCCAGCGCGACGATGATGCCGGTCATCGACAGCATCGAGGTCGCGGCGATCGCGATGCCGTACAGGCCCGCGAGCCAGTAGGAGAGGAAGATCGCGATGCACACCGCGATCACCGGCCAGGCAGTGGCCTTCATCGACACGCCGATGCCGGCGATGATGTTGGTGGCGTGCCCGGTCGTGGAGGCCTGCGCGACATGCTGGACCGGCTTGAACTGCGTGCCGGTGTAGTACTCGGTGATCCAGACCATGAAGCCGGTGAGCGCGAGGCCGACCGCGGCCGCGCCCCACAGCTGCCACACCGCGACGAACTTGCGCCCGCCCGCGACGTCGAACGGCACGTTCGCCAGCACCTCGCCCATGATCCACTGGGTGATCGGATAGAACGCGATGAGCGCGAGGATCCCCGCGACCCACAGGCCGCGGTACAGCGCGGGCATCACGTTCTTGTCGCCCGCCTTCGCCTTCACGAACCAGGTGCCGACGATCGAGGCGACGATCGAGAAACCGCCGATGACGAGCGGGTAGATGACCGCGGCCGCGGAGGTGGTCTTCACCATCAGCGCGCCGAGCAGCATCGTGGCGATCAGCGTGACCGCGTAGGTCTCGAAGAGGTCGGCGGCCATTCCCGCGCAGTCGCCGACGTTGTCGCCGACGTTGTCCGCGATCACCGCCGGATTGCGCGGATCGTCCTCGGGAATGCCCGCCTCCACCTTGCCGACGAGGTCGGCGCCGACGTCGGCGCCCTTGGTGAAGATGCCGCCGCCGAGTCGCGCGAAGATCGAGATCAGCGACCCGCCGAAGCCGAGGCCGACGAGCGGCTTGAGCGTCTCGATGAGCGGCTGGCCGGCCTGTCCCGCCGCCTGGAGCAGCCAGAAGTAGCCGGCGACGCCGAGCAGACCGAGGCCGACCACCAGCAGGCCGGTGATGGCGCCGCCGCGGAACGCCACCGCGAGCGCTTCGTTCAGGCCCTTGCGCGCAGCCTCGGCGGTGCGGACGTTCGACCGCACCGACACGTTCATGCCGATGATGCCGGACAGTCCCGAGAGGACCGCGCCGATCGCGAAGCCCCAGGCGGTCGGCCAGCCGAGACCGGGCACGAGCCCGATCACGACAAACAGCACCAGGCCGACGATCGAGATCGTGTAGTACTGGCGCTTGAGGTAGGCGACGGCGCCCTGGCGGATCGCGCCGGCGATCTCCCGCATGCGCGGATTGCCTTCCGGCTGCCGCAGGATCCAGCCGATCGAGTAGAGGCCGTAGACGATCGCGAGGACGGCGCAGCCAAGCGCGAACAGAAGTGCGGTGCTCATTGAATCCCCCATATTGCGGCGGGCGTTCTTCGGAATGCGTACGGCGCGCTGGCGCGCGCGCCGCCGGCATCCCCGGCCCGGGTTCTTGAAAGGCGCGGATTATAGCCCGGTAGGGGCTAAGTCTTGAACACGGGAAGCCGCTTGGCGACCGCCGCGTTGCGCAGGCGCACGTAGTCGGGCAGCCCGTCGCGAAAGGCGGGGTAATCCTCGCCGCGCACCAGCGGGGACAGGTAGCGGCGGCACGCCGGGGTGATGTGGAACCCGTCCGCGTCGATGAACTCGCGCGGCATCGTGCGCTCGACGTTCGCCACGTCCTTCAGCTCGGCGACACCCACCTTCCAGCGGTACGGCTTGTCCGAGATGCGCACGATCGTCGGCATCACCGCGTTGTGCCCCGCAAGCGCGAGCTTCACCGCGGCCGCGCCCAGGCGGTACGCCTGCTCGACGTCGGTGCGCGAGGCGATGTGCCGCGCGGCGCGCTGGAGGTAGTCGGCCACCGCGGCGTGATGCTTGAAACCGAGCCGGTCGGTGATCAGGTCGGCGACGAGTCGCGCCACGCCGCCGAGCTGCTTGTGGCCGAACGCGTCCTGGAAGCCCGTCTCCGCGAGGAACTTGCCGTCCGCGCGCCGCAGCCCTTCCGAGACCGCGATCGAGCACCAGCCGACGCGCGCCACCGTCGCCTTGACCCGCTCGAGGAACCGCGCTTCGTCGAACGGCACTTCCGGGAAGAGCAGGATCTGCGGGCCGTCGTCGGGCCGCTCGGAGGCGAGCCCGCACGCGGCGGTGATCCATCCAGCGTGACGGCCCATCACCTCCAGCACGAACACCTGCGTCGAGGTGGTGTGCATCGAGGCCACGTCTAGGCTCGCCTCGCGGATCGACGTCGCCACGTACTTGGCGACCGAGCCGAAGCCGGGACAAACGTCGGTGAGCGGAAGATCGTTGTCGATCGTCTTCGGGATGCCGATGCAGCCGATCTCGTAGCCCATCGACGCGCCGATCGCGGACACCTTGTACGCGGTGTCCATCGAGTCGTTGCCCCCGTTGTAGAAGAAGTAGCGGATGTCGTGCGCACGCAGCACCTCGATCAGGCGCTCGTACTGGGTGCGGTCCTGTTCGGGCTTCTTCAGCTTGTACCGGCACGACCCGAACGCCGCCCCCGGGGTCTCGCGCAGGCGCGCGATCGCGGACGCCGGCTCGCGGCTCGTGTCGATGAGCTCCTCGGCGAGCACGCCGATGATGCCGTTGCGGCCGGCGTAGACCTTGCCGATCCGGCCGCGCGCGGCGCGCGCCGCCTGGATGACCCCCGCGGCGGTCGCATTGATGACGGCGGTCGGGCCGCCCGACTGGGCGTAGAGGGCGTTGGGGGCTTTCATGACGCTTCCGGGAACGAAGGGGCCATTATCCCGCGTCGGGGCGCCGCGGAACACGTTCAGCGGGGATGCCGCCGTTTCCGGCTGCCGCCGCTACTTCAGGGCCGCGAACGCCCGCTCGCGAACGTCGTCCACCGGGCCGACGCCGGAGATCTTCCGGTACTTCGGCGCGCGCCGGTCGCCGGTCGCCGCCCAGCGGGCGAAGTACTCGACCAGCGCCTGCGTCTGTGCATGGTAGACCTCGAGGCGCTTGCGCACGGTGTCGGCGCGATCATCGTCGCGCTGGATCAGCGGCTCGCCGGTCGCGTCGTCCCGATCCGCGACCTTGGGCGGATTGAAGCGCACGTGGTAGGTCCGTCCCGACGCGACGTGCACCCGTCGCCCGCCCATGCGCGCGATGATCTCCTCGTCCGGGACGTCGATCTCCAGCACGAATTCGACCCGCACGCCGGCACCGCGCATCGCCTCGGCCTGGGGCAGCGTGCGGGGAAAGCCGTCGAAGAGGTAGCCCGCCGCGCAGTCGGGCTGCGTGAGGCGCTCCTGCACGAGCGCAACCACGATGTCGTCGGACACGAGCTGCCCCGCGTCCATCACCTTCTTTGCGGCGCGGCCGAGGGGCGTGCCGGCCTTGATGGCCGCCCGCAGCATGTCGCCGGTCGAGATCTGCGGGATGCCGTAGCGCTCGGCGATGAACTGCGCCTGGGTGCCCTTGCCGGCGCCGGGCGGGCCGAGGAGGATGAGTCGCATACGGGCCGGTGGGGCTCTCCGGTTGGTGGAGCGGCGACGATAGCCCTTCGGCCTCGCCCCGGTCAAACCGGCAGATCAAAGCCCGCCGGATCAGGCCGGCCCGCTGAAGAGGCGGCGCGTCCGCTCCAGGTCCTGCTGCGTGTCCACGCCCGGCGGCAGCTCCGCGTCGGCCACGATCACCGCGATGCGGTGGCCGTGCCAGAGCGCACGCAGCTGCTCGAGCGCCTCGAAGCGTTCGATCGGTGCGGGGGCAAGCTTCGCATACGCGCGCAGGAATCCGGCGCGATAGGCGTAGATCCCGAGATGGTGGAACGCCGGCAGGCCTTCGGGCAGCCCGGCCGGGGCGCCGCCGGCGGCGATCGCGTCGCGCGCGTACGGAATCGGCGCGCGGCTGAAGTAGAGCGCATAGCCGGAGTGGTCGCAGACCACTTTGACGACATTCGGGTTGCACATCTTCTCCGGGTCGGTGATCGGCACGCAGGCGGTCGCCATTGCCGCCGCAGTCCGCTGCGCCAGCGCGTGCGCCAGGCGGCCCACGAGCTCGGGCGGAATGAGCGGCTCGTCGCCCTGGACGTTGACCACGAGCTCGTCGTCGGCGAGCCCCAGGGTCGACGCGGCTTCGGCCAGGCGGTCGGTCCCGGAGGGGTGATCCGCGCGCGTGAGCAGCGCGTCGCAGCCGTGCTCGCGCGCCGCGGCGACGATGCGCGCGTCGTCGGTGGCGATCCAGACCGCGCCGGCGCCGCTCGCCCGCGCCCGCTCGGCGACGCGCACGACCATCGGCTTGCCGCCGATGTCGGCGAGCGCCTTGCCGGGCAGCCGGCTCGACGCGTATCGCGCCGGGATGAGGACGGTGAAGCGCAGCAGCCCGGGCATCGCGTCGCGCTCCGGCGCTCTCAGCGCTTGGCGCGCCAGGCTTCGATCTCGTCGGCAGAGAGCCGCCGCGCCTCGTCTTCGAGCATCACCGGGATGCCGTCGCGGATCGGGTAGGCGAGGCCGCTCTCGATCGAGACGAGCTCCTGCGCCTGCTTGTCGTAGAGGAGCGGCCCTTTCGTGACCGGGCAGACGAGGATGTCAAGCAGCTTGGGGTCCATGGATGCGCGCCGCGAGAAGGTCGGCAAGCCGCGGATCGACCCGCGCCTGCACCCGGAGCGCGACGAGATCGTCGCGTCCGAATGCGCGGCATTTTACTGCATCCTTCTCGGTCATCAGCACGATGTCGCAGCCGGCGAAGTCGAGCTCGCCCGCGCGCCAGGCGTGGTGGTCCGGGAAGACGTGCGGCACGAACTCCAGCCCCAGCCCGCGCAGCGTGGCGAAGAAGCGGGCCGGGTTGCCGATGCCCGCGACGGCGTGGAGCCGCTTGCCGCGCAGCGCCGCGAGCGGGACGTCCTCGCCGCGTCCGCCGACCCGACGCAGGCCGTCGGGCACGAGGCGCATCTCGAACGCGCCGGCGGCCGTGCCACCGTTGACCACCACCGCGTCCACGGCCCGGCTGGCCGGCTCGCGCAGCGGTCCGGCCGGAAGCAGCAGGCGGTTGCCGTGACCGCGCTCGTCCTCGACCGCGATCTCGAAGTCGCGCGCGAGCGCATAGTGCTGGAGGCCGTCGTCGCACACCAGTACGTCGCATTGGGGGTGCGCCGCCAGGAGCCCGCGTGCCGCTGCGACGCGGTCGCGCCCGATCCACACCGGCACGCGGCCCCGCTCGGCGAGCAGCACCGATTCGTCGCCGAAGCGGGCCGGGTCGCCATCGGCCGGGACGCCTTGCGCCGTAGCGTTGGCACCGCCATAGCCGCGCGAGACGATCCCGGGACGCAGGCCGCGCCCCTGCAGCGCATCGACGACCCAAAGCACGAGCGGGGTCTTGCCGGTGCCGCCCACGACGAGGTTGCCTACGACCACCACGGGAACGGACAGACGGTGCGCGCGCAGCAGGCCCGCGCGGTACGCGGCGCGGCGAAGGCGGACGGCGACGCCGAACGCGAGGCCGAGGGGCGCGAGCGCGATCGAGAGCGCGCTCAGCCGGTACCAGTGACGCTCGGGGAAGGAGGTAGGCGCGTCCAATCCGCTGGGCCCGGAGCTGTCGCGCGGGGATGCGCCCTGCGCCGGGTCACTTGCCGGCCGACTGCTGGACCGCGAAGGACACGTTCGTGTAGCCGGCGAGCCGCGCCGCCTCCATGACGTTGATCGAGACCTGGAGATTGGACTTGGCGTCGCCGTTGATGATCACGATCGGGTCCTTGAGCCCGCTCCCGGCCTGCTTCAGCGCTTCGGCGAGCTGCCCGACGGCGGTCAGCTGCACCGGCTTGCGGTCGATGGTCAGCTCGCCGGCCGCGCTGATCGTGACGTTGATCTCGTTGGGGCGGTCGGCCTGCTTGTCCGCGGAGGCGCTCGGCAGGTTGATCTGCAGCTCGGCGTACTTCGAGTAGGTGGTCGTGACCATGAGAAAGATGAGGATCACGAGCAGCACGTCGATCAGCGGGATCAGGTTGATCTCCGGATCCTCCTTCCAGTGGCTGCGGAAGTTCATGCCCGCCGCGCCCCTTCAGTGCCGCTCGCCGTGCACGAGGTCGACCAGCCGCAGGGCCTGCTGCTCCATCTCGATCACGAAGCTCTCCACCTTGCCGCGGAAGTGCCGGAAGAAGATGGTCGCCGGTACCGCGATCAGGATCCCGAAGCCCGCGTTGTAGAGCGCGATCGAGATGCCGTGCGCGAGCTGCGCCGGGTTCGCGCCGGTCGGGTTCTGGGACCCGAAGATCTCGATCATCCCGACGATCGTGCCGAACAGCCCCCACAGCGGGCTGATCGCAGCGATCGTGCCGAGCGTGGTGAGGAAGCGCTCGAGGTCGTGGGTGACCGCACGCCCCTCGTCCTCGATCGCCTCCTTCATCACCGGGCGGGGCGCCTTGTGGTTGCGCAGGCCGCCGGCGAGTACCCGGCCCAGCGGGGAGTCGCGGTAGAGGTTGTCGAGCAGCTGCGCGCTGACACCCTGCTTCCGGTAGGCGTCCACCACCTTGTCGAGCAGCCCGGCCGGCACGATCTTGGAGCGCCGCAGCACGATCGAACGCTCGATGATGAGCGCCACGGCGATGACCGAAGCGAGGAGGAGGAACCAGATCGGCCATCCGGCCGCTTGAATGATTGCGAACACGCGCGCGATTTCAATGAAAAATCAAAGCACGGGACTTTAACGGCCGCGCTGCACCTCGGCAACAGAATGCGTCATTTCGTGCGCCTGCGTGGATGCCGGTGGCATGCCAGGTTATCCACAGATGCTGTGGATAAGGTTGTGCATAGTGTGTCGACAGTGCGCCTAAGTGGACTGTCCGGAAAGGAAATTCGCCTGCTGATGAATTGCTGATCGCAATGAATTTATATGCAGAATCAGGACGTTGTGTGTCCCTCCCTAGGGAGATCGCGGCCGCTGCCGGGACCCGGCGGCGGCCGGGCGGTGATTGTGGATAGGTTAGGATGCGCCCATGGCCGGAGAGCCAGCATTCGTGCGGCAAAGCGAGCTTACCGGCGCGCAGGTGTGGAGCGTGTCGGCGCTCAACCGGAGCGTTCGCGACCTGCTCGAACACCGCTTCCCGCTCCTCTGGGTCGCTGGCGAGATCTCCAACTTCACCCTCGCGCGGTCCGGGCACCTCTATTTCACCCTCAAGGACGACCAGGCCCAGGCGCGGTGCGTCATGTTCCGCAGCCGGGGCGCCTATCTCGACTGGCAGCCGCGCGACGGGATGAAGGTGGAAGTGCGCGCGCTCGTGACGCTCTACGAGCCGCGCGGAGATTTCCAG
>CAZIXQ010000013.1:24312-31184 GCA_964543155.1 uncultured Enterobacteriaceae bacterium
TGGAGTTCATGCGGCCGGCAGGGCTCGGCGCGCTCTACGAGGCGTTTCTGCGGCTTCGCGACCGCCTCGAGCGCGAAGGTCTGTTCGACCCGGCGCTGAAGCGCGCCCCCCCGCCTTTTCCGCGCACGATCGGCGTCGTGACCTCGCTCGCCGCTGCCGCGCTGCGCGACGTGCTGACCACGCTGGCGCGACGCAACCCGTCGATTCCGGTGGTGATCTACCCGACCGCCGTCCAGGGCGAGGGGGCCCCGGCGGAGATCGTCGCGGCGCTCGCCGCCGCGGGGCGGCGGCGCGACTGCGACGTGCTGATCCTGTGCCGGGGGGGCGGCAGCATCGAGGACCTCTGGGCATTCAACGACGAACGCGTGGCGCGGGCGATCCGCGAGTGCCCGGTTCCGGTGGTGGTGGGCGTCGGACACGACACCGATTTCACCATCGCGGACTTCGCGGCAGACGTGCGCGCGCCCACCCCGACCGGCGCGGCGGAGCTGGTGAGTCCCGCGCGCGACGAGCTGCGCGCGCGCATCGCTGCGCTCGCCGCGCGCCTGCACCGGCGCGTGGCCCGTGACCTCGACACGCGGAGCCAGCTCCTCGATCATCTGACGCGCCGGCTGGTGCACCCGGGACGGCACCTCGACGCGCAGGCCGCGCTCGTCGCCCAACTGCGCTCCCGTCTCGGACACGCGGCGGCGCAATCGCTCGAGCGCATGGGGTGGCAGGTCCGGGGGCTCACCGCCCGCGCCGCCCGCGGCCTGCCCGCGCTCGCGCCGCTCGAGCTGCGGGTGAACGCTCTCGCGCAGCGCGCGGGCGCCACGGCATTCCGCGCGCTGGAGAGCCGCGCCACGCGGCTCCAGGCGCTCATTCAGAACCTCACGCACCTCGACCCGCGCGCGGTCCTCGAGCGCGGCTACAGCATCGTGCGCGATGCGGACGGCCGCATCGTGCGCCGCAGCGCGGGGCTCGCGCGCGGCGCGCTGCTCGAGGTGACCTTCGCCGAGGGCGGCGCGAGCGCCCGCATCGAAGAGACGCGCTGACGTCCCGCCGGCACGCGGGACGCGCGGGGCGCTGTGCTACACTCCGCGCCCGCCAGGGTCCCCTCATCGGGGACAAGAACACACCACAAAGGAGGCTTCCGCATGGGCGCGATTCTCCAATCACTCGGACGTACCGTCGCTGCAGGCGTCGTTCTGGTCATCATCCTGATCGTGGTCGTGAGCACCGCGGCCGGTGGCGCGGTCAAGTTCGATCACGCATGGTGGACCTTCTTCATGCGCTGGCTGCACGTCCTCTCGGGCGTGATGTGGATCGGGCTGCTCTGGTACTTCAATTTCGTGCAGATCCCGTCGATGCCCAAGATCCCGGACGAGCAGAAACCGGCGATCGGCAAGGTGCTCGCGCCTGCGGCGCTCTTCTGGTTCCGCTGGGCCGCGCTCGCGACGGTGGTCACCGGCCTGCTGCTCGCGTCGATGAACGGGTACCTCGGGTCCGCGCTGGCGCTCCAGAAGCCGTTCACCGCGATCGGCGTCGGCATGTGGCTCGCGCTGATCATGGCCTTCAACGTCTGGTTCATCATCTGGCCGAACCAGAAGAAGGCGCTCGGGATGGTGACCGTCGAAGCCGCGGAGAAGGCAAAGGCCGCGCGCATGGCGATGCTGACCTCGCGCTTCAACACGATGCTCTCGATTCCGATGCTCTACTGCATGGTGGCGCAGCAGAACGCCGGCCTGTAGTCGAGCGATTCCCACGAACGAAAAGGGGCCCGCGGGCCCCTTTTCGTTGCCGGCGCGCCGGATTCAGCGCGGCGGCGGCGCCTTGTCGAGGCCGCTGATCCTGGCGCCGGCCTTGATGCCCTTCTGGGCGAACCAGCCCTGATTCATCTCGAGGGCGAAGCGTGCGGGCTTCGCGGCGCAGTGCGAGGTCTCGTCGTGGGGCTTCATGTCGTGGATGCTCACGATCGTGCCCTGCTCGTCCATGAAGGCGACTGACAGGGGCACCAGGGTGTTCTTCATCCACATGCAGTGGGGAGCGACATCGGGGAAGACGAACAGCATCCCGCTGTTGGCGCCCAACGACTTGCGGAACATGAGGCCGCGGGCGCGCGTGTCGAACGTGTTGGCGACCTCGGCTCGAATGAGATGGATGCCGGCGCTCAGCTCGAGCGTCGGGAGCTGGCCGGCGGCCGGTCCGGAAACGGCGGTGAAAGCAAAAAGTGCCGCAATTGCGGTGCGCGGGAAGCTCATCGGGGCGCTCGATCCCAGAAAACGAAAAGGCAGGGATCTCCCTGCCTTTTCAGCGCCTGTACGGCGACTATTTCTTCTTCTCGTCCTTCTTCGCCTCGGTCTTTTTCGCGTTCTTGTCGTCCTTCTTGGCCTGGGCAATCGCCTGGACGGACACTGCGGCAAACATGGCGGCGAGTGTCATAGCGACAAACTTCTTCATTGCGGCTCCTCCTTGAGCGTCGTTTCTTTTGCCCGCGAAGAGGCGGGCGGCTCGCCCCGCGCCGGCTTTCATTGCTCCGCGCCGGGCGCCGGCAGTTTAGCAGCGGCACCCGAAAAGAGGAAAGGCAGGGAATCCCCTGCCTTTCGATCGCCTGAAGGGCGATTACTTGGCTTTCTTGTCGTCCTTCTTCGCTTCGGTCTTCTTGTCGTCCTTCTTCGCCTTGTCCTGGGCAACGGCCTGGAACGACACGGCGGCGAACATGGCGGTGAGAATGACGGCGATCAGCTTTTTCATGAGGTTCCTCTCTGTGACGTCAGGTTGGTAGGCGACCGATGGACCGGTCCCGGCGAATAACGCCCCCTGCCCACGAGGGGTTGACATGCGCCCCAGGCGCTCAGAATTTATCAGTAACATCATAAGCTTAGCGCTCAAGCCATGACTGTCTCGACCACCGCATCAGGCGTCGGGTGCAGGTGACAGAAGCGGATCGCTTCCGGGTACGGATAGAAGTCCTCGACGTGCCCGCGACGCAGCCGTTCCTGGGTCGCCTGCCAGAACTCCGGGCCGAGCAGGTCCGCGTGGTACTTCATGAACGCCGCCCGCACGCGCGGATCGGTGAGCAGGAACGCGCCGAACTCCTCGGGGAAGACGTCGTTCCTGGCGACCGGATACCACACCTCCCCGGACATCTCGAGCTCCGGGTTCGGCGCTTCCGGGATGCGGCGGAAATTGCAGTTCGTGAGGTACTCGATCTCGTCGTAGTCGTAGAACACGACGCGGCCGAGCCGCGTCACCCCGAAGTTCTTCATCAGCATGTCCCCGGGAAAGATGTTCGCGTACGCGAGCTCCCGGATCGCGTTGCCGTAGTCGCGCACGACGCGCTCGATGCGGTCGTCGGGCGCCTGATCGAGGAAGATGTTCAACGGCATCATCCGCCGCTCGATGTACAGGTGGTCGATCACCACCTCGGCTTCGTTCTCCTCCAGGATCGAGGGGCACGCGCGACGCAGCTCCTCGAGCAGCGGCGCGCTGAAGCGCGCCTTGGGCAGCGCGACTTTCGAGAACTCATGCGTGTCGGCCATGCGCCCGACCCGGTCGTGCTGCTTGACGAGCAGGTACTTCGACTTGACCGTGTCGCGGTCGGTGTCCTTCGGCGGCAGGATCTCGTCCCGGATCACCTTGAAGACGTACGGGAAAGACGGTAGCGTGAACACCACCATCACCAGCCCGCGCACCCCCGGCGCGATGATGAATTCGTCATCCGAGTGCCGCAGGTGGTGCGCGAGCTCGCGGTAGAACATCGTCTTGCCCTGCTTGCCGAGGCCGAGCATCGTGTAGAGCTCCGCGCGCGGCTTGTTGGGCATCAGCGTGCGCAGGAACTGGACGTAGGCCGACGGCACCTCCATGTCGACCATGAAATAGGCGCGGTTCAGGCTGAACACCCGTCCGATGTCGAACGGATCGACCAGCAGCGCATCGAGATACAGGCGCCCATCGGGGTCGTGCAGCACCGGCACGACGAACGGGTACTCGCGGTCACCGTTGACGAGCTTGCCGCAGATGTACGCGGCCTTGTTCCGGTAGAACGCGGAAGCGAGCACGAGGATCTGGCAGTTGGGCTCGGTGCGCAGCTCCCCGCCGAACGACCGCCGCGCGGTCTCGACGAGGTAGCCGACGTCGCGGTCGAGGTCCGCACTGGGGCAGCGCCATTCGAAATCCGCGAAGATCCGGCGCAGCGTCTCGCGCCAGCCGTACCGCAGGGGATAGTAGGTCCGGTAGGCGGGCGGATCCGATTCGATGTACTCGGTCGACACCGCGGGCCGGAAGAAGATGAAGTCGTTGTGGAAGTAGGTCCGGTCCATCATCCGGCAGAACACCGAGCTGAAGAACGTCTCGGCGAGCTCCGGCTGCTTGTGGTTCGTGAGCATCCCGATGTAGAGCAGCTTTGCCTGCGCCCAGGTGTTCTCGTCGAGGAACTCGGCCCCGAACTCCGCGTGCAGCCGCTCGACTGTCTCGCGCACGCGCTGGTCGTAAAAGGCGATCCGGTCGCGCACGGCGCGCTGCTGCCCGATCCAGTCGCCGGACTCGAAGCGGACCTTCGCCTCGCGGCTGGTCGCGCGAAAGACGCGGTAGTGCTTGTCGAATCCGTCGAGCAGCGCCTGGGCGATCGCGACGGCGACCGGATTTTCGCCCTTGGGTAGCACCATGAAGAGACACGGCCGCGGGGCCGGAGCGTGGAATTCGCCCCGAGGATAGCCCCAAACCCGTCCGGAAGGCCTGCACTGGATCATGGAAATCGCCCCCCCGGTTGAAGCATAATCGCGCCCTATCGGCGCATCAGCCGCCTCGCCCCCCGGCCGGGGCCGGGTCCCGCACGCGCCGGCAGTCGTCGCCCATCCCCAGACAACCACGTCATCGACAACCGCATCATCGAGCCACGCATCGGAGAGCCAATGGCCAGTTCGCACGTGAAAGTCCCGCAAGGCGGCAGCAAGATCGTTCCCGGCAAGCCCACCCCCGACAACCCCGTCATTCCCTACATCGAGGGCGACGGCACCGGCGTGGACATCACCCCCGTAATGCTGAAGGTGGTCGACGCGGCGGTCGCCAAAGCCTACGGCGGCAAGCGCAAGATCCACTGGATGGAAGTGTTTGCGGGCGAGAAATCGACCCGCCTTTACGGTGCCGACGTCTGGCTCCCGGCCGAGACGATCGAGCTGCTGAAGGAGTACTCGGTCTCGATCAAGGGCCCGATGACCACGCCGGTCGGCGGCGGCATCCGGTCGCTGAACGTCGCGCTGCGCCAGGAGCTCGATCTCTACGTCTGCCTGCGGCCGGTGCGCTACTTCCGCGGTACCCCCTCGCCGCTCAAGAACCCCGAGAAGGTCGACATGGCGATCTTCCGCGAGAACACCGAGGACATCTACGCCGGCATCGAGTGGCCCGCCAGGTCGGAGCAGGCGCAGAAGCTAATCAAATACCTGCAGACCGAAATGGGCGTGAAGAAGATCCGCTTCCCCGGCTCGTCGGCGATCGGCATCAAGCCGGTGTCGATCGAGGGCAGCGAGCGGCTGATCCGCAAGGCCTTCGAGTACGCGATCGACAACGACCGCAAGTCGGTGACCCTGGTCCACAAGGGCAACATCCAGAAGTTCACCGAGGGCGGGTTCCGCGACTGGGGCTACGCGCTCGCGCAGCGCGAGTTCGGCGCACAGCTGCTCGACGGGGGGCCGTGGTGCAAGATGAAGAACCCGAAGACCGGGCGCGAGATCGTGGTCAAGGACGTGATCACCGACGCGTTCCTGCAGCAGATCCTGCTCCGGCCGGACGAGTACGACGTGATCGCGACGCTCAACCTGAACGGCGACTACATCTCGGATGCGCTCGCCGCCCAGGTTGGCGGCATCGGCATCGCCCCGGGCGCCAACCTCTCCGACTCGGTGGCCTGCTTCGAGGCGACGCATGGCACCGCGCCGAAGTACGCGGGTCAGGACAAGGTGAATCCCGGCTCCCTGATCCTCTCCGCGGAGATGATGCTGCGCCACATGGGCTGGCGCGAGGCGGCCGACCTCATCATCAAGTCGATGGAGGAGGCGATCTCGGCGAAGGTCGTGACGTACGACTTCGCGCGCCTGATGGCGGGCGCGAAGGAAGTGTCGTGCTCGGGCTTCGGCAACGCGATGATCGAGCGGATGTAGGGCGAGCCTGCGCTCTTCCGGACGACAGGCCTCCACCTCCAGTTAGAGGCCTGTTTCTCGCTCGTGCGCGCGGCCGGGCGCACGAACAAAAAGCCCCGCGGGTCGCGCGGGGCTTCGAAGAATCGGTTCCGGCGCGCTCAGCCGGCTTTCTGGATATTCGATGCCTGTTTGCCCTTCGGGCCCTGGGTCACCTCGAAGCTGACCTTCTCGCCCTCCTTGAGCGTCTTGAACCCGGCCATGTTGATGGCCGAGAAGTGCGCGAACAGGTCTTCGCCGCCGTCATCGGGCGTGATGAACCCGTAGCCTTTGGCATCGTTGAACCACTTCACCGTTCCGGTAGGCATAGCCCCCCTTCCCTTCTCGTTTCGCCCCGGGGTCTCCCCCCAATCCCATGCCTGATTCTCAAGCCAGCTTCAGGACGAGGGGATCACCGCAACGACCTTCCTACCGCTTGAAAAGCAAACACGCGCCTCTTTTACGCGCTTCGGCGGAACGCGTCAAGTATCCCTCCGGCGCGCCAACTCCTTGAGAAATCCGGGCTTTGTGCCCGTTTCGGGCGATTGCGCGGGGACGTAACTGTGGCTAGGATACGAACGAGTCCTAGGCGCAGGAAGTGCGCGGCAAGACGTTCAGGACCGAGCGCGAAAGTGAGGTCGACGTCGGCATCGGAAGGCTGAAGCAGGCATGGCGACCCGGTCGCGTGATGGAACGGTCCTCGAGACCAAGAAGTCGAAG
>CAZIXQ010000014.1:0-29151 GCA_964543155.1 uncultured Enterobacteriaceae bacterium
CCTCCGCCGAGGTGCTGGCGGTGGAGCCGCTCGGCGCCGAGACGATCATCCGCACCCGGCTGCCCGGGATCGCGCAGGACGTGCTGGTGCGCGCCGGCCGGACCGTCACAGCGCGGATCGGCGAGCGGCTGCCGCTCGCGTTCGACCTCGGTAGCGCGCACCTCTTCGACCCGGTCACCACGCGCCGTCTGCACTGAAGGAGATCCACCATGGCCGCGAACCCGCCCGCTCTCACCGTCCGCCGCAGCTTCGCCCGTCCGCCCGAGGCGCTCGTCGCGCGCTTCCGCGACGCACCCACAGGCTGGGTCGTCGACGCGAACGGCCGCCGCGGCGCGCTCGACTGGCGCATCCGGCCGATCACCCGCGCGGTGCGGTTTGCCGGCGTCGCGCTGACGGTCCGCAGCCGCGCACGCGACAACCTCGCGCCCTACGCGGCGATCCAGTTCGCGCGGCCCGGCGACGTGATGATCGTCGCGACGGATTCCTACGAGGAAGCGAGCGTGCTCGGCGACATCCTGGTCGGCATGGCGAAGAACAAGGGCGTCGCGGCCTTCGTCACCGACGGCATGGTGCGCGACGTCGAAGGGCTGAACGCAGTCGGCATCCCGGTCTTCGCGCGGGGCCTCTCGCCCAACTCGCCGTACAAGGACGGTCCGGGCGAGATCGGGCTCCCGGTCGCGCTCGGCGGCGTCACCGTGAACGCCGGCGACCTGGTGGTGGGCGACCAGGACGGCGTGGTGATCGTCGCCCGCGAGGCGCTCGCCGGCGTCGCCGACGCGCTCGCCGAGGTCCGCGTCAAGGAGGCGAAGATGGACGAGCTGGTGCGCGAGGGCGCGACCGTGCCGCCGTGGATGGACGAGTTGCTCGCCGAGAAAGGCGTGCGGCATCTCGACTGATGCGGAAAGTCTTCTACCTCTCACACGCGACCCCCGAGGTCTACGCGATCATCCGCGCGCAGGTGCCGGCGGGTTACGAGCTCGTCACGCTCGAGCGCGACAGCGACGAGGAGCGTCGGGCGCGGATCGCCGACTGCGAGGTGGTGATCGTCGCCGCGAACCCGTTGCGCAAGCCCCTGATCGACGCCGCGCGGCGGCTCGCGCTCGTCCACCACCAGGGCGTCGGCTGGCAGGACACGACCGACCACGCCGAGCTGAGAGCGCGCGGCATCCCGCTCGCGCTGACGCCGGAAGGGACCACTGTCGGCGTCGCCGAGCACACCGTGCTGCTGGTGCTCGCAGTCCTCAAGCTGCTGCCGTTCGCGGACGCCGAGCTGCGGCAGGGACGGTTCCACGTCAACGCCCTGCGCCCCGCTTCGCGCGAGCTCGCCGGGATGACCGTCGGCTACGTCGGCATGGGCCGCATCGCGCAGGCGGTGGCGACACGCCTGGGCGCGTTCGGCACCCGCGGGGTCTTCTTCGATCCCGCCGTCGCGTCGTTCGAGGACCTCGAGCGGACCAGCCTCGACGGCGTTCTCGCGGCGAGCGACATCGTCAGCCTGCACCTGCCGCTGACGAAGGAGACGCGCCACCTGGTGGGTGTGCGCGAGCTCGCGCGCATGAAGCCGTGCGCGTACCTCGTCAACACCGCGCGCGGCGGCCTGATCGACGAGGCAGCGCTCGTCGCCGCGCTCGAGTCGGGCCGGCTCGCCGGCGCGGCGCTCGACGTGTTCGAGACTGAGCCGCTGCCCGCCGGCCACCCGCTCGCAAAGCTGCGCAACGTCGTGCTCACGCCGCACATCTCCGCCGGCACGCGCGATGCGCTCTCGACCAAGATGCGCGCGCTCTTCGCCAACGTCGAGCGGTTCTACCGCGGCGAGCCGCTCGCCAACCGGGTGCTCTGAGGGGAGACAAACGTGACCCTATGCAATGACGCCCGCCGCCGCCGGTAGACTTGCGCCGTCATGAACGACCCCGCCACCGACCTCGACCCGCTGCGCGACCTCGTGGCCGCGCTGCAGGAGGAAATCGTCCTCGGGCGGCTGCCGCCCGGTGCGCGGCTGGTGGAAGAGGAGCTCGCCGAACGGTTCGAGACCAAGCGCCACGTGGTGCGCGAGGCGTTCGGCGAGCTCGAGCGCGCCGGGCTGATCGAGCGCAGGCGCAACCGCGGCGCCTCGGTGCGCAGCCTCACCCCGGACGACGTCAACCAGATCTACGCGGTGCGCGAGATCCTGGAGCGCGCCGCGGCGGCGCAGATCCCGCTGCCCCTCGACCGGCGGCAACTCGCCGCGATCGAGGCCGCGCAGCGGCGCCACGACGAGGCGATCGCGGCCGGCGACGCGAAAGCGGTGTTCCGAACCAACTTCGAGTTTCACGACGCGCTGTTCGCGGCTTGCGGCAACCCGTACCTCGCCCGGGCGATCGACGACTTCCGCAAGAAGACGCACGTCGTGTGGTCGTACGCGATCGTGAAGCCGGAATACTTCCGCAACGCGCAGCGCGAGCACCGGGCGATGATCAAGGCGCTGAAGGACCGCGACCGCAAGCGCCTCGTCGAGCTCTGCGCCGCGCACCTCGACATCTCGCGCGCGGCGTATCTGGAGACCTGGCGGCTGAGGTTCCGCGCGTAGTCGGCCCGCCGACGGGGGCGCGCGGGGCGTGAGAGTCGCGCGCGCCCGGAGCGGTCTGATCGGAGTCCAGGGAGGCAGTCAACGCCCGCGGCCTCCGCCCGAGACGTCAACGGGTGCCGCCGGCCCGCTATACTCGGCGCGCCAACCCCGGAGGGACACAATGGCCGACGACCGGAAACCCAAGCTCCGCTCCACCGAATGGTTCGGCCGCACCGACCGCGACGGCTTCGTCTACCGCAGCTGGGTCAAGAACCGCGGCGTGCCGCACGACCAGTTCGACGGCCGGCCGGTGATCGGCATCTGCAACACGTTCTCCGAGCTGACGCCGTGCAACTCGCACTTCCGCACGCTCGCCGAGCACGTGAAGCACGGCGTCCTCGAGGCGGGCGGCTTCCCGCTCGAGTTTCCGGTGATGAGCCTCGGGGAGTCGATCCTCCGGCCGACCGCGATGCTCTTCCGCAACCTCGCGTCGATGGACGTCGAGGAGTCGATCCGCGCCAACCCGATCGACGGCGTCGTGCTGCTCTTCGGCTGCGACAAGACCACGCCGGCGCTGCTGATGGGCGCGGCGAGCTGCGATCTGCCGACGATGGGCGTATCGGGCGGCCCGATGCTCTCGGGCAAGTTCCGCGGCCAGGACATCGGCTCGGGCACCGGCGTCTGGCAGATGAGCGAGGACGTGCGCGCGGGCAAGATGCCGCTCGCGGACTTCTTCGAGGCGGAATCGTGCATGCACCGCTCGCACGGCCATTGCATGACCATGGGCACCGCCTCGACGATGGCCTCGATGGTCGAGGCGCTCGGCATGGGCATGCCGGGCAACGCCGCGATCCCGGCGGTGGACGCGCGGCGCAACGTGCTCGCCCGCATGGCCGGCCGGCGCATCGTCGAGCAGGTGCGCGAGGACCAGCGCATCTCGAAGGTCCTCACGCGCGAGGCGTTCGAGAACGCGATCATGGCGCTCGCCGCGATCGGCGGCTCGACCAACGCGGTCATTCACCTCCTCGCGATCGCGGGCCGCGTCGGCGTGAAGCTCGAGCTCGAGGACTTCGACCGGATCGGCAGCCGGCTGCCGTGCCTCGTCAACCTCCAGCCCTCGGGCAAGTACCTGATGGAGGACTTCTACTACGCGGGCGGGCTTCCGGTCGTGCTGCGCGAGCTGGCCGATGCCGGCGTTCTGCACAAGGGCGCGATGACGGTGAACGGTAGGACGATCGGGGAGAACGTCGATCGAGCCGAGTGCTACAACCGCGAGGTGATCTTCCCGTACGCGAAGCCGTTCAAGCCGGCCGCGGGGATCGCGGTGCTCAAGGGCAACCTCGCGCCCGACGGCGCGGTGATCAAGCCATCGGCGGCCACGCCGTCGCTCCTCAAGCACCGCGGCCGCGCGGTCGTGTTCGAGGACATCGACGACTTCCACAGGCGGATCGACGACGAGAACCTCGACATCGACGAGACCTGCGTGATGGTGCTCAAGAACTGCGGGCCCAAGGGCTATCCCGGGATGGCCGAGACCGGCAACATGCCGCTCCCGCCAAAGGTGCTGCGCAAGGGCATCACGGACATGGTGCGCGTCTCCGACGCGCGCATGAGCGGCACCGCATACGGCACGGTCGTGCTGCACAGCGCGCCGGAGGCCGCGGCGGGCGGCCCGCTCGCGTTCGTGAGAAACGGCGACATGATAGAGCTCGACGTCGAGAAGCGGCGCCTGCATCTCGATGTGTCCGACGCGGAGCTCGCCAGGCGCAGGGCCGAGTGGAAAGGCCCGCCGCAGCACCTCGCGCGGGGTTACTACAAGCTCTACGTCGACCGGGTGATGCAGGCGAACGTTGGCGCCGACCTCGACTTCCTCGTGGGCAAGAGCGGCGCCGCGGTGCCCAAGGACAACCACTAGCGGCGCGAGCGCTCAGGAACGGGCCGCGCGAGCGCTCAGGCACGAACCGCGCGAGCGCTCAGGCCCGCGCCACCACCGGCGCGTCCTCGACCGAGGGCTCGGGCTTCGTGTCGGCCCGCAGCTCGTCGACCGGCGGCTCCTCCGGGGGCTCGGTCGCGGTCTCGCTCGGCGGAAGCTCGCGCGCGAGGAAGCCGCCCGACTGGTGCCGCCACAAGCGTGCGTAATGGCCGTCGCGCCGCAGCAGCTCGTCGTGGGTGCCCTCCTCCACGATGCGCCCCGCCTCGAGCACGATCAGTCGGTCCATTCGCGCGATGGTCGACAGGCGGTGCGCGATCGCGATCACCGTCTTCCCCTCCATCAGCCCGAGCAGCTGCTCCTGGATCGCGAGCTCGACCTCGCTGTCGAGCGCCGCGGTCGCCTCGTCGAGCACGAGGATCGGCGCGTCCTTCAGGATCACCCGCGCGATCGCGACGCGCTGGCGCTGGCCGCCGGAGAGCTTCACCCCGCGCTCGCCCACGTGGGCGTCGTATCCCTTGCGGCCGTGCCAGTCCTGCAGCCCGAGGATGAAGTCGTGCGCCTGCGCCTTGCGCGCGGCCGCCTCCACCGCCGCGTCGCTCGCGTGCGGCCGGCCGTAGCGGATGTTCGCGGCGATCGAGCGATGCAGGAGCGAGGTGTCCTGCGTCACCATGCCGACCGCGGCGCGCAGGCTTTCCTGCGTGACCGCGCCGATGTCCTGTCCGTCGATCCGGATCACCCCCCGCTCCGGCTCGAAGAAGCGCAGCAGCAGGTTGACGAGGGTCGACTTGCCGGCGCCGGAGCGCCCGACGAGCCCGACGCGCTCCCCGGGGCGGATCGTGAGGCTCAGGCGGTCGAGCACCGGCTTGCCGTCCTGCCGGCCGTAGCTGAAGCTCACGTCCTCGAAGCGGATCTCGCCGCGCGTCGCCTCGAGCGCTCGCGCGTCCGGCCGGTCGCGGCCGCCGTGCGGCACGGCGATCGTCTGCATGCCCTCCTGGACGACGCCGATGTTCTCGAAGATCCCGGTCACCTCCCAGCTCACCCATCCGGCGACGTTCGCGATCTGCCAGGCGAGCGGCAGCGCCGTGGCGACGACCCCGGCGCTCACCGCGCCGTGCGCCCACAGCCAGATGCCGATCGCGGCGGTCCCGGTGAGGAGCAGCGCGTTCATCACCGCGAGCGCGAACATGAACTGCGAGATGAGCTTCATGTGCGCCGCGATCGCGTTCTGGTGCTCGTCGATCACCTCGCGCACGTAGGCGTCCTCGTCGGCGAGCTTCGCGAACAGCTTGACGGTGAGGATGTTGGTGTAGCTGTCCACGACCCGCGCCATGACGTGCGAGCGCACCTCGGCGCTCGCCCGCGCGAGGTCGCGCATGCGCGGGACGAAGTAGCGCAGAAACACGACGTAGCCGGCGAACCACAGCAGCGTCGGTACGCCGAGCCGCCAGTCCGCGAGAGCCATGAGCACGAGCGCGCTCACGCCGTACACCGCGATGTACCAGACCGCCCGGATGCCCGCCATCACGCTCTCGCGCAGCGCGTTGGCGGTCTGCATGACGCGGTTGGCGATCCGCCCGGCGAAATCGTTCTGGAAGAACGGCCAGCTCTGGCGCACCACGTGCCAGTGGCTCTGCCAGCGGATCAGGCTGGTCGCGCCCGGAATGATCGCGTTGTGCCGGATCGCGACGTCGGCGAGCATCACCAGCGGGCGGACGAGGAGGACGAGCGCGATCATGCCGGCAAGCAGCGGCCACTGCGCCTCCAGTGCCGCCTTGCGATCGACCGCCTCCATGAGCGACACGAGCCTGCCGATGAACACCGGGATGACCGTGTCGATCAGTGCCACCGCGAGGCTGGTCACGAACATGAGCGCGTACCAGCCCTTCGTCTGGCGGACGAAGTGCCAGTAGAACGCGACGAGGCCGGCCGGCGGTGCGCCGGGGCCGGTGCTGGCGGTGCCGCGGATGCGCGACTGCAGATACTTGAACATGAAGGACGTCACAGGATGCTGCCGGTCGAGTTTAGCAAGGGCCGGAGGCCGTTCCCGCGCCTCGTTTCGGGTTGCTGTCGCCTTCGGGCGACGCAAGCTGCGCGCCTCTCGCACATTGGGGTATCTTTCCGGGCACCGGCGCGCGCACGCACCGCGCGGCCGCCCGATCCGCACCCGATGAAGCTCAAGCGCACCATGCTCCTCGTCCTCGCCCTCTTCGTCATCCCGCTCGCCATCAGCGTCGCGACGCACGAGCCCGCCGCCGCGACCTGGTACTCCGCCTCGCGCGCCCCCACCGGCCTCGCGCCCGACCCCGCGGCGGTCCGCGAGCCGGTGGTCCAGGTGTACGCCGCGCGCACCTTCGGCTGGCGCGGCGCGTTCGGCGTCCACAGCTGGATCGTGGTCAAGCGCACCGACGCGGAGACCTACGCCCGCTACGACGTCATGTTCTGGGGCGGCCCGCCCCACGTGCGCCTGAACGCCGCCGCGCCCGACGCCCTGTGGTTCGGAAGCCAGCCCGACCTCCTCGTCGACCGGCGCGGCGAGGGTGTCGAGGCGCTCATCGACCAGGTCGAAGCGGCGGTGGCGAGCTACCCGTATCGCGACGAGTACCGGACCTGGCCCGGCCCCAACAGCAACACCTTCATCGCGCACATCGGCCGCAGCGTTCCCGATCTCCGCCTCGACCTCCCGGCGAACGCGATCGGCAAGGACTACCAGCCGCTCTCGGCGGCGATCGGCCGCGCACCGAGCGGCGGCGGCGTCCAGGCATCGCTCCTCGGCGTGCTGGGCGTCCTCGTCGCGCCCGAGGAGGGCATCGAGTTCAACGTCCTCGGCCTGTCGGTCGGGCTCGACGTCGCCGAGCCCGCGCTGCGCCTGCCCGGCCTCGGCCGGGTCGGCACGAAGCACACCGCGAACTGACCCGTGGCCGAGTACACGCTGTACTGCTTCGCGCAGTCGGGCAATGCCTACAAGCCGGCGCTCATGCTGAACCTGTGCGGTGCCGACTGGGAGCCGAGGTTCGTCGACTTCTTCAACGGCGCGACCCGCACGCCGCAGTACCGCGAGCAGGTGAACGAGATGGGCGAGGTGCCGGTGCTCGAGCACCGCGGGCGGCGGCTCTCGCAGTCGGGCGCGATCCTCGACTACCTCGCCGGCGCGTTCGGGAAGTTCGGCGGGTCGGACGAGGACGAGCGACGCGAGATCCTGCGCTGGCTGCTCTGGGACAACCACAAGCTCACGAGCTACATCGCGACGCTGCGCTACTTCCTGCAGTTCGCGCCCGAGCGGGACGAGGGCGTGGTCGCGTTCCTGCGCGGCCGCGTGAAGGGCGCGCTCGGCATTCTCGACAGGCATCTCGCGCAGGCGCCGTACGCGGTCGGCGGCCGGCTGACGATCGCGGACCTCTCGATGTGCGGCTATCTCTTCTGGCCCGACGAATTCGGCGTCTCGTGGGAGGACCATCCGCACATCGCATCCTGGCTCGAGCGCATTCGATCCCAGCCCGGCTGGGTCCACCCGTACGAGCTCATGCCCGGGCATCCGCTGCCCGCGAGGCCGTGAAGCAGGCTGCGATCGTCGTCGTTGCCCTGCTCGCCGCCGCGTGCGGCAAGCCGCCCGCGCCGCCGCCGGAGGCGCCCGCGGGCCCGCCCCAGGCGCAGCAGCCGCCCGCGGCACCGGCGGCGACCGCCTCGAAGCTGCCGCCGCCGAAGACGCCGCTGGACGCCTACAAGCGCGAGCTCGCGCAGCGCATCCTCGCGGCGAACGCCGCACAGACCTTCGAGGGGAAGCCGCCCGACATCCTGTACGCAGTAGTCGTGCTGCAATTCACGGTCGATCGGGCCGGCAAGGTGACGGCCCTGAAGACCTTGCGCTCGCGCCACCCGCCGCAGGAGAGGCTCGCCCTTGCGAGCGTGCGCGCGGCGGCGCCGTTTCCCGCGCCGCCCGCGAGCCTGCTCCGCCGCGGAACCCTGGAAGTCGCCGAGACGTGGCTCTTCCGCGACGACGGCAGGTTCCAGATCCGCTCGCTCGCCGAGGCGCAGGCACCCGACCTGCGCGACTGATGCCCTCGGCCGCGCGATGACGACGCGTCCCCGGATCGCGATCACCATGGGCGACGCCGCGGGCGTCGGCCCCGAGGTGATCATGAAGGCGCTCGCCCACCGGGAGCTCTACGCGATCGCGCGCCCGCTCGTCGTCGGGGACGGGAAGCGCCTCGATCGGGCCGGGCAGATCGTGCGCGCGGGGCTCGCCGTGAGCTTGATCGCCGAGCCCGAGGATGCCCGCTTCGAGCCCGGCACCGTCGACTGCATCGATCTCGCGCTCGTCCCGCCGGACACGCCGTTCGGCCAGCGCTCCGCCGCCTGCGGCGAGGCCGCGTACCGCTTCGTCGAGCGCGCCGTTGCGCTCGCGCTCGCCGGCAAGGTCGACGCGATCTGCACCGCGCCGCTCAACAAGGAGGCGCTGAACGCCGCCGGTCACCGCTATCCGGGCCACACCGAGATCCTCGCGGAGATGACCGGCACGCCGGAGGTGTCCCTGATGCTCCTCGCGCCGGGGATGCGCGTCATCCACGTCACGACCCATATCGGCCTGCTCGATGCGGTCGAGCGGATCGACGCGAGCCTGGTGGAGCGCACGATCGCGCGCGGCCGTGAGCTCGTGCGGCGCGCCGGAATCGAGGAACCCCGCATCGCGGTGTGCGGCATCAACCCGCACGCCGGCGAGGCGGGCCTCTTCGGGCGCGGCGAGGAGGCGGCGAAGATCGAGCCGGCGATCCGCGCCTGCGCCGCGCGCGGGTGGAAGGTCGAGGGCCCGCTCCCCGCCGACACGCTCTTCTACCGCGCCCGCAGGGGCGACTTCGACCTGATCGTCGCGATGTATCACGACCAGGGCCACGGCCCGGTGAAGGCGGTGGCGTTCGAGACCGGCGTGAACGTCACCGCCGGGCTGCCGGTGCTGCGCACCTCGGTCGACCACGGTACGGCCTTCGACATCGCCGGCACCGGCAAGGCCGACGAGCGCAGCATGCTCGAGGCCCTCCGGCAGGCCGCCGCGCTCGCCCCGCGACCGGCGCGGCCGGTTTAATCTTCCACCCCGCTTCCATTCCCGCCGGGAGAGCCCGATGCTTCAGGCCGCCGACCTCACGATCCGCCTCAACCCCGCCGACGACGTGGTCATCGCCCGCGTCGAGATCCCGGAGGGGACGCTGCTCGTGCACGAGGGAAACGTGCGCGTCGCCGCGCGGGTACCCGCCGGCCACAAGATCGCCACCCGCGACGTGAAAACCGGCGCGCCGGTGCGGCGCTACAACCAGATCATCGGGTTCGCGACGCGCGCGATCCGGGCGGGCGAGCACGTGCACGTCCACAACATCGCCATGGGCGACTTCGTTCGGGACTACGCGTTCGGCGCCGACGCGAAGCCCACGCAGTTCGTCGACCCGCCCGCGACCTTCCAGGGAATCGTGCGGCCCGACAAGCGCGTCGCCACGCGCAACTACATCGGCGTGATCACGAGCGTGAACTGCTCGGCCACCGTCGCAAAGCTGATCGCGCGCCAGTTCGAGAACCGGCTCGACGAGTTCCCCGGCGTGGACGGCGTGGTCGCGCTCGCGCACAAGACCGGCTGCGGCATGGCCTCCGAGGGGGAGGCGGTCGACATCCTGCGGCGCACGACCGCCGGGTACATCCGTCATGCGAACTTCCACTCGGTGCTGCTCGTCGGGCTCGGCTGCGAGGCAAACCAGATCAACGCGCTGCTCGCCGCACAGGGCCTGAAGCGCACCGACCATCTGCACGCCTTCACGATCCAGGACAAGGGTGGCACGCGCAAAGCGGTCGAGGAAGGCGTGGCGCGCATCCGCGAGCTGCTCCCCGACGCGAACCGCGTCCGGCGCGAGGCGGTGCCGGCGAGCCACCTCGTGCTCGGCCTGCAGTGCGGCGGTTCGGACGGCTACTCGGGCATCAGCGCGAACCCGGCGCTCGGCGCAGCAGTCGATCTTCTTGTGCGCCACGGCGGCACGGCGATCCTCTCCGAGACGCCCGAGATCTACGGCGCCGAGCACCTGCTCACGCGCCGCGCCGTCTCGCGCGAGGTCGGCGAGAAGCTGATCCGGCGCATCAAGTGGTGGGAGGACTACACCGAGCGCAACGGCAACGAGATGAACAACAATCCCTCGCCCGGCAACAAGGCGGGCGGCCTCACCACGATCCTCGAGAAGTCGCTCGGCGCGGTCGCGAAGGGCGGCACCACCAACCTCGTCGACGTCTACGAGTATGCCGAGCCGGTGACGGCGAAGGGTTTCGTGTACATGGACACGCCGGGCTACGACCCGGTGTCCGCAACCGGGCAGGTGGCCGGCGGCGCGAACCTGATCTGCTTCACCACCGGGCGCGGCTCGGCCTACGGCTGCAAACCGGCACCGTCGCTCAAGCTCGCCACCAACTCGCCGCTCTTCGCCCGCCAGGAAGACGACATGGACATCAACTGCGGCACGGTGATCGACGGCAAGGAATCGATCGCCGAGGCGGGCGCGCGCTTCTTCGACCTCGTGCTGCGCACCGCCTCCGGCGCGCGGACCAAGAGCGAGCAGTGGGGCTACGGCGAGGACGAGTTCGCGCCGTGGATGCTCGGGGCGACCATGTGAGGCGCGGCCGCGCGCCCGCACCGTTCGTCGCCTCTCGCCCGCCGCTGATCCGCGCGCGCTGTCGCGCTCTCGACAGCGCCGTCACGAGCGTAGCCGCATCGTGACTTTCCTCCCCGGGGGCGCGTGACCTTTGTCACGCCGCCCCGATGACTCCGGCATACGCGTCTGGCATAGTCGGCGCGTCAAGAAGAACAACACAGGCAGCACCGGGCCAGCGGGTCGCGTCTTCCGCTGGCGCCTCCGGACGAAGACGCTCGTTTTCGGGTTCGCACTCGTGGAAGCCGGCGCACTGCGCGTTGATGCGCCGGGCCGCCGTTACCGCACGGTCTTCGCACGCGCCGCGACCCGCAGGGGTTGAGTCATGGATACGCCCAGACGGCCTGCCGCACAGGCCGCAGTCAACCGCCCCATCGCCGGGGCGGAGAGCAAGGCGTTGCTCAGCCAGTGCCGCGATCTCGCGCGCTCCAAGCTGAGCAGCATCATCGCGGAGGCGCTCGAGAAGGTCGAGAACGATCTCTTCGCCGCCGCCGAGGCGAGCACTTCGCGCGCCGAGCAGCAGCTGCTGTTCGAGGCGATGAACCAGGTCAAGAAGCACCGCGGCGACATCGCCTCGTCGTTCGACCGCCACTTCATCGAGATCTTCGAGAACCGCGTCGCGACGCGGCGACTCTCGAAGGCGAAGACCCAGGAGCTGAAGCTCGAGGAGCTCAAGCTCGTGGACGACAGCGCGATGGAGGAGGAGCTCGTGGTGAGCGACCTCGCGCGCAAGACCAAGAACCGGGTCGATCAGGACGAGCTGCTCGGGATCCGCGCACGGCTCGGCCACCTGCTCTCGACCGAGGACCTCGAGGACAGCGGCAACCCGCTCTCGCCCGAGGCGGTGTTCGAGGCGCTGCGCCTGTCGTGCGCCAAGATCCCCGGCGACTTCGCGATCAAGCGCTCGCTGCTGAACGCCTTCCAGCCCCACGTCGCGGCCGGCATCACCGCGGTCTACGCCGATGTGAACAAGCGCCTGATCGCCCACCACGTCCTGCCGCGCATCAACTTCCACGTGAAGCGCGCGCGCGACGTCGGCGTGGCGCAGCGCCCGGGCGACCCGATGGGCGCGAGCCAGTCGATGAACCTCGCGCAGCTCCTCGGCGGCCAGCAGGCGCCGGGCGTGGGAACGAGCCAGCTCATGCAGCTCGGCCAGCTGCTGCAGGCGGCCGGGGTGCCCGCTGCTGCGGCGGCGATGTCGGCGAGCCAGCAGCTCGACCTGTCGACCCTGCTCGCCGGCGTGGTGAGCGGGCCGCCGTCGGGCCGCCAGGCGATGGCGCGCGTGATGGCCGAGCCGTCGCAGTTCCAGTTCGAGGGCGCGCTCGAGATGCCGGCGACCCCCGAGCTGATGGCCTCGCTCACCCGGCTGCAGACGACCGGCGGGTTCAGCCCGGCGCTCGGCGCGAACCCGCTCGACTATCTCGGCGCGCTCGACCAGCAGGTGCGCACGCACAGCCACCCGCTCGACCAGCTGACGATCGAGCTGGTCACGATGGTGTTCGACTACATCCTCGACGATCGCGCGATCGCCGAGACGGTGAAGGCGGAGCTCGCGCGGCTGCAGATCGTCGCGATCAAGGCGGCGCTCCTCGACCGCACGTTCTTCGCGCGCCGGGCGCACCCGATGCGCCGGTTCCTCGACCAGGTCGCCGAGGCGGCCTCCGACCCGGACGTCGCGACCGACGAGCAGTCGAAGTTCCTCTCGGGGCTGCGCGGCATCGTCGACTACCTGGTGCACGACTTCACCGACGACCTGACCGTCTTCACGGTGGCGCAGGAGACCCTCGAGAAGCTGATCCACGAGGACTCCCAGCGGCGCGAGCAGGAGATCGCGCCGACCACCGCCGAGCTGGTGCGCAAGGAGGAGGCGGAGATCGCCCACCACACCGCGCTCGCCGAGATCAAGCGGCGCGCGACGCGCCGGACCCCGGGTTTCGTCCGCGAGTTCCTGTACCACTGGTGGACCAAGACCCTGGTGGATGCCTACATGAAGAACCGCGAGGGCGACGACTCCTGGACGCACCGCCTCGGCATCGTCGACGCGCTCGTCTGGAGCGTGACGCCGCTGCGCACGACCGAGATCCAGCAGCTCGCCTCGATGCTGCCCACGCTCATGAAGAGCCTGCTGCGCGGGATGAACGCGATCGAGATGCCGCCCGAGGCGCGCCACGCCTTCTTCAACCAGCTCATGCAGGCGCACACCGCCACGATCAACGCGGCGAAGGCGCAGGCAAAGGCGCACGCCGCAGGTGCCGAGGCCGCGGCCGCGCCGGCAGCGAGCGCCGCCGAGCCGGAACCCGCCGACGATCCGGCGACCGGGCCGGTCACGAACTCGGGGCTGGAGGACGACTACTGGGTCCACACCGCCATGGCGCTCGAGCGCGGGGCGGTGGTCGAGTTCCTCGAAGGGGCGGCGACCGTGCGCTCGAAGCTCTCGTGGGTGAGCCCCAAGCAGACGATCCTGCTCTTCACGGCGAGCGGATCGGCCGCGCGCCAGGTCGCGCCAAAGACGCTCGCCGCCCTCCTGCGCGAAGGCAAGGCCCGCATCCTGGAAGGGGCCGAGGCGCTGATGGACCGCGTCGTCACTGCGATGGTCGGCACGGCCGGCGACGAGGCGCTGCCCGCCGCGGCCTGATACCCGAAGGCCGTCCACGCCCGATTTCCCCCGCGACCCCGCACCGAAAGGCGGGCGCCCTCTTCGCCGCCAACCGAGGACGCCCGACCCGCGGGGTCGCGCTTTCTCTTCCCTGCGCGGGCGGCGCCGGACTCCCGGCGCCGCCCGCGTAGAATCGCGGCGCGTCAACAACCACCACACACAGAGGGGGCGGCACGTGTTCGTCTGGGCGAAAGTGAACGAGCGGGTCTACGGCGGCTACGGGCTGTCGCACGCGACGCTGCGTGTCTCGAAGGACCCGCAGCTCGGGACGGTCGACATCACGGTCAACGACCCGGCGTTCGAGCCAGACGGCAAGTCGCACGGCGGCGGGATCACGCTGCGGCGCGAGGACGCGATGTGGCTCGCCAACGCGCTGCTGCTCGCCCTCGGCAAGAAGAAGGCTTTCACCTATACGCGCCACTCGCGCGATCGCGGCGCGCGCATCGGGACCGAGCTGCACGGCGCGGCGAAATAGCTGCCGCTGTCGCAAGCTCGCTGCGACCGGTCGGCGGCAGCGGTCAGCCGCGCGCCGGGATCGCCGGGACGCCGACGCGCGCGGTGGGTAGCGCGGTCCCGTGAAACGGCCGGTCCGCGTCGTCCCCTGCGGCCCGCCGCCAGTGCGGCTCCTCGACGACCTGCGCCGCGCCGGGCGCAGCGCTCCCCAGCGCGAACAGGAGGAAGAGGCTCGCGGCGAGTAGGCTGCGCCCGGACATCGGTCGCCCCGAATGAGGGGACGAAGCGGTCGCTTACGGGTTGAAGCGGTCGACGAGGTCGTAGTTGCGCGCGCCCCGCTCGGCGGCGCTGTACTGCGTGGCGTCGACGCTCATGAACTTGCGCGGCGTCCAGTACGGCTCGGTGTAGGTGTTGTTCTCGCTCGCCACGGCGACACCCTGCGCGGCACCGAGGCCCAGTAGCACGACTGCGATCAGCTTCTTCATGACTCACTCTCCTTGGGTTGGGGAACGGGTTCGGGGTTGCCCGCTGCGGCGTCTCCGCCGCCGCGGCGCCTGCAACACGCCGGCCCCCTTTGGTCGGGCGAGGGGCGGGACGATTACAAAAGGGGGCGGACACACGGGGCGGGCGGCCCGGCTCCGGGCACGGCGCATGGACGGGGATCCGGCACCGCGGCGACCGCAATACGGCGGCGGCTATTCGCCGATCTGGAGCAGCATGCCGCGCCGGCGGGCGCCGTTGAACGCCGAGAGGAAGAGCGCGATGCCCGCAGCCATGTACAGGGCGTTCAGGCCCGCTGCGGTCCAGAACTCGCGCCAGAGGAAAGTCCGCTCGAGCAGCACCGCGCGCATGCCCTCGAACACGTGGCTCGTGGGCAGGCACCACGCCACCGCCTGCAGCCAGTCCGGCAGGACGCTGATCGGGTAGTAGATCCCGCTGACCGGCGCCGCGACGAAGATCGCGCCCCAGGCGAAGTTCTCCGCCGCGAGGCCGTAGCGCATCACGAGCGCCGCCACCATCAGGCCGATCGCCCACCCGCAGACGAGCAGGTTCGCGAAGAACGTCACGAGGGGAACGCCGAGGTCGAAGATCGAGTAGTGGTAGAGCACGATGGCGAGCGCGATCGCGGTGCCTACGCCGATCGCGGTGCGGAAGAGCGACACCGCGATCATCGAGGCGACCAGCTCGAGCGGCCGCAGCGGGCTCACAAAGAGGTGCCCGAGGTTGCGCGCGTAGAGCTCCTCGAAGAAGGAGAGCGCCACGCCGAGCTGGCCGCGAAAAAGGACTTCCCACAGGAGCAGCGCCGAGACGAGCAACCCCGGCACCTGCGCGACCCAGGACGAGTTGGTGGCGAGGAACTTCGCGATGAAGCCCCACAGCACCATCTGCATCGTCGGCCAATAGGCCATCTCGAGCACCCGGATCCACGACTTTCGAAAGAGATAGAGATGCCGCAGCACCATCGCGTACATCCGTCGCAGCGCGAGCACGGCAGAAGGCGTCATTCGCCCTCCAGTCGCATCTGGTCCGGCCCCAGCTCGACCGTGCGCTCCGGCCGGCGCGCCACGTCCAGGAACACCTCCTCCATCGTGGAGCGGCCGTAACGCGCGATCAGCTCCGCGGGCGCGCCCGCGTCCACGATCCGGCCGGCGCGCATCATCAGCACCGCGTCGCACATTCGCTCCACCTCCGGCATGTTGTGCGAGGCGAGCAGGAGCGTTGCGCCGGTGCGCCGCTGGTAGGCCATCAGCTGCGAGCGCACGCGGTCGCCGACGTCGGGGTCGAGCGAGGCGGTCGGCTCGTCGAGCAGCAGCAGCTCGGGCTCGTTCAGCAATGCCTTGGCCACCGACACGCGCGTGCGCATCCCCGCCGAAAGCGTGCCGTACGCGCGCGCGAGGATGTCGGCGAGGTCGAGCTCGGCGGCGAGCGCGGCGATGCGGCGCTTCATGTCGCGCACGCCGTACAGCCGCGCGAACATCCGCAGGTTCTCCTCGACGGTGAGCTTCTTGGGCAGGTCGACGTACGGCGAGGTGAAGTTCATGCGCCCGAGGACGCGGTAGCGGTGGCGCTCGATGTCCTCGCCGAGCACGCTGATGGAGCCGGCGGTCGGCAGCAGGACGCCGAGCAGCATCGAGAGCGTGGTCGTCTTTCCCGCGCCGTTGCCGCCGAGGAGCGCGCAGGTGGACCCCCGCGCGACGGTGAAGGAAATGCCCCGCACCGCCTCGACGCGGTCGAAGCGCTTGACGAGGTCGCGGACCTCGATCGCGGGGTTCATTGAGCTACCCTCGCGCGAAGAGCGCTCGGGGTTCGACCTCGGGGCGGCCCTGCGGTCTCACGCGCCGCGGAGCTGGGCGCGCACGCAGTCGCGCCACTCGGGAAAGAGCGCGCGATCGCGGCTCGCGATCACCGACTTCGCCCACGGCGCCCCGGCGAGGAAGTCGTCCTGGTCGAACGTGGCCATCGCCCCGCCCGCCTCCGCGAGGATGAGCGCGCCGGCCGCGTAGTCCCACAGCATGTGGTTGGCATGCAGATAGACGTCGAACCGGCCGAGCGCGAGCCAGCACCAGTCGAGCGCCGCCGCGCCGAAGTTGCGGTAGGAGTACCAGGGCAGGGAACCCGCGAGCCGGACCGCCGCGTCGCGCGGCAGCCGCTTGAGCTCGAGCGAGGCGATCGCCTCGGCGAGCCGCGCCGGCGCTGGCCGCGGCACGATGCGGGCGCCGTCGTGGAAGGCGCCGCCGCCGGCCGCCGCCTGAAAGGTCTCGCCGGTGGCCGGATTGTGGACGACCCCGAGCGTGGCGCGCCCGCCTTCGATCAGCGCGACGGAGACGGCGTAGTACGGGATGCCCTGGAGGAAGTTGGTGGTCCCGTCGATCGGGTCGACGCACCACGCGGTCCCGGCGTCCTCGCGCCAGGCGGCGGTCTGCTCGCCGCGCGTCATCTCCTCGCCGATGACCGGGCAGTCGCGCAACGCACGCAGCCGCGGGATGAGCGCCGCCTGCGCCGCGGTATCGGCTTCCGAGAAGAGGCTGCCGTCCTGCTTGCGTTCGCCGCGGATGCGCTGCGCGCGCGGCAGGATCTCGGCCCGCGCGACCTCGCGCACGGCCGCGGCGAGGGCATCGATCATCGCGGCGCGGGCGCTACGCGTGCTTCCACTTGATCGAGCAGCCGATGGCGGCGGTCTGCTCGGCGGGACCCGTGCCCGTGCGCGCGATCCGCACCATCGCATCGAAGAGCTCGCGCGAGGCACCCTCGACCGGGGTCGTCTTCGACGCGTCGAGGCGGCCGTGGTACTGGAGCTCGAGCGCGGCGTTGAACCCGAAGAACTCGGGCGTGCACACCGCCTTGTAGGCCTTGGCGACGGCCTGGGTGGCGTCGAGGACGTAGGGGAAGGTGAACGCCGACTCCGCGGCCACGCGCCGCATGTTCTCGAACGAGTCCTCGGGGTACTCGGCGGGGTCGTTGGACATGATCGCGATCGAGCCGATCCCGTGCGCGGCGAGCTCGCGGCAGTCGCGGACGATGCGCGCGCGGATCGCCTTCACGTACGGGCAGTGGTTGCAGATGAACATCACCAGCAGGCCGTTGGGACCGCGCGCCGAGGCGAGCGTGTGACGCTTGCCGTCGACACCGGGAAGGTCGAAGTCCACCGCCTTCCAGCCGAAATCGCACACCTGGGATTGCACCGCCATGTAGGACCTCGCTTCGACGACCGTCGCTAGAATCCTAGCATGGCCGTTCACCCGGTCCCCGAGACGCCGCGCCTCTACTGCGAGGAGACCCTCTCGCCCGGCGCAACGGTCGAGCTCCCCGAGCGCGCCGCGCGCCACGTCGCGGCGCTCCGGCTGCGGACCGGCGACTCCGTGACCCTGTTCGGGGGCGACGGGTACGAGTCGGCCGCCGTGATCTCCGGCCAGAGCAAGCGCGGCGTGTACGCCTCGGTCCGCGACCGTCGCCCGGTCGATCGCGAGTCGCCGCTCGCGGTGCACCTCGCGCAAGGCGTGTGCGCCGGAGACCGGATGGACCTCGTCCTGCAGAAGGCGACCGAGCTCGGGGTCGCGGCGATCCAGCCGGTCGTGACCGCGCGGTCGGTCGTGCGGCTCTCGAGCGACCGTCGGGAACGTCGGGAGGTTCACTGGCAGAACGTCGTGATTGCGGCCTGCGAGCAGTGCGGCCGCAACCGCGTGCCGCCGGTCGCGCCGAGCCTCGCATTCGGCGAGTACTTCGCCGCGCTGCCCGCCGCGGGAACCCGCATTCTCCTGGCGCCGGACGGTGCGGAAACGCTGCGTTCGCTCGCCGTCGTGCCGCCGGTCGCGGTGCTCATCGGGCCCGAGGGGGGTCTCGCGCCGGAGGAGCGGCGCATCGCGGCGGCAGCCGGCTACATCACGGTGCGCTTCGGCCCGCGCGTCCTGCGGACCGAAACGGCGCCGCTCGCGGCGCTCGCGGCCCTGCAGGCGCTCTACGGGGACTGCTGAGCGCTACTTCGGCCTGCCGGCGGCGGCGAGCAGCTCCACCATCTCCGCGTTGCCCCCGCGCTTCGCGATGTCGAGCGCGGAGGCGCCGAGCAGGTCTCTTGCGTTCGGATCCACCCCGCGGCCGGCGAGAAAGAGCCGCACCGCCAGCACGTCGTTGCGCTTCACCGCCTCCAGGAACTGGTTCTTGTCGTGGTAGACGAGCCCGATGTCGGTGAGGTCCTTGCGCGCCTGGATCGCCTTGACGTCGCTCGAGAAGCGGGTGTCAACAGCCATCTGCCGCTGGTTCATGGACGCCATGGAGCGCCCGATGGAGAGCAATTTCTCGCGTTCGGCGGGGGGCACCTCGCCGAAGATCTCCAGCGCGAGCGCGTTCGCTTCGGCGTTGCGGCCGGCAAGGATGTCGTCCATCGCCTGCTGCATCGCCTTCGGGTCGCCGCCCGACTTCTCGGAGGCCTGCATCAGCACGTGGACCACCGACAGGAATTTGCCGAACGTCGCCCAGTCGGTCTGGATGGTCGTGGACTGCGCGTGTGCGGCGCCCATCGTGCAGACGGCGGCGAGCGCGGCGAGGGCGTGCCTGAGAGACATTCGGGACCTCCGATCGACGGACAGCTCCGCTAGAACGCGGCACCGGCGGTCGCGGTTGACCGCGCCCGCGTCCGGGCGCCGCCGGGCCATGCACTAGAATGCGCCTCGTTCGAGTCGATCACAAGACCCATGCCTTCCAAGCCCGATGCGAGCTTCGTGACGTGGTTCCGGTCGGTGGCGCCGTACTTCAACGCCTTCCGCGGGCGCACGTTCGTCATCGCCTTCGGCGGCGAGCTGGTCGCCGAGGGCCGGTTCGTGGCGCTCGCGCATGATCTCAACCTGCTGCGGAGCGCCGGGATCCGGCTCGTGCTCGTGCACGGCTCGCGGCCGCAGATCGAGGCGCAGCTCGCCGCGCGCAAGCAGCGGCCGCGCTACCACCAGGGCCTGCGCGTGACCGACCCGGCCGCGCTCGAGTGCGTCAAGGCCGCCGTCGGCCTGCTGCGCGTGGAGATGGACGCGCTCCTGTCGCTCGGCCTGCCGAACACTCCGATGGCGGGGGCGGCAATCAACACGGTGTCGGGCAACTTCATCACTGCGCAGCCGATGGGCGTGCACGACGGGGTCGACTACCAGCACACCGGTGCGGTGCGGAAGGTCGATGCGCCGGCCATCGCGGGCTGCCTGGACGCCGGTAACCTGGTGATCGTGTCGCCGATCGGGTTCTCGCCGACCGGCGAGGTCTTCAACCTTGCGATGGAGGACGTCGCGGTCGCGACCGCTGCGGCGCTCCGCGCGGCCAAGCTCGTCTTCTTCTCGGACGCGGCGCTCGCCGGCGCCGACGGCCGCCTGCTGCCGGAGCTGAGCGCGAACGAGGCCGAGCGGCTGCTCGCCGGCGGCCGGCACCTCAGCGGCGACTCGCGCGTCTATCTCGCGCACGCGGTCGAGGCAGTGCGCGCGGGCGTCGAGCGCGCGCACGTCATCGCGCGCAACGTCGACGGCGCGCTGCTCGCCGAGCTCTTCACGCACGAGGGCTCGGGCAGCATGATCACCGCCGACAAGCTCGAGCGAATGCGCGCGGCCACGATCGAGGACGTCGGCGGCATCCTGCAGCTCATCGCGCCGCTGGAAGCCGATGGCACGCTCGTGCGCCGCGGCCGCGAGCTGCTCGAGCGCGAGATCGGCCGCTTCACCGTCCTCGAGCACGACCGCATGATCCTCGGCTGCGCGGCGCTCTACCCCTTCCCGCGCGCGCGCGCGGGCGAGCTCGCGTGCCTCGCGGTGCGGCCCGAGTACCGCGGCAGCGGGCACGGCGAAAAGCTCATGCGCGCCATCGAGGAGCGCGCGCGCGCCGCGGGCATGAAGAAGCTCTTCGTCCTCACCACGCGCACCGCCCAGTGGTTCGCCGAACGCGGATTCGCCTCCTCGGGAGCCGACGCACTGCCGCGCGAGAAGCGTGCCCTGTACAACTGGCAGCGGCGCTCCCGGATCCTGGTCAAGGCGCTCTAGGCGCGCGTAGAATCCGCGCCTCACCGCAACACGGAGTCGCCCCATGGCAAGAATGGTCAAGTGCGTGAAGCTCGGGCGCGAAGCCGAAGGCCTCGACTTTCCGCCGCTGCCGGGCGAGCTCGGCAAGCGCATCTGGGAGAGCGTCTCGAAGGAAGCCTGGCAGATGTGGCAGGCGCAGCAGACGCGCCTGATCAACGAGATGCGACTCAACCTCGCGGACGCCAAGGCGCGGAAGTACCTCCTCGAGCAGTCGGAGAAGTACTTCTTCGGCGGTGGCGCCGACGAGGCCTCCGGCTACGTGCCGACGAAGCCCTGAGTACCCCCGCCGCGGGCGGGGTCGTCGACGCCGCGCCTACGCGTTCGCCGCGCTGGCGATCGCGTCGGAGCGCATGTGCCGGACGTCGCGGCCCTCGACCATGTACACCACGTACTCGGCCATGTTCTTGGCGTGATCGCCGATCCGCTCGAGCGCTTTTGCGACGAACAGCACCTCGAGGCAGCGGCTGATCGTGCGCGGGTCTTCCATCATGAAGGTGATCAGCTGGCGCAGGATCGAGCGGAACTCGCTGTCCACCGCCCGGTCCTGCTCCACCACCTCCTGCGCGGCCTTCACGTCCAGGCGCGCGAAAGCGTCGAGCGATTTGCGCAGCATCGCGAGCGCGAGGGTCGCGACGTGCCGGATCTCGATGCGCGGCATGTGCATGCGCTCGGCGTCGTGGATGAGCTTCGCCATGCGCGCGATCTTCTCCGCCTCGTCGCCGATGCGCTCGAGGTCGGTGATGGTCTTGATCACCGCGATGAGCAGGCGCAGGTCGCCGGCGGCGGGCTGCCGGCGCGCGATGATGTGGCTGCAGGCCTCGTCGAGATCGACCTCCATCGCGTTTACGCGGTGATCGTTCTCCTGGATCGCCGCGATCTCGGCCATGTCGCCGGTGACGAGCGCGTCGGCAGCGCGCCGGATCTGCTCCTCGACCAGACCGCCCATCTGCAGCACGCGCGTGCGCACGTCCTCCAGTTCGGCGTCGAATTGCTTGGAAATGTGCTCGGACATCGCTACCCCGCGGATCGGCCAGACTAGGCCACGGCCATTACGGGGATATTACAGGTCCTGCACCGGGCGGACCATCGTCCGCACGCCGGCGGGGGTCCCGAGCAGCACCACGTCGGCGCCGCGCAGCGCGAAAAGACCGTTCGTGACGACGCCCACGATGTTGTTGAGCTGCGCCTCCAGAGCGGCCGGGTCGGCGATGGCGAGGCCGCTCACGTCCAGTACGACGTTGCCGTTATCGGTGACGAAGCCCTCGCGCAGCCGTGGCCGGCCACCGAGCCGGACGATCTGGCGAGCGACGTGCGCGCGCGCCATCGGGATCACCTCGACCGGGAGGGGAAACGCGCCGAGCACCGCCACGAGCTTCGACGCGTCCGCGATGCAGACGAAGCGGCGCGAGACGGCAGCGACGATCTTCTCGCGCGTGAGCGCGCCGCCGCCGCCCTTGATCATCGCAAAGCCCTCGGTGACCTCGTCGGCCCCGTCGACGTACACCGGCAGCTCGTCGACCTCGTTCAGGTCGACGAGCGGGATGCCGTGGCGGCGCAGCCGCTCCGCGGTGCGCTCGGAGCTCGCCACCGCGCCGCGGATCCGTCCCGCGCGCGCGCCCAGCTCGTCGATGAAGAAGTTGGCGGTCGAGCCGCTGCCCACCCCGATGATGGCGTCATCGACGATGTAGTGCAGCGCGGCGCGCGCAACTGCTTGTTTCAGCTCGTCCTGGGTCATGGAGTCCGATTCTAGCGAAGCATCGGGCGCGCTCGGCCCGAGGGACTAGTCCCTTGCGCGGGCGTGCACGGGGCGGCGTAGAATCGCGGCATTCGCCTCGATTTTGCCGCAATGCGCCTCGCCAGCGTCCTCCTTGCCCTCGGCCTCGCTGCCACGCCCGCGGCAGCGCAGCGGCTCGACACGCCGCCGGCCGCACAGGTGCCGGTCCGCGCCCAGTGGTGGAATACGCCGGGGATCGAGCGCGGTGCGCTGTCCGCCTCGCCCTGGCACGGGGGGTTCTTTGTCGGACCGCGCAGCGGCCAGGGATTCAATCCTGCGCGCACCGGGGCGCTCGATCCCGGGCTGCGTGCGAATCCGGGTGTGGCCGGCACCCCGCCGGCCGCGCTGCTCCCGCCGGGCAGCGACGTCGTGCCCGTCGACAGCGGGGCGTATCTCGGCTACCGCTATTCGAACTGGACGTTCTCGTCGACGGTACGCCAGGCCGTCGACGACCCGCGGCTCGCCGCAACGCGCATCGACTTCGGCGCGAGCTACGGCGTCAGCGTGGCCGAGCGCCATGCGATCACGCTCTCCGGCGGTCTCACGCTCGGGCAATCGGGCGCGGCCGTGCCTTCGTACGCCCTGCCGGGCACCGACGCACTCTCGCGCCAAACGCTGCGCTACGGCGAGCCGGGCGCTGGTTTTCGCCTGTCCTGGCGCTACACGCTCGACCACAATCTCTACGTGAGCACATCGCTCGGCTACGACCGATTTTACGGCGACCTGGGTGAGTCCGGCGGCGACCGCGGCACCACGACGTTCGGCACCGTCTTCGGCTATCGCTTCTACTAGGACCTGCTAGCGCTTTCGCGGCGGCGGCAGGTCCGTACAGACCCCCTCGTACACTTCTGCCGCCATGCCGATGCTCTCGCCGAGCGTCGGATGCGGATGGATGGTCTTGCCGATGTCCACGGCGTCGGCCCCCATCTCGATCGCCAGCGCGATCTCGCCGACGAGATCGCCCGCCCCGGTGCCGACGATCCCGCCGCCGATGATGCGGTGGTGCTCGTCGTCGAAAATCAGCTTGGTGAAGCCCTCCGAGCGCCCGTTCGCAAGCGCCCGCCCCGAGGCCGACCAGGGAAACTTGCCCACGCCGTACTTGATCCCCTGCTTCTTGGCTTCGTCCTCGGTCGTCCCGACCCATGCGACCTCGGGGTCGGTGTACGCGACCGACGGAATCACGCGCGCGTCGAAGTGTGACTTCCGGCCCGCGGCGGCCTCGGCCGCGACGTGACCCTCGTGCACGGCCTTGTGCGCGAGCATCGGCTGCCCGACGATGTCGCCGATCGCGAAGATGTGCGGGACGTTGGTGCGCATCTGGCCGTCGACCGGGATGAAACCGCGATCGCCCACCGCCACGCCGGCGCGCTCGGCGCCGATCTTCCTGCCGTTCGGGCTGCGGCCCACGCTCACCAGCACGAGATCGTAGAGCTGCGGCTCGGCGGGCGCTTGCTCGCCTTCGAACTTCACCAGAATGCCTTCCCGCTTGGCCTCGACCGCGACGGTCTTCGTCTTGAGCATGATCCTGTCGAATCGCCGCGCGTTGTGCTTCTGCCAGACGGCGACGAGGTCGCGGTCGGCGCCGGTCATCAGCCCGTCGAGCATCTCGACCACCTCGATGCGCGCGCCGAGGGTCGAGTAGACGCTCGCCATCTCCAGGCCGATGATGCCGCCCCCGATCACCAGCATGCGCTTCGGAACGGCCTTGAGCTCGAGCGCGCCGGTCGAATCGACGATGCGGGGATCGTCGGGGACGAATGGCAGCCGCACTGCCATCGACCCGGCGGCGACGATCGCCTTCTCGAACCGCACGACCTTCTTCTCGCCGGTCTTGTCCTGCCCGTCCCCGGTGGTCAGCTCGACCTCGAGGTGATGCGGATCGAGGAAGTGGCCGTAACCGCGCACCACGGTGACCTTGCGTCCCTTCGCCATGCTGCCCACGCCACCGACCAGCTTGCTCACCACCTTGTCCTTGTGCGCGCGCAGCCTGTCGAGGTCCAGCGCCGGCTTGCCGAAGCTCACGCCGAGCTCGGCGAAGTGCGCCGCCTCGTCCATCACAGCGGCGACGTGCAGCAGCGCCTTCGACGGGATGCAGCCGACGTTCAGGCACACGCCGCCGAGGGTCGGGTAGCGCTCGACGATGAGCGTGTTCAGCCCGAGATCGGCTGATCGGAACGCCGCCGAGTACCCCCCCGGTCCGGAGCCGAGGACGAGCACGTCGCAGGTGTAATCGGCGCCGCCGGAGAACGACCCGGCCTGGGGCGCCTCAGCAGCCGGCGGCGCCGCGGCCTGCACCGGTGGCGCGGCAGGTTCGGTCGGGGCGGCGGCCGGCGCGCCTGCCGTCTCCTCCAGCACCAGGATCGGTGCGCCCTCGGAGACCTTGTCGCCGACCTTCACGACGATGCGCGTCACGACGCCGGCCGCCGGCGAAGGGATCTCCATCGTCGCCTTGTCGCTCTCCAGCGAGATCAGCGACTGCTCCTTCTCGACGCGGTCGCCGGGCTTGACCAGCACCTCGACGACGTCGACGTCCTTGAAGTCGCCGATGTCGGGAACACGCACCTCGACTGCCGACGGCCCGGCGCTAGCCGGGGCCGACGCGGCCTCTCCGTCCTGCTTCCCGACCGGTCCGCGAGCCATCGTCGTTCCTACAGCATCGCCCGCCGGAAATCGGCGAGCAGCTGCGCGAGGTAAGCGTTGAACCGGGCGGCAGCCGCGCCGTCGATCACGCGGTGGTCGTAGGAGAGCGAGAGCGGCAGCATGAGCCGCGGCACGAAGCTCTTCCCGTCCCACACCGGCTGCTGCGACGAGCGCGACACGCCGAGGATCGCGACCTCCGGCGCATTGATGATCGGCGTGAACGAGGTCCCGCCGATCCCCCCGAGGCTCGAAATGGAGAACGTGCCGCCCTGCATGTCGGCGGGCTTGAGCTTGCCTTCGCGCGCCTGCCTGGCGAGGTCGCCGGTCTCCTTCGCGACCTCGATGATGCCCTTCCGGTCGGCGTCCTTGATCACCGGCACGACCAGCCCGTTGGGGGTGTCGGCGGCAAACCCGATGTGGTAGTAGCGCTTGAGGACGAGGTTGTCCCCGTCGAGCGAGCTGTTGAACTCGGGGTGCTTCTTCAGCGCGGCAACGCAAGCCTTGACGAGGAACGCGAGCATCGTGAGCTTCACCCCCGATTTCTCGTTCTCCCTGTTCAGCTGGACGCGCAGCGCCTCGAGCTCGGTGATGTCGGCGACCTCGTTGTTGGTGACGTGCGGAATCATCACCCAGTTGCGATGCAGGTTCGCGCCCGAGATCTTCTTGATGCGCGACAGCGGCTGCGCCTCGATCGGGCCGAACTTGGCGAAGTCGACCTGCGGCCACGGCAGCACGCTGAGTCCGCCGACCGCGGGGGCGGCCGGCGCCGCGGCCGGTCCGCGCGCGAGCGCGCCCTTCACGAACGCCTGGACGTCGGTGACGAGGATGCGGCCCTTGGGCCCGCTGCCGGTGACCCGCGCGAGGTCGACGCCGAGCTCGCGCGCGAACTTGCGCACCGACGGGCTGGCATGCGGCCGCAGGGTTGCCGGTCCGCTTCCGCTCACCTCCGCCGGCACCGGCGGCGTGCGCGCGGGTGCCGGCACCTCGACGCTGCGCGGCATGTCGGGCGGCGGCGCCGGCGGCGCCTTTGCGACGGCGACGGCCGCCGCGGGTGCGGCGCCCGCCTCCTCGAGAACGAGGATCGGGGTGCCCTGGGAGACCTTGTCGCCGACCTTGATTCGCAGTTCCCTCACGACGCCGGCCGCCGGCGACGGGATCTCCATCGTCGCCTTGTCACTCTCCAGCGAGATCAGCGACTGCTCCTTCTCGACGCGGTCGCCGGGCTTGACCAGCACCTCGACGACGTCGACGTCCTTGAAGTCGCCGATGTCGGGGACCACCACCTCCTGCATCGCGCCCATCTTCGCTCCCTACACGGTCGCCGGGTTGGGCTTCTCCGGGTCGATCCCGTACTTCCCGATCGCATCGGCCACGACGGCGGCCTTCAACGCGCCGCCGTCGGCGAGCGCCTTGAGCGCGGAGATCGTCACCCAGTAGCGGTCGACCTCGAAGAAGTGCCGCAGCTTCTCGCGCGTGTCGGAGCGCCCGAACCCGTCGGTGCCGAGCACGCGGTAGTCGCGGCCTTTCCCGACGAATGGACGGATCTGCTCCGCGAACGCCTTCATGTAGTCGGTCGAGGCGATGATCGGACCGTCGTGGCCCTCGAGGCGCCCCTCGACGTAGGCCTTGCGCGGTTTCGCGGTTGGGTGCAGCAGGTTCCAGCGCTCGACATCCATTCCCTCGCGGCGCAGCTCGGTGAAGCTCGGGCAGCTCCAGATGTCCGCGGCGATCCCCCAGTCCTTCTCGAGCAGCTCGGCCGCGGCGATGACCTCGCGCAGGATCGTGCCCGACCCGAGGAGCTGCACCCGCTGCTTCGCCTTGCCGCCCTCCCTGAAGAGATACATCCCCTTGAGCACGCCTTCCCTGGCGTCCTTGTCGGCGACGTCGGTCATCCCGGGATGCGCGTAGTTCTCGTTCATCACGGTGATGTAGTAGAAGACGTCCTCCTGGTTGGTCACCATCCGGCGCAGCCCGTCCTGGATGATCACCGCCAGCTCGAATCCGAACGTCGGGTCGTAGGACACGCAGTTGGGAATGACCGAGGACAGGATGTGCGAGTGCCCGTCCTCGTGCTGCAGCCCCTCGCCGTTCAGCGTCGTGCGCCCCGCGGTCGCCCCGAGCACGAAGCCGCGCGCGCGCTGGTCCGCCGCCGCCCAGGCGAGATCGCCGATGCGCTGCAGCCCGAACATCGAGTAGAAGATGTAGAAGGGCACCATTACGACGTTGTTGACCGAGTAGCTCGTCGCGGCGGCGATCCACGAGCTGAACGCGCCCGCCTCGTTGATGCCTTCCTCGAGGATCTGGCCCGCCTTGTCCTCGCGGTAGTACATGACCTGGTCCTTGTCGACCGGGACGTACTTCTGGCCTTCCGCCGAATAGATGCCGAGCTGGCGGAACATCCCCTCGATGCCGAAGGTGCGCGCCTCGTCCGGGACGATCGGCACGATGTGCTTGCCGAGGCTCTTGTCGCGCACGAGCGCGGTCAGGATGCGCACGAACGCCATCGTGGTGGAGATCTCGCGCCCGGCGGCGGTCGGCGCGAGCACCTGCTCGAACGCGGATAGCTCGGGCACGGCGGGCACCCGGTCGGCCTTGCGGCGACGCTGCGGCAGATAGCCGCCGAGGGCCTTGCGGCGCTCGTGCAGGTACTTCATCTCCGGCGAGTCGGCCGGCGGCAGGTAGAAGGGCAGCTCCTCGAGCTTCTCGTCCGGCACCGGGATGTTGAACCGGTCGCGGAACTGGCGGATCGTCTCGCGGTCGAGCTTCTTCAGCTGGTGCGTCGGGTTCTGCGCCTGGCCCTGGCGGCCGAGCCCGAAGCCCTTGATCGTCTTCGCGAGGATGACGGTCGGCTGGTCCCTGTGGTTCACCGCCGCGTGGTAGGCCGCGTAGATCTTGTACGGATCGTGGCCGCCGCGGTTCAGGCGCCAGATGTCCTCGTCGGTCATGCGCGAGACCATCTCGAGCAGCTTTGGATGCTTGCCGAAGAAGTGCTTGCGCACGAAGGCGCCGTCGTTCGCCTTGTAGTTCTGGTACTCGCCGTCGACGGTCTCCTCCATCACGCGGCGGAGGATCCCCTCCTTGTCGCGCGCGAGCAGCGGATCCCAGTACGAGCCCCAGATGAGCTTGATCACGTTCCACCCGGCGCCGCGGAAATCGCCCTCGAGCTCCTGGATGATCTTGCCGTTCCCGCGCACCGGGCCGTCGAGTCGCTGCAGGTTGCAGTTGACGACGAAGATGAGGTTGTCGAGCTTCTCGCGCGCGGCCATGCCGATCGCGCCGAGGGACTCCGGTTCGTCCATCTCGCCGTCGCCGAGGAACGCCCAGACCTTGCGATTGGCGGTGTCGGCGAGCCCGCGCGCGTGCAGGTACTTGAGGAACCGTGCCTGGTAGATCGCCTGGATCGGCCCGAGCCCCATCGACACGGTGGGGAACTGCCAGAAATCGGGCATCAGCCAGGGATGCGGATAGGACGAGATGCCCCTGCCGTCCACCTCGCGGCGGAAGTTGAGGATCTGCTCCTCGGTGAAACGGCCCTCCTGGAAGGCGCGGGCGTAGATCCCCGGCGACGAATGGCCCTGGAAGAACACGAGATCGCCGCCGTGACCTTCGTGCGGGGCGCGCCAGAAGTGGTTGAAGCCCACGCCGAACATGTTCGCGACCGAGGCGAAGCTCGCGATGTGGCCGCCCAGGTCGCCCTCGCCCTTGTTCGCCTTCGCGACCATCACCATCGCGTTCCAGCGCATGTAGGAGCGGTTGCGCTCCTCGATCGCGGCGTCGCCCGGCATGCGCGCCTCGAGCTGCGGCGGGATCGTGTTGATGTACGCGGTGTTCGGGCTGAACGGGATATATGCGCCGGAGCGGCGCGCCTGGTCGATCAGCTTCTCGAGCAGGTAGTGCGCGCGCTCGGGGCCCTCGCGCTCGAGGACCGCGT
>CAZIXQ010000015.1:0-6242 GCA_964543155.1 uncultured Enterobacteriaceae bacterium
TCCGAGATCGGCGAGGTGTCGCGCCGGCTCGCGCAGCTGATCGAGGAGATCTCGGTGACCGCGCAGGCGCAGGCGCAGGCCGCGGGTGTCGTCGCGACGTCGATGCAGGACATCCTCTCGGTGACGAAGCAGACGACGGAAGGCACGAAGCAGACCGCGGTGTCGGTCGGCCAGATCGCCAAGCTCGCGCAGGAACTCAAGGGTTCGGTGGCGAACTTCAAGATCGCGTAAGTTCCGCAAGCCTCGAGCGCGCGGTTTACAACTAGTACAACACGGGGCGGCCACCCATGAGCACGCCGGGTGACTTCGACATCGGCCCACTCACCTGGGTCAAGAGCGAGATTGATCAGGCGCTCGAGCGCAGCTTGACCGCGCTGCGCGCCTACGCGTCCAACCCGGACGACTCGAACCAGATCCGCTTCTCGCAGACGCACTTCCACCAGGCGCACGGCGCGCTGCAGATCGTCGGGCTGGACGGGGTCACGCGACTGTCCGAGGAGCTCGACGGGCTGCTCGCCGACATCGCCAAGGGGGGCGCGCCCAAGCCCGAGGCCGTCGCCGCCGCCGAGCGCGCGTTCGCCGGCATCTCGGCCTATCTCGACCAGCTGCTCGTCGGCGAGCCGAACCAGCCGCTCAAGCTCTTCGCCGTCTATCGCGAGGTGGCAAAGGCGCGTGGCCGCGACGGCGTCGACCCGGTCGATCTGTACTTCCCCGATCTGACGCGCCGGCCGCCGCGGCGCGAGAAGCCTCCGGTCGACGTGCCCGCCGGCGAGAGCGCGCAGTACTACCGCGACCAGCGCGGCCGCTACCAGCGCGGCCTGCTCAAGTGGCTGAAGAAGGATGCGACCGGCGTGGAGGACATGCGCGCCGCCGTCGCGGCGGTGGAGGCCGCCCAGACCAATCCCGCGAGCCGGGCGTTCTGGTGGATCGCGCTCGGGTTCTTCGACGCGCTCTTCGCCAAGGCGGTCAGCGACCAGGCGATCGTCGGCCGTCTCGCGAACCGGGTCGAGCAGCAGCTGAAGCGGCTCATGGAGGGCTCGGCGACGGTGGCCGAGCGCCTGATGCGCGAGGTGCTGTTCGCGGTGGCGCGCGCGCGGCCGGCGACCGAGCACGTGCGCAACGTGCAGGAGGTGTTCCAGCTCGCCGGCACGGTGCCCGCGAGCTTCGAGCTGAAGGGCGACGGCGCGCCGCAGCTGCCGGCGCTCCGGGCCCTGCGCGAGAACGTCGGCAACGCCAAGACCACGTGGAACAAGGTCGCGTCCGGCCACCAGCCGAGCATCACGAACTTCCGCGACCTCGCCGTCCAGATGCGCGACCGCGCCGCCGAGCTGAAGCAGCCGCCGCTCGAGAGCATCACCGCCGAGGTGGCGGCGCTCGCCGCCTGGATGGCGGAGGCGCCGGGGCACCTCACCGACGGCATCGCGATGGAGACGGCGACGGCGCTGCTCCTGGTCGAGAACGCGGTGGAGAACTTCGCCAACCTGGGCGCCGAGTTCGCCCAGCAGGTGAACCTCATGCAGCGCCGCCTGCAGGCGGTGAAGAAGGGCGAGGCGCCGCACGCGAGCCAGCCGGTGCCGGTGCTCGACGAGATGTCGCGCCGCGCCCAGGAGCGCCTGCTGATGTCGCAGGTGGTCTCCGAGATCCAGGCGAGCCTGCGGGCGATCGAGCAGGCGCTGGACGCGTTCTTCCGCGATGCCGCCAAACGCGGCGAGCTCGCGAGCCTCGACAAGCCGATCCGGCAGGTGCTCGGCGCGCTCACGATGCTCAACGAGGACCGCGCGGCCGCCGCGCTGTCCCAGTGCGCGGCCGAGATCCAGCGCTTCGCGCAGGGCGACTACGTGCCCGCGCAGGTCGATTTCGAGCGCGTGGCCGGGACCCTTTCCGGCCTCGGGTTCTACGTGGACGCGTTGCAGCACGGCAAGGCGGACTTCGAGCAGTTCATGCGGCCGATCGCCGCGAAGAAGCCCGAGGTCGTCGAGGCGGCCGGCGGCGGCGAGCCCGAGCCTGCCGGCGCGACCGTCGAGTCGGAGCTCGAGCAGGCCAAGAAGGAGCTGAACGCGCTCTACGAGCGCTGGAAGCGCGAACCGCAGAACGCCAGGCTCAAGGACGAGCTGCGGCAGAAGGCCACTGCGCTGCAGAAGGACGCCGGGCTGGTGGTCGACGCCAAGCTCGAGGGCCAGGCGGCCGACATGCTGCGCATCCTCGACGCCGCGGACGCGAAGCCGTTCGATCCGAAGGTGTCGCAGGTCCTGACCGCGATGCAGCCGGTCGCCCCCGCGGCGCCCTCGCCCGAAGCGCAGAAGCTCATCGCCGCGAGTGCCGAAACCGTGGACGCGGAGCTGCTCGCCGTCTACCTCGAGGAAGCGGGCGAGGTGCTCGCCACGATCGGCGAGAACCTCAGCCAGGCGCGCGAGGTGCCGCAGAACATCGAGCTCCTGCGCACCATCCGCCGCGGTTTCCACACCCTCAAGGGCAGCGGCCGCATGGTCGGCCTGACCCGTCTCGGCGAGGCGGCCTGGGCGGTGGAGCAGGTGATGAACCGCTGGCTCGAGGAGGAGCGCGCGGCGACGCCCGACCTCTTCACGCTCATCGCGGCCGCGCGCGACTTCTTCGGCGGCGCCGTCGAGACGCTGAAGGCGAACGGCCCGAGCCCCGACGAGTCGACGATCGTCGCGATGGCGAACCGGGTAAAGGCGGGCGAACCGCTCGGCGAGCTGCCGGCCGCCGCCGCACCGGCCCCGGCGGCGCCGGCCGTGGTCGCAGCCGCGCCGCAACCGGCCGCAGCGCTGCCGGAAATCGACCTCGCCGCGGCGCCTCCCGCACCGGCGCCGGAAACCGTCACCCCGGCGCCCGCTCCCCCGGTGGAGATCGCACCCGAGATGGTCCCGGCCGCGGCGCCGGCCGAGGCGCTGCCGACGCTCGCGTTCCCCGCGCTGGAGATCCCCGCCCCCGAGCTGCCGAGCGGGCCCGCGATGGCTGCGCCGGCCGAGGACGACGAGGACATCGTCGCCGTCGGCGACGCCCGGCTCTCGACCTCGCTGTACGGCATCTTCCTCGAGGAGACGCGGACGCATCTGGACACCCTGGCCGCGGGCCGCCGCCGCCTCGAAGAAGGCGAGAACGTCTCCGAGGACATCGAGCGCGCTGCGCACACCCTCGCGGGCATCGCCGGGACGGTGAAATTCGACGCGATGAAGGACCTCGGGCATTCGCTCGAGGGCCTGCTCGAGCGGTTGCTCGGCAAGCCGGCCGACCCGGCGGGGCGCGCGCTGATCGGCGAGGCGATCGCGTCCCTCGAGGGGATGCTCGCGCGGGCCACCGCGCGGGCGCTTCCCGAGGCGGTGCCCGCCTTGATCGCGCGGCTCGACGCACTGGGTGCCGGCGACGAAGGCGCGCCGGCTGCCGCGGAAGAGACGCTCACGGCTTCGACCGCGCTCGCCGACCTGGATTTCGCGCTGCCCGAAAGCGCGCCGGCAGGGGGTGCGCCCAGCGCACCCGCGGCGACGACCGAGACGGCTTCCGCGTCGCCCGCGCTCGGCGACTTCGATTTCACGGCGCCGGCGCCGGCGAACGACTCGCCCGCTCCGCCCGCCGCCCCGGTCACGCTCGACTTCTCCGATTTCTCGGTGCCCACGCCGATGGGCGAGCCGGCCGTGACGGCTTTCGTCCCGCCCGCGCCCGCCGCGAACGACATCGCGCTTCCGGCGACACCCGACGAGCCCGTGCTGCCGCCGCCCGTCGCGGCCGCGCCGGCGGGCGTCGCGGCGGCAGCGTCGGCTCCGGAGGAGGCACCGCCGGCAGCGGCGGCGGAAGCGCACGCCTCCGCGGTCGAGGTCGAGGAGATTCCGGTCGAGCGGCGCACCCGCCGCCTCGACGACGACATCGACCAGGAGCTGCTGCCGATCTTCCTCGAGGAGGCGCAGGAACTCGTTCCCGCGGTCGGTCAGGGCCTGCGCGACTGGCGCGAGAACCCCGCCAACGCCGCTGCCGGTCACGCGCTCCAGCGCACGCTCCACACGCTCAAGGGCTCCGCGCGCATGTGCGGCGCAATGGCGCTCGGCGAGCTCACGCACCACATGGAGACGCGGGTCGAGAACGCGCTCGCGCTCAAGGACCTTCCGGCGACGTTCTTCGAGGAGCTCGAGGGCTCCTACGACCGGATGGGATTCCTCTACGACCGGCTGGTCAACCCGCAGGCCGCGGTGCCGGCCGCGATCGAGGCGGCCGAGGCGTCCGTAGAAGTCGAAGCGCCGCAACCCGCAGCGCCCGCCGAGACGCAGACCCCGGCGCCCGAGGCCGCCGCCGCGCAGCCCGCCGCGCCCGCGCAGGAGAAGCCCGGGGAGAGACCGGCCACGCAGGCCGAGCAGGAGCTCGCCGCAGCGAGCCGCGCGATGCTGCGCGTGCGCGCCGATCTGATCGACCGGCTGGTGAACGAGGCCGGCGAGGTCTCGATCGCGCGCTCGCGCATCGAGGGTGACCTGCGCGCGATCAAGAGCGCGCTGTTCGAGTTCACCGAGAACGTGAACCGGATGCGTGCGCAGCTGCGCGACATCGAGATCCAGGCCGAGTCGCAGATGCAGTCGCGCATCTCGCTCGCGCAGGAAAGCGAGACACCGTTCGACCCGCTCGAGTTCGACCGCTTCACGCGCTTCCAGGAGCTCACGCGGATGATGGCCGAGAGCGTGAACGACGTCGCCACCGTCCACCAGAACCTGCTGAAGGCGGTGGGCGAGAGCGAGGCCGCGACCTCCGCGCAGGCGCGCCTCACCCGCGCGCTGCAGGCGAACCTCATGCGCATCCGCATGGTGCCGTTCGCGAGCGTCTCGGAGCGCCTGTTCCGCATCGTCCGCCAGGCGGCCAAGGAGACCGATAAGCGCGCGGTGCTCGACATCAAGGGCGGCCAGACCGAGGTCGACCGCTCCGTGCTCGAGCGCATCACCGCGCCGTTCGAGCACATGCTGCGCAACTCGGTGGCGCACGGCATCGAGACGCCGGCGGCGCGCGTCGCGAAGGGCAAGCCGGAGCTCGGCGAAGTGCGCATCGAAGTGCGGCAGGAGGGCAACGAGATCGTGCTCGCCGTCGTGGACGACGGCGCCGGCCTCAACTTCGAGCGCATCCGCGCGAAGGCGCTGTCGCAGGGGCTGCTCAAGCCCGAGGACAACCCGACCGACGGCGAGATCGCCGAGTTCATCTTCCATCCGGGCTTTTCCACCGCGCAGGAAGTCACCCAGCTCGCCGGCCGCGGCGTGGGCATGGACGTCGTGAAGAGCGAGATTGCGGCGCTCGGCGGCCGCGTCGAGCTCGCGAGCGAGACCGGCAAGGGGACGCGCTTCACCATCTACCTCCCGCTCACGCTCGCGGTGACCCAGGCGGTGCTCGTGCGCGCCGGCAACGTCGCCTACGCGATCCCGGCGGTGATGGTCGAGCAGGTCCGGCAGGTCAAGGCGCCGGAGCTCGAGTCCTACCGCACCGCGGGCGAGACCACCTGGCAGGAGCGGCGCTATCCGTTCCGCTATCTCCCGCGACTGCTCGGCGACACCGAGTTCGTCCCCGAGGCGCGGCGCGTCACGCCGGTCATGCTGCTGCGCACCGGTTCGAGCACCGTCGCGCTGCAGGTGGACGAGGTGGCGGGCAGCCAGGAAATCGTGGTCAAGAACACCGGGCCGATGCTCGCGCGCGTCGCGGGGATCACCGGCGCGACCGTGCTCGGCAACGGCGACATCGTGCTGATCCTGAACCCGGTGATCCTCGCCAGCCGCGAACCGGTCGTGAGCACGCGCCTTCCCGGGGCGCCGGCGCACGCCGCGCCGCAGCCCGAAGCGGCGGCGGTGCCGACGATCATGATCGTCGACGATTCGCTGACGGTGCGCAAGATCACCGGGCGCCTGCTCGCGCGCGAGGGCTACAACGTGCTGACCGCGAAGGACGGCGTCGACGCGATGGAGCAGCTGCAGGAGAGTCTCCCCGACGTGATGCTGGTCGACATCGAGATGCCGCGCATGGACGGCTTCGACCTGACCCGCAACGTGCGCGCCGACCGCCGGCTCAAGCACATCCCGATCATCATGATCACCTCGCGCACCGCCGACAAGCACCGCGCCTACGCGAAGGAGATCGGCGTCAACGTCTACCTGGGCAAGCCGTACCAGGAAGACGAGCTGCTGCAGCACATCGGCGGGTTCGTGAAGAAGCCGGCGCTCGCCTAGCGCCGACACCCGGCCGAGCGCCGCCGCGCCGGTCGC
>CAZIXQ010000015.1:6252-28583 GCA_964543155.1 uncultured Enterobacteriaceae bacterium
CGCGCGGCGGGATTCGCCGCAAGGCCGATCGGCTATGATCGGCCGGCGCTCCTGCCATGCTGAAGGCGATCCTTTCCTCGCTGCTCAAGCCGCGCTCGAGATCGGATCCGGAAGCGTTTCTGGCGGCCTACCGCCTGTTCCAGCGTGGCGAGCTCGATCGTGCGGAAGCCGCATGTTCGGCGCTCGTGCGCCGCGGCGCCCACACCGCGGATGTGCGCTTCCTGCAGGCGGAGATCGCGCATGCGCGCGGGCAGATCGATGCCGCAATAGCGTTGTACGTGGAAGCGATTGCGGCGCGTACGTCGGAAGGGGCGTTTCACCTAGGGCTCGCGCGGGCGCTCGCGAAAGCCGGCCGGCAGGGCGATGCGCTGAGGGTCTACGAGGCGGCCCTGCCTCGGGTGCCGCAGGATGTCGATACGCAGGTCGGGCTGCGACTGGAGATCGGTCGCGTCCACGAGCTCGCGGGTGAGCCGGAGAAGGCGCGCGCGCGCTACGCCGAGGCGGTCGAGCTCGATCCCGGGAGCGCCCGGGCCGCAAACCTGCTTTCGCTCGTGCAGTTCACGCTCGGCGACGCGGCGGCCGCCAAGGCGGCGGTTCTGCGCTGCGCCGCCCTGGCGCGCGGGAGCGGCGCGCGCATCCGCCTGGCGTTCATGACCGACATGGTCGTGGATTCGGTCGCGGACATCGACGCGGCGCGCCACCGGATGCACGCGGCCCTGGACGAGCTGCTCGAGGAACGGCTCGAGCCCCTCGAAGAGCCGGCGACCGCGATCGGGACGCTGCCGTTCTTCCTCGCGTATCACGGGCGCAGCGACCGGGACCTGCTCGCCAAGCTCGCGCGCGTCGTGCGCAAGGTGTACGCCGCACGGACCGAGCTGGCGCGGACGCCGCGGCGCGCCGGTCGGCTGCGCGTCGGATTCGTGTCGACGTTCTTCTGGATGCACTCCGTCGGGCGCACGTTCCTGAGCCTCGCGCGCGATCTGGACCGCGCCCGCTTCGAGGTCTGGGTCTTCTCCGTCGCGCCGAGGCGCGATCCGGTCGACGCCGCGTACCGCGCGAGCGCCGACCGCTTCGTCGAGCTGGCCGAGGATCTCGGCGCCGCGCGGCGCGCGATCGAGGACGCAGAGGTCGACGTGCTCGTCTACGGCGATCTCGGCATGCATCCGTTCACCTACTTCCTTGCGCTGTGGCGGCTCGCGCCGGTGCAAATGGCGACGTGGGGCCACCCCACGACGTCCGGGATCGACACCGTCGACTACTACCTGAGCGCCGAGGCGCTCGAGACCGACCGCTCGCTGGCGAGCTACAGCGAGACGGTGCTCGCGCCGCCGGTGTTCTGCGGACCCGGGTATGCGCGCCCCGCGGGCGCGGGCATCCGCGCTGCGCGCGAGGCGCTCGGCCTGCCCGCGACCGGACCGCTCTTCCTGTCGACGCAATCGGTGCAGAAGTTCCACCCCGAGTTCGACGCGGCGCTGGCCGGAATCCTCGAGGGCGACCCGCACGCGCGAATCGCGCTCCTCGGTCACGAGGGCGCGGCGCAGGCGCGACTTGCCGCGCGCCTGAACCGCGCGCTCGGTCCTCTCGCCGCGCGCCTGCACTTCCTCCCGCGGCGCTCGTACGCCGAGTACCTGGCGTGCGTGGCAGGGGCCGACGTAGTGCTCGACGGCTTTCACTTCGGCGGATACAACACCGCGAACGAGACCTTCGCGCTCGGACGGCCGCTGGTCACGCTACCGTCCATGTACCTGCGCAACCGCTGGGCGCTCGCCCTCTACCGCGAGATGGGGATCGACGCGTGCATCGCGGCGTCGCCGCAGGACTATGTCCGGATCGCACTTGGGCTCGGGGCCGATCGGGACGCGCGCGAAGCGCTGGCACGGACGATCGACGAGCGCTCGCCGGTGCTGTTCGGGCGGCTCGACTATGCGCGCGCGCTCGGGGAAGTGCTTCCCGGGCTGGTGGAGCGGGCCCTGGCGCGCTGATGCTCGACGCTGCCCGTGTCGGCCCATGACCGCGCCGACGCACTCGGACGCAGCGTTCAGGCTCTTCCGGCCGCCCGCTTGTAGCGCTCGAGCGTGATCCGTCGCGCCCGGTCGTGGTCCACGACCGGCGCGGGGTAGTCGCGACCGATGACGCAGCCCGCCGCTTCCTGATCTGCCGGCCGCATCGTCCAGGGGGCGTGCACGGCATTCGCCGGCACGCGCGCGAGCTCGGGCACGTAGCGGCGGATGAACTTGCCTTCCGGGTCGAACTTCTCCGACTGCGTCACCGGATTGAAGATGCGGAAGTAGGGCTGCGCGTCGCAGCCCGTCGACGCGGCCCACTGCCAGCCGCCGTTGTTCGCGGCCAGGTCGAAGTCGTTCAGGTGGTCGGCGAAGTAGCGCTCGCCCCGGCGCCAGTCGACGTGCAGGTCCTTGACCAGGAACGAGGCGGCGACCATGCGCAGCCGGTTGTGCATGTAGCCGGTGCCGTTGAGCTGGCGCATCGCCGCGTCGACCAGCGGATAGCCCGTCCGACCCTCGCACCAGGCGAGCCACTTCGCGCGGTCGTTGTCGAACGCCACGTTCTCGAGCTCGCGCTTGAACGCGTGGCCGACGACGTGCGGGAAGTGGTGCAGGACGGCGAAGTAGAAGTCGCGCCACACCAGCTCGGAGAGCCACGTCTCGGCGCCGACGCCGCCCTCGGCGTGGGCGCGGCCGGCGAGCTCGCGGATCGAGACCGTTCCGAAGCGCAGGTGCACCGAGAGATAGGACGGCCCCTTCGCCGCAGGGAAGTCGCGCCGCTCGTGGTAGGCCCGGATGCGGCCGAGGAAGTCGGCGAGGAGCCGCTGCGCGCCCGCCATCCCGGTCGGTACCGGCACCTCGAGCAGGTTGGTCGGCGCGAAGCCGAGGTCCGCGAGCGTCGGGAACGCGCCTTCCGGCGGCCGCGCGAGATTGCGGACGTACTTCCCGACCGGGTAGGGTTTCAGGTAGAAGCCGTCGACCTTCTTCTGCCACGCCCGCTTGTACGGCGTGAAGACGGTGTAGGGCGAGCCGGCCGCGGTGAGCACCTCGTCCTTCTCGAAGATCACCTGGTCCTTGAACGTGCGTAGCGCGCGGCCCGTTGCGGTGAGCGTGCCTGCCACCGCCGCGTCGCGCTCGACCGCCGCCGGCTCGTAGTCGTGATTGGCGTAGACCGCGTCCGCTGCGAGACGGGCGGCGAGTCGCGGGATCTCGTCGCGGGCGCGGCCATGCAGCACGATCAGGCCCCCGCCGCGCTCGCGCAGGGCGGCGTCGAGTTCGCGCGCCGAGTGCCAGATGAACTCGACGCGCCGGTCGGTGCGCGACGCGAGCGCGTCGAGGATCTCGGTGTCGAAGCAGAACGCGCAGTAGACGCGCGGGTGTGCCTTCAGCGCGTGGTACAGCGCCGCGTGGTCGTAGTCGCGCAGGTCGCGGCGAAACCAGACGAGCGCGGTGTCGGTCGGCATTCCGGGGGCGGGGCGGACTTGCGGGCCGCGACTGTAACACGCGCTCGTCCGGCCGCCGCGCGTCCCGCGCTACAATCCGCGCCGTGCGGCGCGTCGATCTCACCCATCATTTCCTGATCGCCATGCCGAGCATGGTCGACCCGCACTTCGCGCGCACGCTCACCTTCATTTGCGAGCACAACGAGCAGGGCGCGCTCGGACTGGTCGTGAACCGCCCGATCGACTTGACGCTCGCGGCGCTGTTCGAGCGCCTCAACCTCGAGCTGAAGGTGAACAGCCTGCGCGAGCTGCCGGTGTACTACGGCGGCCCGGTGCAGACCGACCGCGGATTCGTCCTGCACGTGCCGCGCGGCGAGTGGAGCTCGACGCTGCCGGTGGGCAGCCGCATCGGCCTGACCACCTCGCGCGACATCCTCGAAGCGGTCGGGGACGGCACCGGCCCGGACCGGATCCTCGTGACGCTCGGCTACGCGGGCTGGGCGGCGGGCCAGCTCGAGCACGAGATCCTGCAGAACGCCTGGCTGACCGTCGAGGCGGACGAGCAGCTCATCTTCGACCTCCCCGCCGAGGAGCGCCTGCCCGCCGCCATGGAGCGCCTGGGCGTCTCCTACGCCTCGCTCTCGGACGAGGCGGGACATGCATGAGCGGAGCCCACACGGTGCTCGCGTTCGACTTCGGTGAGCGCTTCATCGGCGTCGCGGTCGGCGAGACCGGCGTCGGCGTCGCCCACCCGCTCGCGACCATCGACGACCCGGCGAGCGGCCCGCGGTTCGCGGCGATCGCCGAGCTGATCGAGGAGTGGAAGCCCGCGCGGCTCGTCGTCGGGCTGCCGCTCGCCCTCGACGGTGCGCCGCACGCGCTGACCCGCCGGGCGCAGCGCTTCGCCCGCCAGCTCGAGGGGCGCTTCGGGCTCCCGGTGGCGCTGGTCGACGAGCGCCTCACGTCCGCCGAGGCGGCGGAGCGGCTGCGGGCGATGGGCCGCGGCGGTCGCGCGGACAAGGATCTCGCGCACCCGCTCGCCGCGCAGTCGATCCTGCAGGACTTTCTCGACCGCCATGCAGCTGCCTGACGCCGAGGCCCTCTGCGCCGACCTCGTGCGCCAGCTGCGCGCGCACGTCACGCCGGACACCGGCATGGTGGGCATCCACACCGGCGGCGCCTGGCTCGCCGAGCGGCTGCACCAGGAGCTCGCGCTCGCCGTGCCGCTCGGGCTGCTCGACATCTCGTTCTACCGCGACGACTACCGCAAGTCGGGGCTGCACAAGTCGGTGCGCGCGAGCAAGATCCCCTTCGACGTCAACGGGCGCCACCTCCTGCTGGTGGACGACGTGCTCTACACCGGCCGCACCGTGCGCGCCGCGATGAACGAGCTGTTCGACTACGGCCGCCCCGAGTCGATCCGCCTCGTGGCGCTGGTCGACCGCGGCGAGCGCCAGCTGCCGATCTGCCCGCAGTTCGTGGGCACGGGACTCGCCGTGCCCAAGGGGAGCATGCTGCGGCTCGACCGCGACGACGCCGGGCGCCTCACCTTGCGGCTGGACGCGTGACGTGAGCGCCAACCCGCAGCTCAATGCGAAGGGCGCTCTCGCGCACCTCCTCACCCTCGAGGGGCTGCCGCGCGAGATCATCGTCCACATCCTCGACACCGCGACCTCGTTCGTCGGCGTGACCGAGCGCGAGGTGAAGAAGGTGCCGCTCCTGCGCGGCATCAGCGTGTTCAACCTCTTCTTCGAGAGCTCGACCCGCACCCGAACGACCTTCGAGATCGCGGCCAAGCGGCTCTCCGCCGACGTGATCAACCTCAACATCAGCACCTCGTCCACCTCCAAGGGCGAGAGCCTGCTCGACACCGTGGACAACCTGTCGGCGATGCAGGCCGACATGTTCGTGGTCCGGCACGCGCAGAGCGGCGCCGCGCACCTGATCGCGCGCCACGCGGGGACGCACCAGCACGTGATCAACGCCGGCGACGGCCGCCACGCGCATCCCACGCAGGGCCTGCTCGACGCCTACACGATCCGCCACTACAAGAAGGACTTCACCGCGCTCTCGGTGGCGATCGTCGGCGACATCCTGCACTCGCGCGTCGCGCGCTCGCTCATCCACGCGCTGAACATCCTCGGCACGCCCGACGTGCGCGTCATCGGCCCGCAGACGCTGCTCCCGGCCGGGGTGGAGAGCCTGGGCGTGCGCGTGTTCCACGACATGCGCAAGGGGCTGGCCGGCGCCGACGTGATCGTGATGCTGCGGCTGCAGAACGAGCGCATGCGCGGGCCGCTGCTGCCCTCGGCGCAGGAGTTCAACAAGTCCTACGGTCTCACCCCCGAGAAGCTCGCGGTGGCGAAGCCCGACGCGATCGTCATGCATCCCGGACCGATGAACCGCGGGGTCGAGATCGACTCGTCGGTGGCCGACGGCGTGCAGTCGGTGATCCTCCCTCAGGTCACCTTCGGCATCGCGGTGCGCATGGCGGTGATGTCGATCCTCGGGGGGAGTTAGGCGAGTGACCCCGCGCATCCACATCCGCGGCGGACGGCTCGTCGATCCGAAGCACGGCGTCGACGCGCAGCGGGACCTCTACGTCGCCGACGCTCGCGTGATCGGCTCGGGGGCGGCGCCCGACGGCTTCAGGGCCGACCGGACGATCGACGCGACCGGGCTCGTCGTGGCGCCCGGCCTGGTGGACCTCGCGGCGCGCCTGCGCGAGCCCGGGTTCGAATACAAGGCGACGCTCGAGTCGGAGATGCTTGCGGCGGTCGCCGGCGGCGTGACGAGCCTCGCGTGCCCGCCGGACACCGACCCGCCGCTCGACGAGCCGGGTCTGGTCGAGATGCTGACGCGCCGCGCCCGCAGCCTGAACCTCGCGAAGGTGTATCCGGTCGGCGCGCTGACCGCGAAGCTCGAGGGCGAGCGGCTCACCGAGATGGCGGAGCTCGCCGACCACGGCTGCGTCGCGTTCTCGCAGGCGGACGCGCCGATCACGGACACGCAGGTGCTGTGGCGTGCGCTCCAGTACGCCGCGACGTTCGGGTTCGCCGTCTGGCTCCGTCCGGAGGACGCCCACCTCGCGCGCAACGGCGTCGCGCACGACGGCGACTTCGCGACGCGCCTCGGGCTGCCGGGCATCCCCGCGATCGCGGAGACGGTGGCCGTCGGGACGATCCTCGAGCTCGTGCGCGCCACCGGGACGCGCGTGCACCTGTGCCGGCTGTCCACCGCCGACGCCGTGGCGATGGTGCGCGCCGCGAAGCGCGATGCGCTGCCGGTGACCTGCGACGTTGCCGTCCATCACCTGCATCTCTCCGACCTCGACATCGGCTACTTCGACTCCCACGCCCACGTCGTGCCGCCGTTTCGCAGCGCTCGCGACCGCGACGCGCTGCGCGCGGGCGTCGCTGACGGCACGATCGACGCGGTGTGCTCCGATCACACGCCGGTCGACGAGGACGCGAAGCAGACCCCCTTCGGAGAGTCGGAGCCCGGTGCGACCGGACTCGAGCTGCTGCTGCCGCTCGCCCTCAGATGGGGCGAGGAGGCGCGCGTGCCGCTCGCCGTTGCGCTCGGCGCGGTCACCAGCTCGCCCGCCCGCGTACTCGGCATCGACGCCGGCCACCTCGGCGTCGGCGCGCCGGGCGACGTTTGCGTGTTCGACCCGGCGGCGCACTTCAGGGTCGCGGCGGAGACGCTGCGCAGCCAGGGCAAGAACACGCCCTATCTCGGCTACGAGCTCCCGGGAGTCGTGCGTTACACGCTCGTGCGGGGCGACGTGCGGTACGAGGCGCGCGGCGAGCGCCGCTGAGGCCGCGCGCGACCCGGCGTCAGCCCGGGCGGGTCGAGGGGGTCAGGGGGGCGGCGCTCCGGCCGGAGCGCGCAGGCGCCTCAGCACCAGCATGCGACACACGACCAGCCCGGCCACGCCGCCCGCCACGTGCTTGAGCGTATGGCCGCTGACGACGCTCCCGAGCGCGAAGATGGCGGCATCGAGCTCCTCGAGGACTTTCGCCGCCACGTAGGCCGCGACGACCCAGTAGATGTCGCCGCCGTGCGTGTAGCGCGACGGCCGCGACCACGCGATCACGAGCAGCACGACGACCGCGTAGAACTGCAGGACGCCGTACGGGATGACATTGCCAGCGCCTGCGCGTTCGGTCGTGATCCAGTACTGGACCGACGCCGCGCCCAGGGCGAGCAGCGGCACGAGCAGCGCGAGCCCGGCCTTGACGCCGAAGCGGTCGGCGATCTGCGCGGAGACGAGCGACATGAACGCCACCGACATCGCGAGCCGGTCCCAGAAGAGCCGCTCGTTGTCGGGCGCGAGGTGGTAGTAGCCCGAGCCCAACGCGATCAGCACCAGGCCGGCGAAGAAGACGGCGTAGGGCCAGTTCTCCGCCGCGTGCTCGAATCGGGCGCGCCGCCGCGCGAGGACGACGAACCCGACGACGCCGGCGATGGCGAACCCCGCGTTGGAGACCACGTCGAAAAAATTGGGTATACCCAGAATCACGCGTTGATCGGCGAAGTCGTGGTACGACTGCCACTGGGGGACGGCCGGCCACAGGAGGGCCACCGCGACGCACAGCGCGGTGAAGCCGAGGAGGGTCAAGGTGCGTCTCGACACGAGCCGTGTGCGCTCTTCAGCCGTCAGCTTTCCGGCGCGTCGAGCAGTCGGGCGGGGTCGCAGCGCCCCGCGATTGCCACGACCTTGTCACGCGAGCGCTCGCCGCTCGCGACGCGCACGCTGCGCTTCGCGACGCCGAGGCTCGCGGCGACGAACGCCACCAGCGCATCGTTCGCGCGCCCGTCGAGCGCGGGGGCCGCGATGCGGATCTTCAGGCGCTCCCCATGCAGCCCGGCCACCGCCGATCGCCTTGCGCCCGGCTGCACGTGCACCGCGAGCGTCCAGCCGTCCGCGCCGCGCCGCGCCCAGGCGGCCTCAGCCACCGAGGAGCAGCGCCCGCGGCGCGCCGTCCAGGACGATCAGCAGCACCTGCGCGATGACGAGCACGAAGAGCGGCGAGAGGTCGATGTTGCCGATCGGCGGCACGAAGCGGCGGAAGAAGCCGTAGAACGGGCGCGTCAGGCTCTCGAACACGAAGCCGAGCGGGTGCCCGGGGCTCACCCAGCTCAGGACGACCTGGATGATCACCACGAACATCAGGAGCTGGAGGCTCGCGCGGACGAGCTCGATGAACGAGAGCAGCAGCACCGCGAGCCCCGGGGCGTTCACCGTGCCGCCGGCCGCCGCGGCGTAGAGCAGCACGAGCATCGCGACCTGCAGGAGCCAGGCAAGGAGGAGCGTCGCGAGGTCGAGCCCGCGGAACGACGGGATCACCCGGCGCAGCGGCAGCACCGCCCAGTCGGTGAGCGCGATGACGAACTGGCCGATCGGGTTGCGGAACGGGGCGCGCAGCGCCTGCATCCAGAAGCGCAGCAGCACGAGGTAGATCAGCAGGCCGAACGCGGTCTGGATCAGGAACTGGAGGACCTGCGCGAGCATTGGTCCGGCCTCAACCCTTGCCGAACTCGTCGCCGAGCTCGCGCGCGCGCTCGGCCGCCGCGCACACCGCGCGCACAATCGCGTCGGCGACGCGGTCGGCCTGCATCGTCGCCAGCGCGCGCTCGGTGGTGCCGCCCTTGGAGGTCACCCGCTCGCGCAGCGTGGCGGGCGCCTCGGGCGAGCGCGCCGCGAGCTCCGCCGCGCCGCGGAAGGTGGCGATCGCCATCCGGCGCGCGCCCGCGGGGTCGAGACCCAGCTCGCGCGCCGCGCGCTCCAGCGCCTCGATGAAGTAGAACACGTAAGCCGGGCCGCTCGCCGACACCGCGGTCACCGGGTCGAGCAGCGCCTCGTCGTCCACCCAGATCACCTCGCCGACCGCCTCGAGGATCGCCTGCGCGTGGGTACGGCCTTCGCTGCCCGCCTCGGGTCGGGCGTAGAGCCCGGTGATGCCCGCGCCGATCAGCGCCGGCGTGTTCGGCATGCACCGCGCAAGCCGGGCGTAACCCCCCAGCCAGCGCTGCAGGTCGACGAGGCGGATGCCCGCGGCGATCGACAGCACGAGCTCGCCGCGCAGCGCGCCCGAGAGCGACTGCGCCACCTCGCGCATCTGCTGGGGCTTCACGGCGAGCACGACGACTTCGCCGAAGGGGACGGCGGCGTCCGCACGCTCGAAGCACGCCACGCCGAAGGCCTGCCCGAGCCGCGCACGCGCCTCGGCGACGACCTCCACCACTTTGACCGACGCCGGCGCGAATCCCTTGGCCACCAGGCCGCCGATGAGCGCCGTGGCCATGTTGCCGCCGCCAACGAAGGTGATACGCATCGCCCGATTATCGCGGATAACGCCGCCCCGCTCCGCGCTCAGGCGGCGGCCGCGGGCGCGCGCGGCCGCGGGCCGAAGATCGCCGTGCCCACCCGAACCATCGTTGCCCCCGCGGCGACCGCGGCCTCGAGGTCGTCGGACATGCCCATCGACAGGGAGTCGAGCGGGAGGCCCGCGGCGACGAGCCGCTCCTTCAGCGCGCGCAGGCTTTCGAAGCGCCGGCGCTGGAGCGCGGGGTCGTCGGTCGGCTCCGGGATCGCCATGAGGCCGCGCAGTCGCAGCCGCGGCAGGGCGGCGACCGCGCGCGCGAGCGCCGGCGCCTCCTCCGGGGACACGCCGCTCTTGGTGGCCTCGCCGCTCACGTTCACCTGGATGCAGACCTGCAGCGGCGGCAACGCCGCGGGACGCTGCGCGGACAATCGCTCGGCGATCTTCAGCCGGTCGACCGAATGGACCCAGGCGAAGCGCTCGGCGACCGGACGCGTCTTGTTGCTCTGGAGCGGGCCGACGAAGTGCCACACCAGCGCGAGATCGGCGAGCGCGTCGACCTTCGCAAGCGCCTCCTGCGCGTGGTTCTCGCCGAAGTCGCGCTGCCCGGCGGCGTGCGCCGCGCGCACCGCGGCGGGCGGGAAGGTCTTGCTGACCGCGACGAGAACTATGTCACGGGGGTCGCGGCCGGCGGCTGCTGCGGCGCGCTCGATGCGGGACTTTACGGCTTGCAGGCGTTTTTCGATTGTGTCCATAATGCGCCGGATTTTCCCTGTGCGCCAATGGGTTGGCGGCGTACGCTGCAGCAGCGCTAGAGGATTATATGGACATCTCCGAACTGCTCGCCTTCGTGGTCAAGAACAAAGCCTCCGACCTGCACCTCTCCGCCGGCCTGCCGCCGATGATCCGGGTGCACGGCGACGTCCGGCGCATCAACCTCCCGGCGCTCGAGCACAAGGACGTGCACGGGATGATCTACGACATCATGAACGACGCGCAGCGCAAGCACTACGAGGAGAACCTCGAGTGCGACTTCTCGTTCGCGATCCCGGGGCTCGCGCGCTTCCGCGTCAACGCGTTCGTGCAGCAGCGCGGCGCGGCCGCGGTGATGCGGACGATTCCGACCAAGGTGCTGACGCTCGAGGAGCTGAACGCGCCCAAGATCTTCACCGACATCGCCGACCAGCCGCGCGGCATCGTGCTGGTGACCGGCCCGACCGGCTCGGGCAAGTCGACCACGCTCGCGGCGATGGTCAACCACATCAACGACAACGAGTACGGCCACATCCTCACGATCGAGGACCCGATCGAGTTCGTGCACGAGTCGAAGAAGTGCCTGATCAACCAGCGCGAGGTGGGCCCGCACACGCTGTCGTTCGCGAACGCGCTGCGCTCGGCCCTGCGCGAGGACCCGGACGTGATCCTGGTCGGCGAGATGCGCGACCTCGAGACGATCCGCCTCGCGCTGACCGGCGCGGAGACCGGGCACCTGGTGTTCGGCACCCTGCACACGAGTTCGGCGGCGAAGACGATCGACCGGATCGTCGACGTGTTCCCCGCGGCGGAGAAGGAGATGGTGCGCGCGATGCTGTCCGAGTCGCTCCGCGCGGTGATCTCCCAGACCCTGCTCAAGACCAAGGACGGCTCGGGCCGCGTGGCGGCGCACGAGATCATGATCGGCACGCCGGCGATCCGGAACCTGATCCGCGAGAACAAGATCGCGCAGATGTACTCGGCGATCCAGACCGGCCAGCAGTTCGGCATGCAGACGCTCGACCAGAACCTGCAGGAGCTGGTGAAGCGAGGGGTGGTGCAGGTAGCCGAGGCGCGGGCGCGGGCGGCAAACAAGGACAATTTCGTTGGATGAGTCGGCCCCGGGGGCTGACCTACCCGCCCCCGCGAACGGGGCGTAAGATGGCCGGCACCCGCGAGCCATAGACCAGCGGCCTGTAACAGAGGATCACGATGGAACGCGACCAGGCAACCAAATTCATCTACGACTTGCTGCGCCTGCTGACGAGCAAGAAGGGGTCCGACCTCTTCATCACCGTCGGCTTTCCGCCCGCGATCAAGCTCGACGGGAGGATGACCCCGGTGTCGCAGCAGCCCCTGTCCGCGCAGCACACCGCGGAGCTGGTGCGCTCGGTCATGAACGACCGCCAGGCGGCGGAGTTCGAGTCGACCAAGGAATGCCAGTTCGCGATCAGCCCCGCCAACATCGGCCGTTTCCGCGTCAGCGCGTTCGTGCAGATGGGCAACATCGGCATGGTGCTGCGCACGATCAACTCGAAGATCCCGACCTTCGAGGAGCTCAACCTGCCGCCGGTGCTGAAGGACGTGGCGATGACCAAGCGCGGCCTGGTGATCATGGTCGGCGCGACCGGCTCGGGCAAGTCGACCTCGCTCGCGGCCATGATCGGCTACCGCAACCAGAACTCGCACGGCCACATCATCACGATCGAGGACCCGGTCGAGTACGTCCACCCGCACGCGAACTGCCTGATCACCCAGCGCGAGATCGGCGTGGACACCGACTCCTGGGAGAACGCACTGAAGAACACGCTGCGCCAGGCCCCGGACGTCATCATGATGGGCGAGGTGCGCGACCGCGAGACGATGGACTACGCGGTGGCGTTCGCCGAGACCGGCCACCTGTGCCTCGCGACGCTGCACGCGAACAGCGCCAACCAGGCCCTCGACCGGATCATCAACTTCTTCCCCGAGGAGCGCCGGGCGCAGCTGCTGATGGACCTTTCGCTCAACCTGCGCGGCATGATCTCGCAGCGCCTGATTCCGCTGAAGGAGGGCAAGGGGCGGATCGCCGCGGTCGAGGTGATGCTCAACTCGCCGCTGATCGCCGACCTCATCTTCAAGGGCGAGGTGCACGAGATCAAGGAGCTGATGAAGCGCTCGCGCGAGCTCGGCATGCAGACCTTCGATCAGCACCTCTTCGACCTCTACGACAACGGGATCATCAGCTACGAGGACGCGTTGCGCAACGCCGACTCGGTGAACGACCTGCGGCTCGCGATCAAGCTGCACTCCAAGGAAGCGAAGAACCGCGACATCACGAAGGGCATCGAGCACCTCGACATCGTGAAGTGACCGGTCCGCCGAGGCCGCTGCATCGGCCTTGGCGTTCGCCGGCGACAACCGTGCGCAGGCACGGTTGCCGAATTCCAGGCTCACTCCCGGCGCGAGCCGGGAACCAGGAAGGGCCGGCGATGCCGGCCCTCTTGCATTCGGCCTAGTCGCGCCGCGTCTGCCGCTTCAGCCCGCGGATCTCGTTCAGCACCGCCTTGAGGCCGGCGTGGTCCGCGGAGCCGAGGATCTCGTCGCGCTTCTTCTTCAGCGCCCGGATGCGCGCCTTGATCCTGGAGCGCTCCTCGCCCGCCGCGTGATGGTGATGGTGGTGATGCGCGTCGATGCCGAGCGCCTTGCACAGGGCCGTCAGCAGGTGATCCTTGTTCATCTGCGTGTAGCCCTTCACCGCCTCGTGCTCGGTCGCCTTCGCGATCTCGCGCAGCTCGGCCACCGTCTTGTGCTTCAGCTCGTCGTAGGTCTGCGCCATGCCTTGGCTCCTCGATTTCGGGACGCCTTTATAGCGCGTCGGGCGGCGCGGGGGAAGGCCGGCGCAGCGCGCCGGCCACGATGCGGTACTCGAACAGGCGGCACTCGAGCGGCCCGTTGAAGAGCGGCGTGCGCCTGGACGCCTTCAGGCCGATCAGCTTCGCGAGCCGCAGGTCGGCGGTGAGGAAGTAGCAGCGCCAGCCCGCGAAGCGCGCCTTGAGCGCGTCGCCCAGCTTCGGATAGAACGCCGCGAGCTCGTCGTCCTCGCCGATGCGCACGCCGTAGGGCGGGTTGGCGACCAGGACGCCCGCCGGCGCGGGCGGCGAGAGCTCGAGCAGGTTCGCCTGCTTCAAGTGGATCACGCGCTCGAGCGCCGCGGTCGCGATCGCCTCGCGCGCCTTCGCGAGCTCGGCGCCGTACAGGTCCGCGCCGAAGATCGCCACCGGCCGCGCACGGCTTTCTCCCTCGCGTGCCCGCTCGCGCAGCTCGCGCCATCGCTTCGCGTCGAAGCCCTCGAGCCGCTCGAACCCGAATTCGCGCCGGCTGCCCGGCGCGATGCCGAGCGCGATCGCGGCCGCCTCGAGCAGGATCGTCCCGCTGCCGCACATTGGATCGAGGAACGGCTCGTCGCCCGTCCAGCCGGTGAGCGCGATGATTCCGGCGGCCAGGTTCTCCTTGAGCGGCGCCTCACCGGTGCGGCCGCGCCAGCCGCGCTTGTAGAGCGGCTCGCCCGAGGTGTCGAGATAGAGCGTCACCGTGCGATCGTCGAGGAAGGCATGGATCCGCACCTCCGGTGCGCGTGTGTCCACGTTTGGCCGCGCGCCGACCGCAGCGCGGAACCGGTCGCAGACGGCGTCCTTGATGCGCAGCGTCGCGAACTCGAGGCTGCGCAGCGGCGAGCGGATCGCGTTCACGTCCACGCGAATCGACCGGTCGACGCGGAAGCGCGCCGGCCAGTCCTGCGCACGCGTCGCCTCGTACACGTCCTGGTCGGTGCGGTACGGCGCCTGCGCCACGCGCCAGAGAATGCGCGTGGCGATCCGGCTCTCCAGATTGGCCCGGTAGCACGCGGCCAGGTCGCCGGCGAAGTGCGCCCCCCCGCCGGTCGTGCGGAGTTCGCGCGCGCCGCAGGCGGCGAGCTCCGCGGCGAGCGGCGCCTCGAGGCCGCGCGGGCAGGTGGCGAAGAACGATTGCGCGGTCATGGCGGATCGCGGAGGATAGCGCGCTCCACGGGGGGAGAATGCCGAACATCGCCGACCTGCTGAGCGCGCAGCTCGCGACGCCGGCGCGCGTGCTCTACCGCCAGTTCGTCGACCGCGCGTGGCGCGACTACAGCGCCGGCGAGGTCGCGGCGCGCGCCGCGCGCTGGCAGGCGGCGTTCCGGCGCGAAGGCTTCCAGGCCGGCGACCGCATCGCGATCGGGCTGCGCAACGGCCTCGCGTGGGTTGCGCTCGATCTCGCCGCGCTCGGCGCGCGGCTCGTCGTCGTGCCGCTCTACGTGGACGACAACGCGGACAACCAGGCCTACTGCATCGCCGACAGCGACGCGCGGCTCGTGGTCGTGGAAACGGCGCGGATGGCGGGTGCGCTCGTGCGCGCGGGGGTCGCCGTCGACCGCATCCTCTGCCTGCGCCCCGACGAGGGCGCCGCGCACCGCGCGGTGGACGATTTCCTGCCGCCGGACGCGCCGCGGTTCGCGGTGGAGGCGGTCGACGACTCGGCGCTCGCGACGATCTGCTACACCTCGGGCACCGGCGGCAGGCCGAAGGGGGTGATGCTCGCGCACGGCAACGTGCTCGCCAACGTAGCGGGCTGCCAGGCGACCGGGATGGGGCGGCCGGACGACGTCTTCCTGTCGTTCCTGCCGCTCTCCCACATGTTCGAGCGCACCGGCGGCTACTACCTGCCGCTCGCGCTCGGCGCGAAGGTGACCTTCGCGCGCGGCATCGCGCAGCTCGCCGAGGACTTCGCCACCCAGGCGCCCACCGCGGTCTTCGCGGTGCCGCGCGTGCTCGAGAAGTTCGCCGAGCGCATCCGCGCGGCGGTGGCGGGCGCGGGGTGGAAGCGTGCGCTGCTCGATCGCTGCGCCGCCTCGGGCGCGCGCGTCGCGCTCGGCGGGGCGAGCCTGCTCGATCGCCTGCTCCTGCCGCTGCTCCGCGCGTTCGTCGCGCGGCCGATCCTCGCGCGGTTCGGCGGGCGGCTGCGGCTCGCGGTGGTGGGGGGCGCGGCGATGGACCCCGCGATCTCGCGCCTCTTCATCGGCCTCGGGCTGCCGGTCCTGCAGGGCTACGGCATGACCGAGGCGTCCCCGGTGATCGCGGTGAACCGGCTCGGCGAAAACGATCCCGAGTCGGTCGGCCGGCCCCTCGACAACGTCGAGGTGCGGCTCTCCGCGCAGGGCGAGATCCAGGTGCGCGGGCCGAGCGTGATGCTCGGGTACTGGCGCAACCCGGAGGCGACCGCGCGCGCGCTCGCGCCCGACGGCTGGCTCCACACCGGCGACCTGGGCGAGTGGCGCGACGGGCGGCTCGCGATCCGCGGGCGGCTGAAGGACGTGCTCGTGCTCTCGAACGGCGAGAAGCTCCCGCCACAGGACGTCGAGCTCGCGATCCTCGGCGACGGCACGTTCGAGCAGCTGATGCTGGTGGGCGAGGGGCGGCCGTTTCTCACGCTCGTCGCGGTGACGAAGGAGGCCGACGAGAAGGCGCTCGTGAAGCGCGCGAACGAGCGGCTGAAGGCGTTCCCCCGCTACGTGCGCGTGCGCCGCGCGATCGTCGCGCCGGAGCCGTGGACGGTGGAGAACGGGCTGCTCACGCCGACGCTGAAGATCCGGCGCGAGCAGGTGCTCAAGCGCTTCGCGGACGCGATCGAGCGGGTCTACGCCGCGGACGCGCCGGACGACTGACGCGTTCGCCGCCGGACGCCGCGCGGATCCGCACCGTCCGCTCGAGCTCGTCCAGCGCCTCGAGCACCTTGCGGCGGAGATCCGGGTCGAGCTTCGCTTCTTTCAGGAACTTCCGCGTGGCGCGCACCGACGCCGCGTCGGTCTGGCCTCCGAGGAACGCCGTGAGCCAGTGATTCACGAAGAAGATCCTGCGCTCGCGCTTGAGCCGCGGCAGCCGCGCGAGCGCGCGCTCGAGGTACGGCGCGGTCAGCGCGGCCTGCTCCACGGTGTTGAAGGGCAGGACCGCTTCCTCGATCCAGCTCTCTACGAGCGCGCGATCGTCGAACCACGCGGCGAAGTACCGCGCCTTGGTCGCCGCGTCGGAGCGCGCGGCGGCGGCCGCGTAGGCGTAGCGCTGCCCGTCGTCGCTCGGATCGGCGCGTGATTGCGCCGCGAGCAGCGCCTCGGCTTCGGAGTCGCCGAGCGCGAGCAGGCGCTCGACGATGCGAAAGCGCTCGCGCGAGCTCAGCGTCACGTCGGGTACGGTCTGCGTGCCTGCCAGCAGCGCCTTGAGCGTCGCGCGCGCGTCGGGCGTCGTGGCCGCGCCGACGTACGTCCGGAAGTACGTGACGCGCAGCCCCTTGTCCGGGGCCTCCGTCGTGCCGCGCGCCAGCGCCGCCTCCACGCGCGGCGCAAGCGCCGCGCGCTGCAGGTCCGGCAGGTACCACCGCAGTGCGGTCTGCGTGCGCCCGAGCAGGCTCGCCACCGTCAGCGCGTCGCACTCGCGCGGCGCCTGGCCGAGCGCGAGGTCGATGTACGCGGCCGGCGCGAGCCGCGCGTCGCGCACTTCCTCCCACAGCGCGTCGAGCAGCAGCGCGCGCAGGAACGCGTCCTCGATCGCGCCGACGTCGGCCAGCACCGCGGCGCGGCTCGCGTCGTCCAGCACGAACCGGCCGTACGCGTGGTCGCCGTGGTTCGCGAACACGTAGCGCGGCGCGGGCGCGCCGGCGAGCTCGCGCACGACCGCGCTGCGGCCCTCGAGCGCGACCGGCAGGGCGCGCGGGGGGCCGCTGCCGGCGACGAGCACCTCGGTGCGCATCGGCCAGACGCCCTCGCCCCCGAGGGCGGGAGACTGCGTGAGGGTGAAGCGCGCAATGCGGCCGTCGCCATCGGCGCGCCACGCCGCGCGCACGACCGGCATGCCGCGCCGCTTCACCCACGCATCGGCCCACATGTCCAGCTTCCGGCCCGACGCGCCCTCGAACGCGCGGACGAGATCGCTCCACGACGCGGCGCCATACGCGTGCGTCCGCACGAACGCCTGCACCGCCCGCCGGAACGCATCCGGGCCGAGGTAGAACTCCGCCTGCCGCAGCACTGCCGGGGCCTTGCTGTAGACGATGTTGCCGTACGCCGACTTGGCCGCGGACAGGTTGTCCAGGCGCTGCCAGATCGGCGTCGTGCCCGGGGTGGCGTCGGTGCGGTACGCGGCGGCCTTGAGCTGGCGGAACGCGATCCACGCGCTGAGCTCCGGCGTGATCGCCTCGGCCGCCTTGGCGGCCATGAGGTTGGCGAAGCCCTCCTTCAGCCACAGGTCGTCGAACCAGCGCATCGTCACCAGGTCGCCGAACCACTGGTGTGAGGTCTCGTGGAAGACGAGCTGCGCGCGCCGCAGCCGGTCGGCGGCGGCCGGCTCGAACGGGAAGAGCACCGCCTCCTCGCGCAGGAACGTGGCGCCAGCGTGCTCCATGCCGCCGTACGGGAATTCGGGCACGAGCACGAGGTCGTGCTTCGAAAACGGGAATGGGTACGCGAAGTAGTCGGCGAAGAAGCCGAGCGCCTGGCGGTGCAGGCGGAAGATCTCGCGCGCTTCCCGCTCCGTGCGCGCCTCGCGTGACCTGCGCACGAGCAGGCGCGCCTCGGGCTGCGGCGCGATGCCGTGCTCGCGCTCTCCGAGGACTGCGAACGGGCCGGCGGCGAACGCGAAGAGGTAGGTGCTGATCGGCTCGGTCGCGCGGAAGCGCACGCGCTTCGCCGTTCCGGGGGCCGTGGTCTCCGCGGCCGGCGCATTGGACACCGCCTCCCAGCCGGCGGGGACCGTCAGGGCGAGCGCGAACCGGCCCTTCAGGTCGGGCTGGTCGAAGCAGGGAAAGACCGTGCTCGCGTCCGACGGCACGAGGAGCGAGTACACGTACTCCGAGCCGTCCTCGCGGTCACGATAGAGCGTCACCGCCGTGCCGGCCGTGGCGATCGGCGACTCGACGCGCAGCCGCACCGTGTTCTCGCCGCTGCGCACGTGGCGGGCGGGAACGACCAGGTGCTCGCGCACGACGCGCGGCTTCGCGATCGCGACCCCGTTGGCTTCGACGTGCGACAGGTGCGCGCCCGGCGGCGGCCGCCAGTCGAGCACCAGGTCGACCGGCGCACCGCGCACCGTCATGCGGATCTCCACGCTGCCCTCGAGGCGCGCGACCGGCGTCGCGATCGCGAGGTCGAGCGCGTACCGCACGTCGCCGTAGCGGCTCGCGCGCCAGCGCGCGAGCTCGCGCGAAACCCCCGGCTCGATCGCCGGCACGGCGGCCGCCTCAGCCACGACGATCGCCGCGAGGAGCGGAGCGAGAGCGCACAGGCGCGCCATTCACTGCGCCCGCACCGCGCGCTTCAGGGACCAGGGCAGCATCAGCAGCGCCATGGCGCCGACGACGATCGCGCACATGATCGGCAGCCGCAGCGGCCACGGCCCGAGCGCGTCCACGAGCGTAGGCAGGTTCGGCTTCGAGGGGCCGAGGAAGCCGTAGTTCGCGCCGAGGGCGAGGTTGACCGCGATCGCCGCTGCCGCGTACCCGCCGCTCGCCGCCGCGGCGACGCGCCAGTCGCGCCACGTGGGACGGAACCCGTGCACCGCGAGCGCGTACGCGGCGACGCCGACGATCATCCCGTGGCTCAGCCAGAAGTACCAGAAGACGTGCGTCGTCGGACCCTCCTCCAGCGCCGGTGTTAGCAGCGCCTGGGTGCAGAGCGCCAGCCCCCAGAAGTAGAGCAGCGCCGCGAGCCAGCGCGCGCGGGTGACGAGGTAGAGCCCCGCCCCGAGCGCCGCCCAGTGGCACATCTGCAGCGGCAGCGTCGTGAGCGGATCGAAGCGCGGCGGCAGGAGCCACCAGCCGTGCACCGCGATCCAGGTGGCGACGAAAGCGAGACCGAGCGCGCGTTCGATCCTCGGATCGCCCGCGGGGCGGGCGCTGCGCCGGACCGTCCGGATCGCCGCGACGATGACGAGCGCAATCGCGAGCAGCGCCGCCGCGTGCAGCGCGGAGAAGGGCTCGAAGCGCTCCACCCGTGCGCCCCGTCATTGCCGCGGCGCGAACCGCATCGTGCCCGCGTCCGCCGGCAGCGCGAGGTGGAGGCGGCCGTCCTCGACGAAGAACGCCGCTGCGCGCCGCAGGTCCGCGAGGTAGCGCGCGTCGAGCGAGCCCGGCGGGCACGCCATGCGCGTGGTCGCGATCGGGCCGAGCGCGATCGTGCCCTTGCCGATGCGGTAGCTCCCGGTGCCGCGATTGCAGTCGGCGCGCACGAGCAGCCGGCCGTTCGGCGCGAGCTCGAGCGTGTAACGCTCGGGTGCGGGAGGCTCGATCGTCTCGGCCGGCGTGGCCGTCGCCGTCCATTGCCAGACCCGGTCGATGGCCGCGGCCGGCGCGCGCGCGCGCGCCGGCCTGCCGTCGTCCGAGCCGGCGGCGCAGCCCAGGACTACCGCTGCCGCGAGCGGCACGAGCGACCGGGCGGTCAATCGTGCACCACCTCCGCGTTGAACCCGGCCGCGGCGAGCGCGCCGAGGATCTCCCGAACGTGCGCGGGGCCGCGCGTCTGCAGCACGAACTCGACGTCGGCGGAGAGCACCGGCAGGTTCGTGAACGCGCGCTGGTGGTGCACCTCCTCGATGTTGGCGTTCGCCTCGGCGAGGCAGGCGGTGACCTTCGCCAGCGCGCCCGGCAGGTCGCGCATCTCGACGCGCATGCGCACCAGGCGCCCGGAGCGCACCAGCCCGCGCTCGATGATGTCCGAGAGCACGAGCGGGTCGATGTTGCCGCCCGAGAGGACGACGCCGACGTTGCGCCCGCGGAAACGCTCCGGATGGCGCTCGAGCGCGGCGAGGCCCGCGGCGCCCGCGCCCTCGACCACCGTCTTCTCGATCTCGAGGAGCTGGACGATCGCCTGCTCGATGTCGCCGTCGTCGACGAGCAAGACGTCGGCGACGTGCGCGCGGATGAGCGGCAGGGTGAGCGCGCCGGGCTCCTTCACCGCGATGCCCTCGGCGATGGTCGAGCCGCCGAATTTCGCCTCGCGCCCGTGCAGGGCGCAGTGCACCGCGGGAAAGCTCCTCGTCTCCACGCCGACCACCTCGATGCCCGGCTTCCGCGCCTTCGCCGCCACCGCGATGCCGGCGATCATCCCGCCGCCGCCCACCGGGACGACGAGCGTGTCGAGCTGCGGCGCGGCCGCGAGCATCTCGAGCGCGATCGTGCCCTGCCCGGCGATCACGAGCGGGTCGTCGTAGGGGTGGACCACGGTGGCCCCGCGCTCCGCCGCGATCGCGAGCCCGGCGCGGCGCGCCTCGTCGAAGGTCTCGCCCGAGAGGATCACCTCCGCGCCGAAGCCGCGCGTGCGCTCGACCTTCACGTGCGGAGTGAAGCGCGGCATGACGATCGTCGCGCGGATCCCGAGCCGCTGGGCGTGGTAGGCGACCGCCTGCGCGTGGTTGCCGGCGGAGACCGCGAGCACGCCGGCCGCGCGTTGCGCCCCGTCGAGCGCGAGCAGCTTGTTGAGCGCCCCGCGCTCCTTGAACGCCGCGGTGAACTGCAGGTTCTCGAACTTGAGCCAGACGGTCGCGCCCGTGATCGCCGAGAGCGTGCGCGAGACGAGGCACGGCGTCTCGATCACGCTGCCGGCGATCGCGGTGGCGGCGGCCTGGACGTCGGCGAGGGCGACGCTCACGTCAGAAGGGCTTCAGCACGACGAGCAGCACCGCGGCGAGCAGCATCAGCACCGGCGCCTCGTTGAACCAGCGGAACCAGACGTGCGAGCGGGCGGTCGCATGGGCTTCGAACTTCGCGAGCAGGCGGCCGCAGGCGTGGTGGTAGCCGAGCAGCAGGACCACGATCGCGAGCTTCGCGTACATCCAGCCGGTCGCGGCGCCGATGCCGTAGCCAAGCCACAGCCAGAGGCCGAAGGCGAGCGCCGGCACCGCCAGCATCGTCATGAAGCGGTAGAGCTTGCGCGCCATGAGGAGGAGCCGCGTGCGCGCCTGCGGGTCGGTCTCCATCGCCAGGTTGACGAAGATGCGGGGAAGGTAGAACAGGCCCGCGAACCAGGAGGTCACGAAAACGATGTGAAACGCCTTCACCCACAGCATCGATCAGCTCGCGAGACGGCGGCGGAACAGCACGAGCGCAGCATAGAACCCGGCCACAGCGTAGGCAAGCAGCGCCCCGACGTGCAGCAGGACGTCCGCCGGCATGGCGCCGTTCAGCAGCGGCCGCACGAGCTCGGTCGCGTGCACGAGCGGGAGCGCGTGGGCGATCGCCTGCATCGCCGCCGGGAGCTGCTCGACCGGGAAGAAGACGCCCGAGATCATCGCCATCGGGGTGATCACGAGCGTGAAGTAGTAGCTGAAGAAGTCGTAGGAAGGCGAGAGCGCGGTGATCACCAGCCCGAGCGCGCCGAAGCACAGGCCCATGAGCGGGACGACGGCGAGCGCGAGCAGCGCGGTCGGCATCGACACCAGGCCGAGCGCCCAGACGACGACGAAAATCGCGAGCCCCGAGAGAAAGCTCTTGGCCGCGGCCCAGACGAGCTCGGCGAGCACGACGTCGTCCAGGCCGACCGGGGCGTTGACGATCGCGTCCCAGGTCTTCTGGACGTGCATGCGCGAGAAGGCGGAGTAGAGCGCCTCGAAGGTCGCGGTGTTCATCGTCGAGAAGCACACCGTGCCGGCGGCGAGGAAGGCGATGTACGGCTGGCCGCCGATCTCGGGCATGAGCGCGCCGAGACCGTAGCCGAGGCCGAGCATGTAGATGGTCGGGTCGGCGAGGTTGAAGAGGACCGAGGG
>CAZIXQ010000016.1:0-28443 GCA_964543155.1 uncultured Enterobacteriaceae bacterium
CCTCACGACCGCGGCCGAGCGCAGCGGCTTCCTCGCGAAGCATGCGGCGAACCGCGCGGCGCAGGGCTCGCCGGGGCGCATCAAGCGCGGCGTGGGCATCGCCTCGATGCTGCACGTGGGGGGCGGCGCGAAGATCTACCCTTCGGACGGCTGCGGCACGATCCTCAAGCTCGACGACTTCGCGCACGTCACCCTGATGACCGGCGCCTCCGAGATCGGGCAGGGGTCGGAGACGGTGCTCGCGCAGCTCGTGTGCGAGGAGCTCGGTCTGCCGCTCTCGGCGGTGACGGTGGTGAACAACGATACCGACATCACCCCGTGGGACGTCGGCGTGCACGCGAGCCGGACCACCTTCATCGCCGGGAACTCCGCGATCGGCGCGGCGCGCAAGGCGAAGGCGAAGATCCTCGCGGCGGCGGCGAAGAAGACCGGCATTCCCGAGGGCGAGCTCGACCTCGTCGGCGGCTTCGTCGTGCGCGCGCAATCCGGCGAGGCGATCGTGGAGCTCGCGAAGCTGCTGCGCGGGCTGCACTTCTCGGACAAGGCCGAGCTGGTGATGACCACGCACTACTACGAGCCGCCGAGCGTGCACCAGGACAAGGGCTTCAAGGGCGACGTGTCGGCCGCCTACGCCTGGGCGACGCAGGTGGTCGAGGTGGAAGTCGACCTCGACACCGGCATCGTGAAGATGACCAGGGTCACCGGCGCGCACGACGTCGGCCGCGTGATCAACCGCCTCGGCATCGAGGGACAGATCGAGGGCGGCGTGGTGATGGGGCAGGGCTACGCGCTCACCGAGAATCTCGTGATCGAGGACGGGCGGGTGAAGAACCCGAGCTTCCGCGACTACAAGCTCGTGACCGCGCCGGAGATCCCGGAGATGGACCTCGCGTTCATCGAGACGATGGACGGCGAGGGGCCGCAGGGCGCGAAGGGCGTCGGCGAGGCGCCGGCGATCTGCATCGCGGCGGCGACCGCGAACGCGATCGCGAACGCGACCGGCGTGCGCATCCACGAGCTGCCGTTCACCCCGGAGAAGGTCTACCGCGCCCTGAAGGGGCTCGCGCCCAAGGTCGCCTGGCGCTCGCGCGCCGCGGCTTGACGCTCGCGCGCCGCGCACTGTATACGGTGCGCAGGAAACCGAGCGCATGCGCCCGCAGCTCAAGCCACTCGACCGCCCGCCCGCGCTGGGCGACCGCGTCTACCAGACGCTGCGCGCGCTGCTGCGCGAGGGCAAGCTGGGCGCCGGCGAGCGGCTGCGCGAGGTGCCGCTCGCCGCGCAGCTCGGCGTCTCGCGCACGCCGGTGCGCGAGGCGCTCGCGCGCCTGGCGAGCGAAGGCCTGGTCGCGGTCGAAGGCCGCGGCTACGTCTCGGGCGGGGTCGGTCACCGCGACGTCGACGACATCTACGAGCTGCGCGCCCTCCTCGAGCCGGCCGCGATCCGGCAGGCGGCAACCGTGGCCCGCGACCCGAAGGCGCACGCGCCGCTCGCGGCGGCGGTGCGCGAGTGCGCCGCGGCGCACCGCTCCGGCGATGCGAACGCGTTCATGGCGGGCAACGCGCGCTTCCGCAGCGCCTGGCTCGGCATGGTGCGCAACCGCCAGCTCGTGCGCGCGATCGAGCGCTACGCGAGCCACGTCCAGCACCTGCGCCTCGTCACGCTCTCCGATCCGCGCGTGCGCGAAGTCGCCCTCGCCGGCATGATGCGCATCAGCGCGGCGCTCGCGGCGGGCAACGGCGAGGGCGCGGCGCGCGCGATGCGCGACCAGCTCGAGGCCGCCCGGGCTGCGCTGCTCGCCTCGGAGGGCGCGCCGGCGAAGCGCGCCCGGCGGGCCGCCGCGCGCCGCTAGCGAAGCCGATGCAGAGGCACGCGCTGCGCGCGGTCTCGCTCGACGACCGCTACGCGCTCGAGCGCGGCACCGTTTTCCTCTCCGGCACGCAGGCGCTGGTGCGCCTGCCGCTCGACCAGCGCCGGCGCGACGTTCGCGCCGGACTGAGCACCGCGGGCTTCGTCTCCGGCTATCGCGGCTCGCCGCTCGGCGGCTACGACCTCGCGCTGTGGCAGGCGCGGGCCGCGCTCGCGGCCGCGCAGGTGCGCTTCGAGCCCGGCCTGAACGAGGAGCTCGCCGCGACCGCGGTGTGGGGCACGCAGCAGACCGGGGTCTTCGGCGGGAGCCGCTTCGACGGCGTGTTCGGGATCTGGTACGCGAAGAACCCGGGCGTGGACCGGGCCGGCGACGCGCTGAAGCACGCGAACGCCGCGGGCACCGCGCGGCACGGCGGCGTGCTCGCGGTCTCGGGCGACGATCCGGGCGCGTCCTCCTCGACGCTGCCGAACCAGTGCGAGCCCGCATTCATCGCGGCGGCGATGCCGGTGCTCTATCCCGCGAGCGTCGCCGAGCTCCTCGAGTTCGGCCTGCTCGGCTTCGCGCTGTCGCGGTTCTCGGGACTGTGGGTCGGATTCAAGACCGTGGCGGACACGGTCGAGAGCACCGCGACCGTCGAATTGCCCGCCGAGCGGGCGTTCGCCGTGCCGGCGGACTTCGCGCTGCCGCCCGGCGGCGTCCACGCGCGCTGGCCCGACGATCGCTGGGGCCAAGACGAGCGGCTGCACCGCTACCGGCTGCCCGCCGCGATCGCCTTCGCGCGCGCGAACGGCATCGACCGCGCGCTGCGCTGGGGGCCGCACGTCCGGCTCGGCATCGTCGCCGCGGGGAAGAGCTACCTCGACGTGCGCGAGGCGCTGCGCCTGCTCGGGATCGACGAGCGCGGCGCGGGCGAGCTCGGGCTCGCGCTCTACAAGCCGGCCCTGGTCTGGCCGCTCGAGCCGGAGGGGCTGCGCGCGTTCGCGCAAGGCGCCGCCGAGCTGCTCGTGATCGAGGAGCGAGCGCCGGTGATCGAGGCCGAGGCGAAGCGCCTCGCCTACAACTGGCCCGCCGGCCGGCGGCCCGTCATCGTCGGCAAGCACGACGAGCGCGGCGCGCCGCTCGTGCCGGCCACGGGCGAGCTCACGCCGCTCGCCGTGGCGCGGCTGATTGCGAAGCGCCTGGGCGATCCGCGCATCGAGGTGCGGCTGCAAGCGCTGCCCGAACCGGCGAAAGCCGCGGCGCCCGCTGTCGCGCGCGTGCCGCACTTCTGCGCGGGCTGCCCGCACAACCGCTCGACCGCGGTGCCTGAGGGAAGCGTCGCGATGGCCGGGATCGGCTGCCACTCGCTCGCGATCTGGAAGCCGGGCAGCCGCACGATGACGCTCACGCACATGGGTGGGGAGGGCGCGAACTGGGTCGGGCTCGCGCCGTTCGTCGAGGCGCCGCACATGTTCCAGAACATGGGCGACGGGACCTACTACCACTCGGGCCTGCTCGCGATCCGCGCGGCGCTCGCCGCCGGCACGCCGATCACCTTCAAGATCCTGGTCAACGACGCGGCGGCGATGACCGGCGGGCAGCCGGTGGAGGGCAGCCCGACGGCCGGAGCGATCGCGCGCCAGCTCCTCGCGGAGGGCGTCGAGCGGGTCGCGCTGGTCGGCGAGACGCTGCCTTCCGGTGTCAGCGGACCCGGGCTGACGGCGCATCACCGCGATGCGCTGGACGCGGTGCAGCGCGAGCTGCGCGGGTTCCGTGGCGTATCGGCGATCGTCTACGACCAGGTGTGCGCGACCGAGAAGCGCCGGCGGCGGCGGCGCGGCGAGCTGCCCGCGCCGACGGTGCGGCCGTTCATCAACACGCTGGTGTGCGAGGGCTGCGGCGACTGCGTCGCGCAGTCGGGCTGCGTCGCGGTGCAGCCGGTGGAGACGCCGTTCGGACGCAAGCGGCGCATCGACGCGGCGGCCTGCAACGTCGACCTCTCGTGCCTGGAAGGGTTCTGCCCGAGCTTCGTGACGGTGGAGGGCGGGCGGCCGCGGCGGCGCGAAGTTCCGCTGCCAGAGGCGTTCGCGCGGCTGCCGGAGCCGGCGACCGCCGCGCTCGACGCGCCCGTGAACGTGCTGGTCGCGGGCGTCGGCGGGAGCGGGGTGATCACCGTCGGCGCGCTCCTCGGCATGGCGGCCCACCTCGAGGGCAAGGGCGCGCTCGTGCTGGACAACACCGGCCTCGCGCGCAAGGGCGGGGCGGTCGCGACGCACGTGAAAATCGCGCGTGACGCGGGCGCGCTGCACGCGCCGCGCATCGACGCGGCGCAGGCCGACGTGCTGCTCGCCTGCGACCTGATCGTGGCCGCGTCGCCGGCGATGATCGCCGCCATCGGGCCTGGGCGGACGCAGATCGTCGCGAACAACCACCCGACGCTCACCGCTGCGCAGCTCGCGGATCCGGATGCGCAGTGCGACTTCGGCGCGCTGGAGGCGGCGCTCGCTTCGGCGGCCGGCGCGGCGCGCGTGACGGCGTTCGACGCGACGGCGCTCGCCTCGGCGCTCCTCGGCGATTCGATCTACGCGAACCTCCTGCTGCTCGGGGCCGCGCACCAGCGCGGCTGGATGCCGGTGGGCGCCGCCGCGCTCGAGCGCGCGATCGAGCTGAACGGCAACGCGGTCGAGGCGAACCTCGCGGCGTTCCGCTGGGGCCGGCTCGCGGCGGGCGATCCGGTCGCGGTGCGCGCCGCGGCGGCGCCCAACCTGCCCGAGGAGGCCGTGGAAGCCTCGCTGGCCGACGTCATCGAACGGCGCGCGCGCTTCCTCGCCGAGTACCAGGACGAGGCGTATGCGGCCCGCTACCGCGCGCTCGTCGATCTCGCCTGCGCGGCCGAACGCGACCGCATCGGCACCGAAGGGGCATTCGCCGACGCGGTGGCGCGGAGCTACTTCAAGCTGCTCGCGTACAAGGACGAGTACGAGGTCGCACGGCTGCACGCACTGCCCGGGTTTCGCGCCGCGCTCGAGCGCGAGTTCGAGGGCGAGTTCCGGATCGCGTACCACTTCGCGCCGCCGCTCGCCCCGGGGCGCCCGCGCAAGCGCCGCTTCGGTCCCTGGATCCGGCCGGTGCTCGGCGGATTGGCGCGTCTGCGCTGGCTCCGGGGGACGGCGTTCGATCCATTCGGGTGGACCGCGGAGCGGCGGCAGGAGCGGGCGCTCATCGCCGAGTACGAGGCGAGCGTCCGGGACCTCGCGCTTCGACTCTCTCCGCAGAACCAGTCGGCGGCATTGGAGCTGGCCGCGCTGCCGCAGCGCATCCGCGGCTACGGGCACGTGAAGCGCGAGGCGCTCGAGGTGGCTACCGCCAGAGCGGCAGAATTGCGCAGCGTGCTGCAGGCGCGTTAGGCGGTGCTCGGTTCGCGCCGGCGCGGAACCGATGGCATGCCGTAGTCGCGCTCTGCCCCCTGCGGCGTCACCTTGCCCTCGCGCAGGTCGCGCTCGACGAGCGCGTGGTCGCGCTCGCGCGGATCGCCGTAACCGCCGCCGCCCGCGGCGTCCATGACCACCACGTCACCGCGCTCCAGGCGGGTGAGGCCGTAGGGATCGCCCTGCTTCCCGTTCACGAGGAACTGCGCGCGCGAGCCCGGCCTGCCGCCGAAAAGGCCCTCGGGCGGAAGCTGGAAGCGGCCCGACTGCAGTGCCATCATCACCGGCGGCTGCGGCGCGTAGGCGTCGTCGGGCACGCGGAAGACCTCGCGCCGTCCGAGCGCGCCGCGATGCCGGCCCGCGCCGCCGGAGTCGGGCAGCAGCTCGCGGCACTCCACGATCAGCGGCGCGTCGCTCTCGAGGATCTCGACCGGCGTGTTGGCGCCGTTCGCGGGGAAGATGAAGCTGCCCTCGCCGTCGCGCGCGGCGCTCGCGCCCAGACCGCCGCCGCGGATGAGCACCGTGTGGAACGGCTGGCCGTCGCCTCGCCGGCCGTAGAACATCTGCATGGTCGCCGGCGTGCCGCCGCCCGCGGCGACCACGCGCTCGGGCAGTGCCTGGGCGAGCGCGCGGTAGATCACCTCGGTGAGGAACTGCCCGATCTGCATGCGCGCGGCGACCGCCGCGGGCTTGCGGCAGTTGAGCATCGTGCCCTCGGGTACGACCAGGCGGATCGGCGCGGCGACCCCGTCGTTGTTCGGGATGTCCGGGTCGAAGATGCTCTTCACGGCCATGTGCACGTAGGCGTAGGTGTAGTTGTAGACGACGTTGCCGCCCCAGTCGACCTGGCCGGAGCAGCCGGTGAGGTCGATCGTGATGTCGGCACCGTCGATCGTCACCGCGCAGGGGATGCGCAGCGCCGGGTGGCCCGCCATCTGCTCGATCAGCCCTTCGGCGCGGTAGGTGCCGCCCGGCACCCTGGCGATCGCGGCGCGGATGCTCTTCTCGCTGCGCGCGATGATCTCCTCGCCGAGCTCGTCCAGGCTCTCCAGCGCGTACTCCTCCAGCATGCGCACGACCTGCGCCGCGCAGACGTGGTTGGCGGCGATCTGCGAGCGGATGTCGCCGTTCACCTGCTCGGGGGTGCGCACGTTGGCGCGGATCATCGCCAGCACGCCTTCGTTCAGCTGCCCCGCGTCGTAGAGCTTGACGAGCGGGATGAACAGCCCCTCCTCGTAGACCTCGCGATTGTCGGAGGCGACGCGGCCGCCGATGTCGGCGTGGTGCAGGATGCAGGCGGTGAAGGCCACGAGCCGCTCGCGGTGGAAGATCGGGCTCAGCACGCACACGTCGTTCAGGTGCCCGGCGAGCGCCCACGGATCGTTGGTGATGTAGACGTCGCCGGGCTTGAACGTCCCGGGCGGCAGGCCCTGCACCAGCTGCCGGATGCCGAGCGCCATCGCGCCGGACTGTCCGGGCGTGGCGAGCGTTCCCTGCGCGAGCTCGCGCCCGCGCGAGTCGGTGAACATGCAGGTGTAGTCGTGGGCGTCGCGCAGCAGGCTGGAGAAGGCGGTGCGCGCGACCGCGGCGTCGGCCTCGTCCACGATCGAGATGAGCCGCCGCCACAGGATCTCGAGCGTGATCGGGTCAAGCCGGCTCATGCGCCTTCTCCTCGGTCTCGATCCCGGGCAGGTCCACCCACAGAAAGCCGAAATCGTCCACCCGCGCGCGGCTGCCCGCGCCCACGATGACGGTGGACTCGCGCTCCTCGAAGATCGCCGGCCCGGCGATCTCGGTCCCCGCAGGCAGGCGGTAGCGATCATAGACCGCGTGCGGGATGAACTCGCGCGCGGTGCCGCAGAACGCCTTGCGCTCGCCCTTCAGTGCGTCGCCCGGCCGGCCCTTTGCCGTGATCTTCGGCAGCTCGAGCAGCTGCACCGGCAGGCTCGCGCGCACGCGGAAGCTGACGAACTCGACCGGCGACTCCGGGTAGGTGCGGCCGTAGAGCCGTTCGTAGACCTGGTCGAACCGGCGCCGCAGCGTCTGCGCGTCGAGCCGGGTGAAGTCGCGCTCGGGCACGGGCAGGGCGGTCTCGGATCCCTGACCGATGAAGCGCGCCTCGATCGAGCGCGCGAAGTCGACCGGTCCGGCGGCCCCCGCCTTGCGCAGCGTGCGCTCGCCCTCGGCCTCGAGCTCGCGGAAGATCGACTCGAGCCTGGCGAAGTCCGCCGTCGCGAACGGGACCTTGTGGCTGCGCATCAGGTCGAAGGCGCGCGGCGCGGTGAAGAAGCCGGTGGCCGATCCGACGCCGGCGTTCGGGGGGACGAGCAGTCGCGGCGCGCCGAGCTTGCGCGCGAGCCCGTGGGCGTGCACCGGGCCCGCGCCGCCGAAGGCCGCGACCGTCACCACCCGGGGGTTGCCGCCGCGCTCGGCGACGTGCGTCTTCGCCGCGGCGGCCATCGTCTCGTTGATGAGATCGTGGATGCCCCACACCGCCTCGATGAACGACACGCCGAGGGGTTTCGCCACCCGCTCCTCGATGCCGCGTCTCGCCCCTGCGGCGTCGAGCTTCATCGTGCCGCCGAGGAAGTAGTCCGGGTCGAGGTAGCCGAGCAGCAGGTCCGCATCGGTCACGGTCGGCTCGCTCCCGCCGCGCCCGTAGCAGATCGGCCCCGGCTCCGCGCCAGCGCTCTCCGGCCCGACCTGCAGGGTGCCGAGACGGCTCGCGCGCGCGATGCTGCCGCCGCCCGCGCCGATCTCCATCAGGTCCACCACCGGCACCTGGATCGTGAGGCCGCTGCCCTTCTGGAAGCGCTGCACGCGCCCGACCTCGAAGCTCGGCACCAGGCCCGCGACCCCGCCCTGGATGAGGCAGGACTTGGCGGTCGTGCCGCCCATGTCGAAGCAGAACATCTCGGGGCGGTCGAAGAGCCTGCTGTAGTACTGCCCCGCCATCACCGCCGCGGTGGGGCCCGACTCGATGATGCGCACCGGGAACTCGGCCGCGGTCTCGGCGGAGGTGACCCCGCCGGAGGAGAGCATGATGAACAGGCGCCCCCGGAAGCCGAGCTGCGCGAGCCGTTCGCGCAGGCGCCGCAGGTAGGTCTCGGTGAGCGGCTTGACATAGGCGTTGGTGACCGTCGTGCTGGTGCGCTCGTACTCGCGGATCTGCGGCAGCACCTCGTAGGAGATCGACACCGAGGCCTGCGGGAACTCCTCGGCGAGCAGGCGCTTCAGGGCGAGCTCGTGCGCCGGGTTCTCGAAGGCGTTGAGCAGGCACACCGCGACCGACTCGGTGCCGAGGGCTTTCAGCTCGCGCACGGCGGCGCGCGCCTGCCCGGTGTCGAGCGGGGTGAGGACGCTGCCGTCGGCGCGCAGCCGCTCGTTCACCTCCAGGCGCCGCTCGCGCGGGACGAGCGGCTCGGGCATCTGCGCGAACGCGTCGTAGGCCGCGTAGCGGATTTCGCGGCCGAGTTCCAGCACGTCGCGGAAGCCGCGCGTGGTCAGCAGCCCGGTCTTCGCGCCCTTGCGCTCGATGATCGCGTTGATGACGAGGGTCGTGCCATGGATCGCCTCCTCGAGCCCCGCGATGCAACCCGGCACCTGGCGCTCCAGGCCGCGCAGGCCTTCCTCGATCGCGTCCGCCGGATTGCGCGGGGTCGTCAGGCACTTGTACGTGAAGGTGCGGCCGGTGGCGTCGTCGAGCAGCACGAAGTCCGTGAAGGTTCCTCCGACGTCGATCCCGACCCGCATGCCGCGTTCTGCCCTTGACAGTCCGAGAGGGTATGTATACCGTATACGGTACACCTCATGCGCCCCAGGCTGCAAGCCCTCGAGCGTCCGGAGCCGCTCGGCGACCGGGTCTACACGACGCTGCGCGAGTACCTGCGCGCCGGGCGCATTCCCGCCGGGCAGCCGCTGCAGGAGGCCGCGCTCGCCGCGCAGCTCGGCGTGTCGCGCACGCCGGTGCGGGAGGCGCTCGCGCGCCTGGCGACCGACGGGCTCGTGGTCGCCGAGGGGCGCAGCTTCACGCTGCCCGAGCTCACGGTGGCCGACATCGAGGACATCTACGCGCTGCGCTTCCTGCTCGAGCCCGAGGCGCTGCGGCTCGTCGCGGCGAGCCGGTCCGATCGCGCCCGCCTCGCGCCCCTGCGCGCCGCGCTCGAGGACATGGCGGCGGCGCACGACGCCGGCGACGGCGCCGCCTTCATGGAGGCGAACTACCGCTACCGAGATGCCTGGACGGCGCTCGTGCCGAACCGGCGTCTGGTGCGGGCGATCCGGGTCTACGCCGACCACGTGCGCTACCTGCGCGCATTCACGCTCGATGACGCGGAGGTGCGCGCCGGGGTGCTCGAGCGGCTGAAAGAGCTCGCCGCGGCGCTCGCCGCGGGCGATGGCGAGGCGGCCGCGCAGGCGATGCGCGCCCACCTCGAGAGCGCCAAGCGCATACTCCTCCAGATGACGCAGAGGCGCTGAGGTGGACTTCGAGCCGCGCCCCGAGCAGCGCCAGGTGCGCGAGGCCTTCGCGCGCTTCGCCGACGAGCGCATCGCGCCGCAGGCGGCGGCGCTCGACGAGGCGCACGTCTTCCCGCGCGAGCTCTTCGCGGAGCTCGGGCGCCTGGGCTTCTTCGGCATCCGCTATCCGGAGGACGTCGGCGGCTCGGGGCTCGACCTCGTCACCTTCTGCCTCGCGCTCGAGGAGGTGGCGCGCGGCTCGATGTCGCTCGCGGGATGCGCGGCGATGCAGTCGCTGATGGGCACCAAGTTCCTGCACATGCTCGGCAACGCCGAGGTGCTCGAGCGGCTCTTCAAGCCGGCGCTGCGGGGCGAGAAGATCGGCGCGATCTGCATGACCGAGCCCAATGCCGGCTCCGATCTCGACTCGATCGCCACGCGCGCCGACAGGGTCGACGGCGGCTACAGGCTGAACGGCCAGAAGATCTGGGTCACCTCCGCGCCGGTCGCGGATTTCTTCACCGTGTTCGCCCGCGCAGGCGAGGATCGCAAGCTCACAATCTTCCTCGTCGAGCGGTCGTTCGAGGGCCTGCACGTCGGCCGGGCGATCGAGAAGATGGGCGTGTGGGCGCTGCCGACCTCGGAGCTCGCCCTCGACGACTGCTTCGTGCCCGACAGCCACCGCCTGTCGAAAGCGGAGGGCGACGGCGAGAGCCACCTGCGCAAGCTCCTCGCCGAGATCCGGATCATCACCGGGGCGATGGCGAACGGGGTGGCGCGCGCTGCGCTCGCGGAGGCGGTGCGCTATAGCGCCGAGCGCAAGCAGTTCGGCAAGCCGATCAACCGCTACCAGGCGATCCAGCACAAGCTCGCCGAAATGGCCACCGGCCTGGAGGCCGCGCAGCGCCTCGTCCTGTACGCGGCCTGGCTGAAGGACGCCGACCGCCCGCACCACAAGGAGGCGGCGATGGCCAAGCTCTTCGCGAGCGAGACCGCGGCCTCGATCTGCGACCAGGCGGCGCGCGTGCTCGCCTCCTACGGCTACGCGATGGAATACCCCGTGCAGCGCTACCTGCGCGATGTCCGGTTCACGCTGATCGGCGGCGGGACGAGCGAGATCCTGAAATTGATCATTGCTAAGGAAGTGTCGGGCTGATGGAGCGCAAGATCCGCGTTGTCCTTGCGAAGCCGGGCCTGGACGGCCACGACCAGGGCGCGAAGGTGGTCGTGCGCGCCCTGATGGACGCAGGGATGGAGGTGATCTACACCGGCCTGCGCCAGACGCCCGAACAGGTCGCGCGCGTCGCGCTCGACGAGGACGTCGACGTAATCGCGCTCTCGTCGATGGCGGGTGCGCACCTCGCGTTCTGCGAGCGGCTGAAGCCGCTGCTCGAGCAGGCCGGGCTCGGCGACAAGCTGTGGGTGATCGGCGGCAACCTGCCCAAGCAGGACCATGCGCGACTGCGGGCGCTCGGGTTCAAGGGCATCTTCCCGTCGAGTTCGAAGCTCGACGACATCGTGAACTACATCCGGGAGAACGTGCGATGAACGACAGGCTCCAGTCCTCGGTCCGGCCGGTCGTGAACGAGTCGGGCATCGAGATCAAGCCGCTCTACACGCCGCGCGACGTGGCCGAGTCGGGCGGCGACGGCTTCATCGGCATGCCGGGCGAGTACCCGTTCGTGCGCGGCATCCACCCGCTCATGTACCGGCACCGGCCGTACACGATGCGCCAGTACACCGGCTTCGGAAACCCGCGCGACACCAACGAGCGCTTCAAGTACCTGATCGCCAACGGGCAGACCGGGCTCAACGTCGCCTTCGACCTGCCGACGCAGATCGGCATCGACTCCGACGACCCGCTCGCGGTCGGCGAGGTCGGGCGGGTCGGCATGGCGGTCGATTCCTTGCGCGACTTCGAGATCGCGTTCGAGGGCATCGACCTCGACAAGATCACCGTCTCGCTCACCATCAACGGCGCGGCGCCGCAGCTCATCGCGATGTACCTCGCGATGGCGGAGAAGCGCGGCTACGACGTGAAGAAGCTGCGCGGCACCGCGCAGAACGACATCCTCAAGGAGTTCGTCGGGCGCGGCACCTGGATCTATCCGGTGGCCCCGTCGGTGCGGCTCGTCGGCGACACGATCGAGTATTGCGCGAAGGAAGCGCCGAAGTACAGCCCGGTCTCGGTGTGCGGCTACCACATCCGCGAGTCCGGAGCGAACCCGGTGCAGGAGATGGCGTACGCGTTCTGCATCGCCAGGGCCTACGCCGACGAGGTGCTCGCGCGGGGGCTGCCGATCGACGAGTTCGCCGGGCGGCTGTCGTTCAACTTCAACGTGTTCGGCAACCTCTTCGAGCAGGTGTGCAAGTTCCGCGCCGCGCGCGGCCTGTGGGCGAAGATCATGAAGGAGCAGTACGGCGCGAAGGATCCCGGCTCGATGTGGCTGCGGATGATCGCGGGCGGCGGCGGCGGCGGGCTCACCTACGAGCAGCCGGAGGTCAACATCGTGCGCGGCGCCTACTATGCGCTCACCGCGGCGCTCGCGGGATGCCAGACCACGGCGCTGTGCTGCTACGACGAGGCCTACACCATCCCGACCGAGTACGCGCAACGCATCTCGCTGCGCACGATGCAGCTTCTCGTCGAGGAGATGGGTCTCGCCGACACGGTCGACCCGCTCGCCGGCTCCTACTACGTCGAGACGCTCACCAACCAGATGCGCGAGGCGATGGAGCGCGTCATGGCCGAGGTGGACGCGCAGGGCGGCATCGTGAAGCTCGTCGCCGCGGGGGAGATCCAGGCCAGGGTCTCCGCGCAGGCCTACGCGATGCAGCGGAACATCGAGTCGGGCAAATTCCGCAAGGTGGGCGTCAACTGCTACCGGATCGACGAGACCGAGGAGCGCGACGTGGCCTTCCACCCGTACCGGGAGGAGGACACCCGGATGCAGGTCGAGGGCCTGCAGCGCGTGCGGGCCGAGCGCGACGGCGCGCGCGTGAAGGCAGCGCTCGAGCGGCTGCGCGCCGACGCGGCCGCCGAGCGCAACGTGATGCCGGCCATCATGGACGCGGTGAAGGCGTACGCGACGGTGGGCGAGATCACCAGCGAGCTGGTGGCGGTCTACGGCCGCTATCGCGAGCCGATCAAGTTCTGAGGCGCGCTCGTGAAGCGCTACACGGTCCTCAGCATGGAGCAGGCGCTGTCGCTGCCGTCGGCGACCCTGCGCTTCGCCCAGCTCGGCTGGCGCGTGATCCGCATCGAGGCGGTGTCGTCGGGCGAGGGCCTCCCGGGCGACCCGAACCGCTACATCGGCGCGCGGGTCGTGGACGACGACCGGCGCAGCTACTTCGTCGCGCCGAACGTCGGCAAGGAGGCGATCGCGCTCAACCTCAAGGACCCGCGCGGCCACGAGGTGTTGCGGCGCCTCGTGAAGACCCTCAACGTCGATGTCTTCTGCTGCAACACCGTTCCGTCGCGCTACAGGCCGCTCGGCATCGACTACGAGACGCTCTCGGCCGCCAAGCCCGACCTCATCTGGGCGGGCATCTCGGCGATGGGCCCCGAGTTCCCCGACGTGCCGGGCTACGACCCGGTGATCCAGGCGATGTGCGGCTACATGGAGCTCACCGGTGACCCCAACGGCCCGCCGATGCTGACGGGCGTGCCGGTCATCGACCTCAAGGCCGGCGACGAGGTGTACGCGAACGTGATGCTCGCGCTGCTCGAGCGCGCCGAGAGCGGCAAGGGAACGCGCATCGACGTCTCCATGCTGCAGGCGGCGGCCTCGTGGCTGATCACGACGCTGCCGCTGGTCGACTTCGACTGCCAGCCGAACGAGATCACGCGCGCCGGCAACGAGCACCGCAAGTTCATCCCGACGAACGTCTACCCGGCCGCGGACGGCTTCGTCTACATGGCGATCGGCAGCGACGTGCAGTGGAAGCGGTTCACCGAGATCCCGCGCTTCGCGTCGGTCGCGAACGAGGTGCGCAAGACCAACGAGGGGCGGCACAGGGAGCGCGCGCAGATCCACGCCGACATCGCGGCGGTCACGCGCAGGTCCCCCGCGGCCGAGATCGCCGCCGATCTCCGGCGTGCAACGATTCCGAACACGCTCATCCACGACATCCCGATGGTGCGCGAGCTGCCGGCGCTGAAGTCGCGCCTGACCACGACGGTCACGCCTGCAGGCAGGACGATCCGGATGCAGCCGCTGGCGGTGGACCGCCGCGACGGCCGCAACGCGCTGCCGTTCCCGGCGAAGTACGGCGAGCACACGCAGGCAGTGCTGCGCGAGGCGGGCCTCGCGCAGCCGGAGATCGAGGCGCTGAAGGAGGGAGGCGTCATCGCATGAGACGCACGTTCATCCGGGTCCTGGTTGCGGCGAGCGCGTGGGCGGCCATCGGGCTGCCGCCCGCGTTCGCGCAGACGTTCCCCGCGAAGCCCGTCCGCATCCTCGTGCCGTTCCCGCCGGGCGGCGGGACCGACGTCGCGGCACGCGCCCTGGGCGAGCACCTGCAGAAGGAATTCGGCCAGCCGGTGGTGGTCGAGAACCGGCCGGGCGGCAACTCGATCATCGCCACCGACGCGGTCGCGAAGGCGGCGCCCGATGGCCATACGCTGCTGCTCACGACCGACTTCCACTCGATCAACGCCGCGTTCGGCGCCGGCCTGCCGTACGACTCGCTGAAGGACTTTGCCTTCGTCGCGCGCGTCTCCACCTCGCCGCTGATGCTGGTCGCGCATCCCTCGACCAACGCGAAGACGCTCGGCGAGCTGGTCGCCGCGGCCAAGGCGAGCCCCGGCAAGCTGAGCTTCGCCTCGCTCGGCACGAGCAGCCCGCACTACCTCGGTTTCGAGTGGTTCAAGCGCATGGCCGGCGCGAACGTCCTGGACGTGCCGTACAAGGGCGGCGGCCCCGCGCTCGCCGATCTCCTCGGCGGGCAGGTGAACCTGATGTTCATCGTCGCGGCGAACGGCGTCCGGCAGGCCCGTGCCGGCAAGCTCGTCGCGCTCGCGGTCACCGGCCCGAACCGCGCCGCGGTCGCGCCGGAGGTGCCGACGTTCGCCGAGTCGGGCTATCCCGAGTTCGTGCTGCTGAACTGGTACGGCATCCTCGCGCCAGCCGGTACGCCGCGCGACGCGGTCGCGAAGCTGAACGCGGCCGTCGTCGCCGCGCTCGCGACGCCTGCGGTGGCGGAGCGTCTGGCGGGTGTCGGTGTCGACCCGGCGCCGAGCACGCCGGAGGCGCTGGAGGAGTGGATCAGACAGGACATCGAGCGGTACCGACGGATCATCGCGCTCACCGGCGCGAGGCCCGAGGGCCGCTGACACCGGGAGCGTCGTCGATCCCGCGCCTGACGCGGGACGAGGAGGCGGGCATGACCGATGCAAGCGTTGCGTCGCTCGCGGACAAGTACGTCGTCGAGCGCGGGCGCGTCTACCTCACCTGCGTGCAGGCGCTGGTGCGGCTCACGCTGCTGCAGGCCGACCGCGATCGCGCTGCCGGGCTGAACACTGCGGGGTTCGTCTCCGGCTATCGCGGCTCCCCGCTCGGCGCGCTCGACCGCGCGCTGGTGGACGCCGCGCCCCACCTCGCCGCGCACGGCGTCCGCTTCCAGCCGGGCGTCAACGAGGAGCTCGCCGCGACCGCGGTGTGGGGCACGCAGCAACTGCACCTCTTCCCCAAGCCGGAGCGGGACGGCGTGTTCGCCCTGTGGTATGGCAAGGGACCGGGCGTCGACCGCTGCGCGGACGTGTTCAAGCACGCCAACTACGCCGGCACATCGCGCCACGGCGGCGTGCTGGTGGTCGCGGGCGACGATCACAGCGCGAAGTCCTCGGCGGTCGCGCACCAGAGCGAGCACCAGTTCTCCGCCGCCGCGATCCCGGTGCTCGCGCCCGCCGACCTGCAGGAGGTGCTCGACTACGGGCTGCACGGCTGGGCGATGTCGCGCTACTCGGGCTGCTGGGTGGGTCTCAAGCTCTCGGGCGACGTGGCCGAGAGCTCCGGCACCGTCGAGATCGACCCCGGGCGCGTCGCACCGCGGCTGCCCGAATCGTTCCCGCTCCCGCGCGACGGCGTTTCGCTCCGCTGGCCCGATCCGCCGCTCGCGCAGGAGCGGCGCATGCAGGAGTACAAGGTCTACGCCGCGCTCGCCTACGCGCGCGCGAACGGGCTCGACCGCACCGTGATCGACCCGCCGCGCGCGCGCTTCGGCATCCTCACCTGCGGCAAGGCGTACCGCGACGTGCTGCAGGCGCTCGAGGACCTCGGCATCGACGAGGCCGAGGCCGCGCGCATCGGCATCCGGCTCCACAAGGCGGGTCTCGTCTGGCCGCTCGAGGCCGAGGGCGTGCGGCGCTTCGCCGCGGGCCTCGAGGAGATCCTCGTGGTCGAGGAGAAGCGCCAACTCCTCGAGTACCAGCTCAAGGAGCAGCTCTACAACTGGCGCGAGGACGTGCGCCCGCGCGTGATCGGCAAGTTCGACGACCGCGGCGAGTGGGGCGAGCACCATGGGAGCTGGCTCCTGCCGCCCACCGCCGAGCTCGAGCCCGGCGTCATCGCCCGCGCGATCGCCGCCCGCATCGCCCGCTTCTACGCCTCCGACAGGATCGCCGAGCGGCTCGCGGTGCTCGACGCGACCGACCGCGTCCTCGCGCGCCCGCGCTTCCCGCTCGCGCGCACGCCGTGGTTCTGCCCCGGCTGCCCGCACAACGCCTCCACCAAGGTGCCCGAGGGCAGCTGCGCGCTCGGCGGCGTCGGCTGCCACCTGATGGCGGTGTGGATGGGGCGCGACACGCTCACCATCAGCCAGATGGGCGGCGAGGGCGCGAGCTGGGTCGGCGCCGCGCCCTACTCGGGCACGCCGCACGTGTTCGCGAACATGGGCGACGGGACGTATTTCCACTCCGGACTGCTCGCGATCCGCGCGGCGGTCGCGGCAAAGGTCAACATCACCTACAAGCTGCTGTACAACGACGCGGTCGCGATGACCGGCGGCCAGCCGATCGACGGCACGCTCACCGTCCCGCAGATCACCCGCCAGCTCGCCGACGAGGGCGTCGCGCGGATCGTCGTGATCGCGGACGACCCGGCGCACTACGGTCCGAGCCCGGGCTTCGCGCGCGGCGTCGAGATCCGGCCGCGCGAGGCGCTCGAGCGCACGCAGCGCGAGCTGCGCGAGGTGGCCGGCGTCAGCGCGCTCATCTACGACCAGCTGTGCGCGACCGAGAAGCGCCGGCGCATCAAGCGCGGAACGCACCCGGCGCCCGCGACGCACGCGTTCATCAATGCGTTCGTGTGCGACGACTGCGGGGACTGCGGCGCGCAAGCGAACTGCCTCGCGCTCGTGCCGGTCGACACGCTCCTCGGCGAGAAGCGCGCGATCGACGCGTCGAGCTGCACCGACGACCTCGCGTGCGTCGCGGGATTCTGCCCGGGCTTCGTCACGATCGAAGGCGCTCGGCGCCGCAGGCCCGCGCCGCCCGGGTGGGGCGCTGCGGCTCCGCCCGAGCCCGCGCTGCCCTCGACCGCCACCCCCTACGGCATTCTCGTGACCGGCATCGGCGGCAGCGGCGTCGTCACGATCGGCGCGCTGCTCGGCATGGCCGCACACCTCGAAGGCAAGGCGGTCAGCGTCCTCGATCAGACCGGCCTCTCGCAGAAGGCGGGCACCGTGTACTCGCACGTGCGGATCGCCGACCGACAGGACGCGCTCCACGCCGCGCGCATCGCGAGCGGCGAGGCGAACCTGCTCCTCGGCGGCGATCTCGTCGCCTCCGTCGCCGCCGAGGCGCTCGCGCGCCTGCGCGCCGGCCTCACGCGCGCGGTCGTCAACCGCGCCCGGCAGATCACCGGCGAGTTCGTGGCGCGGCCCGAGGCGCCCTTTCCGGTCGCCGCAATGGAAGCCGAGCTGCGCGCGGCCGCCGGCGCAGGGGGCACCGAAGTGATCGATGCGACGCGCCTCGCCACTGCGCTGTGCGGCGACGCGCTCGCCGCGAACATGCTCCTCCTCGGCTACGCCTGGCAGCGCGGCCTCGTGCCGCTCGCGCGCGCATCGATCCTGCGCGCGGTCGGGCTGAACGGTTCGGCGGTGGCGATGAACACCGCCGCGTTCGAGTGGGGGCGGCGGGCCGCGGTCGATCTCGCGCGCGTCGAGGAGGCGGCCGGCATCACGCCTGCGCTGCGCGTTTCGCTCGATGAGCTCGTGGCCGCCCGGGCGCGCGAGCTCGCCGACTACCAGGACGCCGCGTACGCGCGCCGCTACACCGCGTTCGTGGACGCCGTCCGTCGGGCCGAGGAGGCGCTCGGCGGCCAGGACCGGCCCCTCACCGAGGCGGTGGCGCGCAGCTACTTCCGTCTCCTCGCGGCGAAAGACGAGTACGAGGTGGCGCGGCTCTATGCCGACGGGCGCTTCCGCGCCGCGCTCGCGGAGGCGTTCGAGGGCGATTACACCGTGCGCCTGCATCTCGCGCCGTTCGGGGCAGCCCGCAAGCGCGCGTACGGCGGCTGGGCGCTCGGTGCGATGCGGGTGCTCGCGCGCCTGAAGCGCCTGCGCGGTTCGGCGCTCGACCCCTTCGCGCTCGGCGCGGAGCGGCGGCTCGAGCGGCAACTGGTCGCGGAGTACGAGGCCACGATCGGCGCGCTCCTGCCGGCGCTCACGCCGGACAACCACGCGCTCGCGGTGCAGATCGCGGCGCTGCCCGATCGCGTTCGCGGGTTCGGACCGGTCAAGCGCGCGGCCGCCGAGCGGGCGCGGGCCGAGCGCGAGCGGCTTCTCGCACAGCTGGGCGCCGTCGCGCCCGGGCTGCGCTGCGCGGCGTGACGGCGCCGTTCTGGTCGAGCGGTTTCCGGCCGTTCCTGCTCCTCGGGATGGCGTGGGGCGCACTGCTGTTGCCCCTCTGGCTGGTGGAGTACGCGCTCGCCGGGACGGCGACGCCGCATCTTGCCGCGCCGCTGTGGCACGGCCACGAGATGCTGTTCGGGTTCGCCGCCGCGATCATCGCCGCAGTGCTGCTCACCGCCATCCCGAGCTGGGCCGTCACGGACGAGGTCACCGGCGCCCGGCTCGCGGTCCTCGCCGCGCTGTGGCTCGCGGGGCGGCTCGCGATGCTCGCCGCCGGTGCGCTGCCGGCCTGGGCGACCGCGGCCGCGGACGTCCTCTTCCTGCCCGCGCTCGCGCTCGTGCTGGCGCCGACGGTGCTGCGCGCGCGCCGCAAGTGGTTCCTGGCACCGCTCGCGATCGTCCTCGTGCTCGCCGGCCTGAACGCGACGTTTCACGCGGTGGCCGAGGCGGGCGCGCAATCGCGCGCGCTCGAGGCGAGCCTGCTGGTGGTCATGCTGCTCTATACCCTGGCTGGCGGACTGCTGATCCCGATCTTCACCGGCACCCGGCTGCGGGAGACCGGTCGCGGGACCGTCGCGTTCAACCTGCCGGTCGACGGCATCGCGGCGGCGGCCGTGGCCGCGTTCGCAATCGCGGAGATCTCGGACGCGTCGCTCGCGACGCGCGGTGCAGTGGCGGGGGTCGCCGCGGCCGCCAACGCGCTGCGCCTGGCGCGTTGGCAGGGCTGGAAGGCGCTCGACGATCCGCTCCTCTGGTCGCTGCACCTCGGCTACGCGTGGCTCGTGGCCGCGCTCGGCCTGCGTGCGGCGGCGGCGCTCGGCGGGCCGGTGCCGGAGCTCGCCTGGATGCATGCGTTCACGGTCGGTGCGCTCGGGATCACGATCCTCGGCCTGGCGACGCGGATCGTGCTGCGGCACACCGGGCGGCCGCCGGTGGTGCCGGCAGTGATCGTAGCGGCGTACCTGATGATGCTCGGGGCCGCGGTCGCGCGGGTGGCGACGGCGTTCGAGCCGCGCCTCTGGCTGCTCGCCGCCTCGGGGCTGCTGTGGAGCGGCGCGCTCGCGCTCTACCTCGCGCGCTGCGCGCCCCATCTCGTCACGGCAAGCCTGCCGCGCGCCGCCGGCGGCTGATTACGCCGCGCGCGGCTGCGCCGCCCGCTCCCGTTCGATGAGCTTGAGCATCGTGTCGATCGTGATCGAGCGGAACGTCGCCTTGGCGATCTCGTCGATCTCCGCCAGCACGCGCGCAAGCGCGCGGCCGACTTCGGTCGCCGGGTCGGCGCCGCCCGCCTCGGGGGAGCGGGCGCTGATGTCCTCGAAGAGCTCGATGACGTCGTACAGGGTGAGGCGCTTGGCGTTGCCGACGAATCGGTACCCGCCGCCCGCGCCGCGCGTCGCCTCGAAGATCCCGGCGCGGCCGAGCTCGCGCAGCACTTTGGCGAGGTGATGGATCGAGACGCCGTACTTCTCGGCAATGTCCGAGGCCGAGACCTGGCGCTCGGCGTGCGCGGCCGCCTCGAGCACGCTCACCAGCGCGAGACTGGTCGCCGTCTGCAGCTTCATCGCCCGCCCTCCGCGAGGTCGAGCTCGAGCGGGATGAACGGGGCGGCCATCATCCCCTGGCTGCGGAAGAACGAGAGCACGAGCGTGTTGTCGCGCGCGAGCAGGGTACGCACCTTGGTGACGCCCGCGCGCCGGAACGCGGCCACGATCGCCTCGAGCAGCCGCGTGCCCACCCCGCCGAGGCGCCCGTCGGGCCGCACGTTGATGCCGAACACCCACCCGCAGGGGGGCGAGCCGAACTCCCAGTCGCGCACTTCGCCGAGCACGAAGCCTTCGATCTCGCCGCCCGCATCGGCGACGAAGAAGAAGCGCTGCTGGCGGCCGCGGGTGCCGTAGCGGTGGAAGAGCTCGTACCAGTAGTCGGGCTTGGCGAGGCCGGTGACCGCCGTATCGAGCGCGATCACCGCGTCGAGGTCGCGGACCTCGACCGGGCGGACCGTCAGGGCGTCGGCGGCGGCGCTGCGGGGGGTGGAAACCGTCATTTCCGCACCAGTTTACCATTTTGGCCGGGAAACACCGCACGCACAAGGAGATAGCGCCGGATTGACGGGCCGGCTTGACGGCCGGGGTATATTTAAGTATTTTAGTACCAAATTACGACAAGCCCGTTCCGGGCGCTTCCAGGAGCCGTGTTCCACTGCGGGTGCGAGGCGCCCGCGCGAGTCCGAGGAGGGACCATGGCCGTCACCGCTTCCGCCCCCCAGCTCAAGGTGCGCCGCCTCGCGCCGCGCGACCTCGATGCCGTCGTCGCCATCGACGCGCGCCTCGCCGGCCGCTCGCGGCGCTTCTATTTCGAGCGGCGCCTGAAGGCGGCGCAGAAGCAGCCCGCACTCCACGTCCAGTTCGCGATCGACGACGCGGGCGCGCTCGCCGGCTACGTGCTCGCGCGCAGGCTGGCGGGCGAGTTCGGCCGCACCGAGCCCGCCCTGCGCCTCGAGGTGATCGGCGTGCGGCCGGACGAGCGCGGGCACGGCATCGGCATGCAGCTCCTCCACGCGCTCGAGGCCGAGGCGCGCAAGGACGGGAGCACCTCGCTGCGCACGAGCGCGTCGTGGCGCGACCACGGCATCCTGCGCTTCTTCGACCAGGCGGGCTTCGAGCTCGCGCCCAACCAGATCCTCGAGTGCAGCGTGCACGCCGGCCGCCTCGGCGCGGAGCACGAGCCGGGCGTGGCCGCCCCCGAGCACCGCCGCTTCTCCGCGGAGGTGGACTACGGCGCCGACCGCACGAACGACTTCGAGGCGCTCGCGCGCGACCGCGTGGACGTGCGCTCGCTCGCGGCGGAGGACCTCGCCGATCTGGTGCGCATCGACCGCAACCTCATGGGCCGCGAGCGGCGCGCCCACATCGAGACGCTCGTCGCCGAAGCGCTCGACGATTCCGCGGTGCGGGTCTCGCTCACCGCGCGCGTCGACGGCATCGTGGCCGGGTTCGCGATGGCGCGCACCGACTTCGGCGACTTCGGCCGCTCCGAGCCGGTCGCGGTGCTCGACACGATCGGCGTCGATCCCGACTACGCCCACCACCACGTCGCCACTGCGCTCCTCTCGCAGCTGTTCGTGAACCTGCAGGCGCTGCGCATCGAGGGGGTCGAGACCCTGGTGCGGCGCGAGAACTTCGACCTCCTCGGGTTCCTGTACTCGATCGGGTTCCGCCAGTCCCAGCGCCTCGGCTTCATGAAGGCGGTCGGGTGAGCAGGGCGACAGGGCCTGCGCCACGCGTCGATTGACAGCGCCTTCGACCGCCGCCTAGATTAGGCGCGTCCTTCGTCCCGCCCGGCGGCCAGGGAGGCCGCCCCGATGCGCCGATCGTCCAGCCCGCGCGCGGCCGAGCGCTCATGACTGCCCCGGAACGGCTCGGCAAGTACGAGATCGTCGAAGTGCTCGGCAAGGGCGCGATGGGGGTCGTCTACCGGGCGTTCGACCCCGACATCCACCGCACCGTCGCGATCAAGACGATCCGCAAGGAGCTGGTCGACGACCACGAGCGCGCCGCGATGATGTTCGCGCGCTTCAAGAACGAGGCGCGCGCCGCCGGCCGCCTCTCGCACCCGGGCATCGTCGCGGTCCACGACTATGGCGACACCGGCGAGGTCACCTACATCGCGATGGAGTTCGTGCAGGGGATGAGCCTGCGCGACTACTTCAACCGCGGCACGCGCTTCCAGGAGCGCGACATCGTGTCGATCATGGCGCAGCTCCTCGAGGCGCTCCAGCACGCGCACGAGCAGGGCGTCTGGCATCGCGACATCAAGCCCGCGAACCTGATCGTGATGAACAGCGGCCGGGTCAAGATCGCGGACTTCGGCATCGCCAAGGTGGAGACCTCGCAGCTCACGCAGACCGGCCTGGTGATGGGCTCGCCCGGCTACATGGCGCCGGAGCAGTACAGCGGGGGCGGCGTGGACTGGCGCGCCGACCTCTTCGCCGCCGGCGTGGTGCTCTACCAGCTCCTCACCGGCGTGCGCGCGTTCTCCGGCACCACCGAGCAGGTCGCCTACAAGGTCTGCCACACGAGCCCGCCGCCGGTGTCGGAGGCCGACCCGGGGCATGGATGGGAGCGCTACGACGCGGTGATCGCGCGGGCGCTCGCGAAAGAGCCCGACGCCCGCTTTCAGACCGCGGAGTCCTTCCGCGCCGCCATCCTCGAGGCCTACGCCGCCCCGGTGAGCCCGACGGTCTCCGAGGAGACGATCATCGCGGAGGCGACGCGCCCGGTCGTGGTGTTCGAGCCGAGCAGCCCGTCGGCGCGAACGTTCCCGGACCAGACGCCGCCGCCCGACGCGCGTCCGATCGCCGTGCCGCCGCCGGCTGCTGCGAGACCGGTCGATGCGGCGGCGGCAACCGTGGCCGCCCCGACACCGCGTCGTCGCTGGCCGGTGTACGCGGGTATCGGCGCGGCGGCGGTCGTCCTCGCGGCGGTTCTCGTCGCGTCATTGCGCGGGCCGCCGCCGGTCGCGAAGCCGGTCGCCGCGCCGGTCGCGAAGCCCGAGCCGCCGCGCGTCGCGGCGGCGGCCGTGGCGCCGACACCGAAAGTCGAGCGCCCCGCATCCGAACTCGCGCCAGCCGCGAAGCCGGCGCCGAAAGTCGCGGCCGCCGCGCCGCCGGCCGCGGCGCGACCCGCGGCGGCGCCCGCGCCACCGAAGGCCGCGGTCCCGCCGCCGGCACCGAAGACCGCACCATCCCCGCCCGCGCCCGAGCGCACGGCCGCCGCGACGAACGCCCCGGCGCCGAAGGCCGCACCATCCCCGCCCGCACCCGAGCGCACGGCCGCCGCGACGAGCGCCCCGGCGCCGAAGGCCGCGCCGGCGCGCGAGGAGGAGCCGCCCACCGGCTTCTGGCGCGACCAGGGCATCACGACCAAGGTTGCCGCCAAGCTGCAGTTCAACCGCAAGCTCTGGCGCGCCGGCATCCAGGTCGAGCCCAAGGAAGGCGTGGTGACCCTGCGCGGCAACGTGCCGACGCAGGAGCTGATCGACGAGGCGGTACGCATCACCCGCGAGGTGTACGGCGTGCGCGCCGTACGCAGCGAGCTGAGAATCGGCCAGCCCGACTTTTCTTCGTCGCCCGGTTCGGGCGGCTGACCGTTCACCGAGCAATCCATCCACATCACCTTCAGAGAGGGAAAAGCACGATGTACAAGCTCAAAGCCGCCGAGTGGCGTCCCCAGCACTTCAAGTGGGAGGTGAAGGACCGGGTCGCGACGATCAGCCTCAACCGGCCGGAGCGCAAGAACCCGCTCACGTTCGACAGCTACGCGGAGCTGCGCGACACGTTCCACAAGCTGCAGTACGCCGACGACGTGCGCGTGGTCGTCTTCACCGGCGAGGGCGGCAACTTCTGCTCCGGCGGCGACGTGCACGAGATCATCGGGCCGCTGCTCAAGATGCCGATGGACGAGCTGCTCTACTTCACGCGCATGACCGGGAACCTGGTGAAGGAGATGCGCAACTGCCCGCAGCCGGTCATCGCCGCGGTGGACGGGGTGAGCGCGGGCGCCGGGGCGATCATCCCGATGTCCTGCGATCTGCGCTACGGCACGCCGGAGTGCAAGACCGCGTTCCTCTTCGTGCGCGTGGGGCTCGCCGGCTGCGACATGGGCGCCTGCGCGATCCTGCCGCGCATCATCGGCCAGGGGCGCGCCGCGGAGCTCCTCTACACCGGCCGCTCGATGAGCGCGGAGGAAGGGCTCGCGTGGGGCTACTTCAACGAAGTGGTACCCAAGGACCGCCTGCTCGCGCGCGCCCACGAGATGGCGCTCTCGCTCGCCAACGGTCCCGCGTTCGCGCACGGGATGACCAAGAAGTGCCTGCACCAGGAGTGGAGCATGACCATCGAGCAGGCGCTCGAGACCGAGGCCGAGGCGCAGGCGATCTGCATGCAGACCAAGGACTACCAGCGCGCCTACGACGCCTTCGTGAAGAAGGAGAAGCCGCGGTTCGAGGGGAACTAGGGCCTACTGCGCGACGACGAGCGCGGTGAGGCGCTCGGGGTCGGCGAGCAGCTCGGCGCTCGGGCCGCGGTGCACGATGCGTCCGCGGCTGAGCACCAGGGCGTTGTCGGTGACCTCCAGCGCGAGCTTCGCCGACTGCTCGACCAGCACCACGGTGAGCGCCTCGTCGCGGATCAGGCGCTCCATCGCGCGCAGCAGTCCTTCGACGATGATCGGCGCGAGCCCCTCGAGCGGCTCGTCCATCAGCAGCAGCGTCGGGTTGCCCATCAGCGCGCGCCCGATCGCGAGCATCTGCTGCTCGCCCCCCGAGATCTGGTTGCCGCGGTGCGTGCGCCGCTCGGCGAGGCGCGGGAAGAGCTCGTACACGCGCGCGAGGTCCCAGCGGCCGGGCCGGGCCGCGACGGTGAGGTTCTCCTCGACCGACAGCGACGGAAAGATCTCGCGCGCCTGCGGCACGTAGCCGATCCCGAGCCGGTTGCGCGCGTACGCGGGCAGCGCGCCCACCGCCGCGCCGCGGAACTCGATCGTGCCGGCGTGGAAGGTGGTGAGGCCCATCACGGTCGCGAGCAGCGTCGTCTTGCCCACGCCGTTGCGCCCCAGCACCGCGAGCGCGCCGCGCTCGGGCAGCGCGAACGCGACATCCTCGAGCACCACCGTCTCGCCGTAGCCCGCCCGCACGCCTTCCAGGCGCAGCGCGTCAGCCATGGTGATGACTCTCGCCCAGATAGACCTCGTGCACGCGCCGGTCGGCGGCGATCTCTGCCGGGGTGCCCTCGCACAGCACCTCGCCCTGCACCAGCACCGTGATGCGGCGCGCGAAGCGGAACACGACGTCCATGTCGTGCTCGATGATCAGGATCGCGATGTCGCTCGGCAGGCGGTCGAGCACCTCGAGGATGCGCTCCGACTCGGCCGACGGCACGCCCGCTGCGGGCTCGTCGAGCAGCAGCACCTTGGGCCGGAGCCCGAGCGCGATCAGGATCTCCACCAGCCGCTGCTTGCCGTAGGGCAGGTCGAGGACGCGGGTGTGGGCGTCGCCGGTGAGCGCGAGGCTCGCGAGCAGCTCGAGCGCCTCGTCGCGCACCTCGCGGTAGGCGCTCGCCGCGCGCCACATGCGCCCGCCGATGCCGCGGCGCTCGGCGATGCCGAGCGCCACGTTGTCGAGCACCGAGAGGCTGCGGAAGAGCGTGTTGATCTGGAACGTGCGCCCGAGCCCGCGCTTCACGCGCGCCTCGGGCGAGAGCCGCGTCACGTCCTCGCCCGCGAGCAGGACGCGGCCGGACGACGGCGGGAGCCGCCCGGTCAGCATGTTGACGAAGGTCGTCTTGCCCGCGCCGTTCGGCCCGATCAGCGCGTGGCGCGCGCCCGGGGCGAGCGCGAACTCGATGTTCGCGGCGACCGTGAGCCCCCCGAAGGTCTTGCACAGCGCGCGCGTCTCGAGCGCGTGCGTGCTCATGCGCGCGCCTTCCGCAGCCGCGCCGCCGCCTGGTCGACGAGGCCCAGGATCCCGCCGCGCGCGAACATCACGATCACGATCAGCAGCACGCCGATGCCGAGCGTCCAGTACTCGGGCGACTGCTTGGCGAGGTAGTCGCGCGCGACGATGAACACGAGCGGCCCGAGGAAGGCGCCGTAGATCCGCCGCACCCCGCCGAGCACCAGCATCACCAGGAGCTCGCCCGACAGCTCGAAGGCCACCACCGAGAGCCCGACGAACTGCGTGGTCTGGGTGAGGAGCGCCCCGGCGATCCCCGCCAGCATCGCCGAGATCGTGTACGCGGTGAGGCGGCGGCGGTAGACCGGGGCCCCGATCGCGTGCATGCGGACATCGTTCTCGCGCGTCCCGGCGAGCGCCATGCCGAACGGCGAATGGACGATGGTGCGCACGAGCCACCAGCCCGCGACGAGCGCGATCAGGCAGTAGAGATAGGCCACCTTGCCGAACATGTCGAAGCGGAACGTCCCGAGGATCGGCTGGATCGGCACGCTGTGCAGGCCGTCGGTGCCCCCGGTGACGCTCGTCCACTTGTTCGCGACCTCGAACACGATCGACACGATCGCGAGCGTCAGCATGAGCAGCGCGAGGCCGTGCGTGCGCAGGATCACCGCGCCGGTCGCGAGCCCGAACAGGCCCGCGGCCACCGCCGCGACGAGCAGGCCGAGGAGCGGGTCGCCGCTCACGCGGATCGCGAAGACGCCGGCGGCGTACGCGCCGAGGCCGAAGTAGGCCGCGTGACCGAGCGTGACGATGCCGCCGTAGCCGAGGATGAGATCGAGCGACAGCGCGAAGAGGATGATGATCAGCACGTAGGCGCCGAGCGGGAGGTAGCTCGGCGCGAGGAAGTACACCGCCGCCGCGAACGCCCACGGGAGCAGCTCGATCGGCCGCAGGCGCGCGGCGCCGGCGTAGCCGATGATGGCGGCGTCGGCCATCAGGCTTTCCTCCCGAGCAGCCCCTGCGGCCGCCAGAGCAGGACCGCCATCGTTGCGGCGAAGATGAAGAACGCGCCGAACTGCGGCACCCAGTACTTGCAGGCGGTGTCGCCGACGCCGATCAGGAGCGCGCCGAGGAAGGGGCCGCGCAGCGTGCCGAGGCCCCCGATCGCCACCACGATCAGGAAGTAGACGAGCTGCTCGAACGGGTAGGTCGGGGTCATCGCGATCAGGTCGGCGCCGAGCGCGCCGCCGAGCGCAGCGAGCCCGCTGCCGAGTGCGAACGTGAGCGTGAAGAGCTGCCCGGTGTGGATGCCGATCGCCTGCGCCATCGCGCGGTTGTCGACGGCCGCGCGCACCATCGCGCCCCAGCGCGTGCGCTCGAGGCCGATCCACAGCGCCGCGATCAGCACCGCGCTCGCAACGATCACCACCACCCGGTAGGTCGGGAACGAGCGGCCGAGGAGCTCGGTCTGCCCCTTCATGAACTCGGGCAGCGGCGCGGCGAGCGGCAGCGTGCCGTAGGCGAGGCGAGCGACCGCCACCGCGACGAAGATGAGCCCGATCGTGAAGAGCACCTGCTCGAGCTCGCCCGCGGTGTAGAGCCGCGCGTAGAGCAGCCGCTCGAGGACCATGCTGGCGGCCGCGACCACGACCACCGCGAGGAGGAGCGCCGGCAGCCAGGGCAGGCCGAACCGCGCCATCGCGGTGTACATCAGATACCCGCCCGCCATCGCGAACACGCCGTGCGCGAGGTTCACGAACCCCATCAGGCCCATCGTGATCGACAGGCCGACCGAGATCGCGTACAGGATCATCCCGTACGCGAGCCCGTGGAAGGCGATGCTGACGAGGCTGGCGAAAAAGGCGTCCAAGGCGGCGGCGCTCGGCGGCGGACAAACAAAGCCCCCGCCGGGCGGGCGGGGGCTCCTCTGCCGGCGGTCCCTAACCGGGCTACTTCTGGCTGAACTCCTTCCACGGATCCTTGACCATCGGGATCGTCTCGAGCTCGACGTTCTTCAGGATGCCGCCGACCTTGCGCGTCTCGCGGATGTACTCGTTCTGGATGATGTCGCGGGTACGCGGATCGATCTCGATCGGGCCGCGCGGGCTGTTCGGGTTCTTCCACCCGCGCAGCAGCAGCATCGTCTTCTCCGGATCGACCTTGCCGTTCTGCGCGCGCACGACGTCGCAGATCGCCTGCATGCCGTCCCAGGCGCCGACGGAGATGAAGTTCGGCCACGCATTCGGGCCGTACTCCTTCTGGTAGGCCTCGACGAACGCCTTGTTCGCCGGCCGATCGCCGGCGGCCGAGTAGTGGAACATGGTCATCACGCCGATCGGCACGTCGCCCATGTTCGGCAGCTCCTCGTCGGTCACGATGTCGCCGGGCCCGATCAGCTTGATGCC